>NZ_CP171131.1:940045-1253393 GCF_043187535.1 Luteimonas sp. WGS1318
TCACCCACGAGAGCGGCAACCTGGTCGCGGTCTCGCGTTCGGGTGAACTCTCGGTGCTCGACGGTCACGGCCGCGAGCGCGAGCGTTACAAGCTGCCCTACGGCGCGACCATCACCGTCAAGGACGGCGACGCGATCAAGGCGGGTCAGACCGTCGCGAACTGGGATCCGCATAACCACCCGATCGTGTCGGAAGTGGCGGGCTTCATCCGCTTCATCGACTTCGTCGACGGCATCACCGTCATCGAGAAGACCGACGACCTGACCGGCCTGGCGTCGCGCGAGATCACCGATCCCAAGCGCCGCGGCTCCCAGGGCAAGGATCTGCGTCCGATCGTCCGCATCGTCGATGCCAAGGGCAACGACCTGTCGATCCCGGGCACCGACCTGCCGGCGCAGTACCTGCTGCCGCCGCGCTCGATCGTCAACCTGCAGGACGGCGACGCCGTCGGCGTGGGTGACGTGGTGACCAAGGTGCCGCAGGAAGCGTCGAAGACCCGCGACATCACCGGTGGTCTGCCGCGCGTGGCCGACCTGTTCGAAGCGCGCAAGCCGAAGGACCAGGCGATCCTCGCCGAGATCTCCGGCATCGTCAGCTTCGGCAAGGACACCAAGGGCAAGCAGCGCCTGATCATCAAGGGCACCGACGGTGTCGATCACGAAGAGCTGATCCCGAAGTACCGCCAGATCATCGTGTTCGAAGGCGAGCACGTGGAGAAGGGCGAGACGGTCGTCGACGGCGAGCCGGGTCCGCAGGACATCCTGCGTCTGAAGGGCGTCGAGGAACTCGCGTCCTACCTGACCAAGGAAATCCAGGACGTCTACCGCCTGCAGGGCGTGAAGATCAACGACAAGCACATCGAGGTGATCGTTCGCCAGATGCTGCGCAAGGTCGAGATCACCGACCAGGGCGACAGCCGCTTCCTCAATGGTGAGCAGGTCGAACGTCAGCGGGTGATCGAGGACAACGTCAAGCACAACGCGAAGAGCGAGCTGCCGGCGAAGTTCGACCCGGTGCTGCTGGGCATCACCAAGGCCTCGCTGGCGACCGAGTCGTTCATCTCGGCGGCCTCGTTCCAGGAGACCACCCGCGTTCTGACCGAGGCCGCCGTGCGCGGTACGCGTGACGGACTGCGTGGCCTGAAGGAGAACGTGATCGTGGGTCGCCTGATTCCGGCAGGTACCGGCCTGGCGTACCACACCCAGCGCCGCCGCGCGGCGTCGGGTCTGACGGATTCGGAGATGGAGACCCTCGCCGGTCCCGCCGCCGAGACCGCGCCGGTGCCCGTGCCCGTGCCGCCGGAGCAGGTGATGCTCGAGGACGTGCCGGCCACCCCGGTGGCTGACAACGACGACAACGCAGGTTAAGATAGACCTCTTTGGCGGCCCCACGTGGGCCGCCCAGACTCCGAAATGAGGCGCAGGATGCGGCTCGTATTCGGTCCAGGACGGACGGGACGCAGTTATGTCGGGCTGTGCCACATGTGGCCGGCCGGCGGCGGTATCAGCTCGCGTTGACGCATTCCGTCGGCGCGGGCTATACTTTTTCGTCTGGCAGACGGTTTTCCGTCTGCCTTCGTTTTCACCGGGCTCCGGCCCGAAACCACAGAACCCGAGACCTGATGGCAACGATCAACCAGCTGGTGCGGAAGCCGCGCAGCCCCGAAACCTACAAGAGCACGTCGCCTGCCCTGGCGAATTGCCCGCAGCGCCGTGGCGTCTGCACCCGCGTGTACACCACGACGCCGAAGAAGCCGAACTCGGCGCTTCGCAAGGTCGCCAAGGTGCGCCTGACCAACGGGTACGAAGTCATTTCGTACATCGGCGGCGAAGGCCACAACCTGCAGGAGCACAGCGTGGTGCTGATCCGCGGCGGTCGCGTCAAGGACCTCCCGGGCGTGCGTTACCACACCGTGCGCGGTTCGCTCGACGCCTCCGGCGTTGCGAAGCGCAAGCAGAGCCGTTCGAAGTACGGCACCAAGCGTCCGAAGGGCTGAGGAATAGACAATGTCGCGTAAAGGAAACACCCCGCAGCGTTCGGTGCTGCCCGACCCGAAGCACCACAGCGACACGATCGCTCGCTTCATCAACATGGTCATGAAGAGTGGCAAGAAGTCGATCGCCGAGAAGATCGTCTACGGTGCCATGGACGTCATCAGCGAGAAGAACGGCAACCCGCTCGAGCTCGTCGAGAAGGCGCTGAGCAACATCTCGCCGGCCGTCGAAGTGAAGTCGCGCCGCGTCGGTGGTGCGACGTACCAGGTGCCGGTCGAGGTGCGTTCGTCGCGCCGCATGGCGCTGGCGATGCGCTGGCTGATCGAGTCGGCGCGCAAGCGCGGCGAGAACAGCATGCCGCGCAAGCTGGCCGCCGAGCTGATCGACGCTTCGGAAAACCGTGGTGGCGCGATCAAGAAGCGCGAAGAGACCCACCGCATGGCCGACGCCAACAAGGCGTTCGCGCACTACCGCTGGTAAGCGGACCCGCGGGCTCCGGTTGATTCCGGAGCCCGTCGGCACCATCTCAGGTGCCTCCAGGCGGTCACACACCGCACGCAGGATCCGAAGGCCGCCGCAAGGCGGCATTCGTCCATTCAAGCGATTCCATCGCGAATGTTCCGCGTTTCAGACGGGACTTCGCCATTCAATACGAGAGACTGACGTGGCTCGCACGACTCCCATCGAACGCTACCGCAACTTCGGCATCATGGCCCACATCGATGCCGGCAAGACCACGACCTCCGAGCGCATCCTGTTCTACACCGGCGTCAGCCACAAGATCGGTGAAGTGCACGATGGCGCGGCCACCATGGACTGGATGGAGCAGGAGCAGGAGCGCGGCATCACCATCACCTCGGCGGCCACCACGGCGTTCTGGAAGGGCATGGACAAGTCGCTGCCCGAGCACCGCTTCAACATCATCGACACCCCCGGCCACGTCGACTTCACGATCGAAGTCGAGCGTTCCCTGCGCGTGCTCGACGGCGCGGTGTTCGTGCTGTGTGCGGTCGGTGGCGTGCAGCCGCAGTCCGAGACCGTGTGGCGCCAGGCCAACAAGTACCAGGTGCCGCGCCTTGCATTCGTCAACAAGATGGACCGCACGGGTGCCAACTTCGACAAGGTCGTCGAGCAGCTGAAGTCGCGCCTGGGCGCGTACGCGGTGCCGATGCAGGTGCCGATCGGCGCCGAGGACGGCTTCGAGGGCGTCGTCGATCTGCTCAAGATGAAGGCCATCCACTGGGATACCGCGTCGCAGGGCACGGTGTTCGAGTACCGCGACATCCCGGCTGATCTGGCTGACCGGGCCGCCGAGGCCCGCAGCTTTATGGTCGAGGCTGCGGCCGAAGCCAACGAAACGCTGATGGACAAGTACCTCAACGAGGGCGACCTGTCCGAGGGCGAGATCGTTGCCGGTCTGCGCGAGCGCACGCTGAAGGTCGAGATCGTGCCGGTGTTCTGCGGCACGGCGTTCAAGAACAAGGGCGTCCAGGCGATGCTCGACGGCGTGATCCAGCTGCTGCCGTCGCCGGCGGACCGTCCGCCGGTGCAGGGCATCGACGACCGCGAGAACGAAGACACCCGCACCGCGGACGACAAGGCCCCGTTCTCGGCGCTGGCGTTCAAGATCATGACCGACCCGTTCGTGGGTTCGTTGACGTTCTTCCGCGTCTACTCGGGCGTGCTCAACTCCGGCGACCAGGTCTACAACCCGGTCAAGTCGAAGAAGGAGCGCGTGGGTCGCATCCTGCAGATGCACTCCAACAACCGCGAAGAGATCAAGGAAGTGCGCGCGGGCGACATCGCCGCCGCGGTCGGCCTGAAGGACGTGACCACGGGTGACACGCTGTGCGCCCAGGACCACATCATCACGCTCGAGCGCATGATCTTCCCGGAGCCCGTCATCTCGATGGCGGTCGAGCCGAAGACCAAGTCCGACCAGGAGAAGATGGGCCTCGCGCTCGGTCGCCTGGCGCAGGAGGATCCGTCCTTCCGCGTGCGCACCGACGAGGAATCCGGCCAGACCATCATCGCCGGCATGGGCGAGCTGCACCTGGACATCATCGTTGACCGCATGAAGCGCGAGTTCAACGTCGAGGCCAACGTCGGCAAGCCGCAGGTCGCGTACCGCGAGACGATTCGCAAGTCGGTCAAGGCTGAAGGCAAGTTCGTGCGCCAGTCCGGTGGTAAGGGTCAGTTCGGCCACGTGTGGCTGGAGCTGTCGCCGCAGGAAAGCGGTACCGGCTACGAGTTCGAGAACGCGGTCGTCGGCGGCGTCGTGCCGAAGGAATACATCCCGGCGGTCGACAAGGGCATCCAGGAAGTGCTGGCCAACGGCATCATGGCGGGCTACCCGATCGTCGACGTCAAGGTGAAGCTGGTCGACGGCTCGTACCACGAGGTCGACTCCTCCGAAATGGCGTTCAAGATCGCCGGCTCGATGGGCTTCAAGGAAGGCTTCAACCGCGCCAGCCCGGTGCTGCTCGAGCCGATCATGAAGGTCGAGATCGTCACGCCCGAGGATTACCTCGGTGACGTGATGGGCGACGTCAGCCGTCGTCGCGGCATCCTGCAGGGTCAGGACGACAGCCCGTCGGGCAAGATCATCAACGCGATGATCCCGCTGGGCGAAATGTTCGGCTACGCGACCACGCTGCGCTCGATGTCCCAGGGCCGTGCGACGTTCTCGATGGAGTTCGATCACTACGCCGAGGCCCCGGCCAACATCGCCGAGACCGTCACCAAGAAGTAAGTCGTGATTCGTGGTTCGGAGCCCGTGTTCGCATGATCGCGGGCTCCGTCTGACTCGAATCACCAATCACCAATCACGAATCACAGAGGTTACAACCATGGCAAAGGGTAAGTTCGAGCGCACCAAGCCCCACGTGAACGTGGGCACGATTGGTCACGTTGACCACGGCAAGACGACGCTGACCGCGGCGCTGACGAAGATCGGTGCGGAGCGTTTCGGCGGCGAATTCAAGGCCTACGACGCGATCGACGCGGCGCCGGAAGAGAAGGCGCGTGGCATCACGATTTCGACCGCACACGTCGAATACGAAAGCCCGAACCGTCACTACGCGCACGTCGACTGCCCGGGTCACGCCGACTACGTCAAGAACATGATCACCGGTGCGGCGCAGATGGACGGCGCGATCCTGGTGTGTTCGGCCGCGGACGGCCCGATGCCGCAGACCCGCGAGCACATCCTGCTGTCGCGCCAGGTCGGCGTGCCGCACATCGTCGTGTTCCTGAACAAGGCCGACATGGTCGACGACGCCGAGCTGCTCGAGCTGGTCGAGATGGAAGTGCGCGAGCTGTTGTCGAAGTACGACTTCCCGGGCGACGACACCCCGATCATCCACGGCTCGGCCCGTCTGGCGCTGGAAGGCGACCAGAGCGACATCGGCGTGCCGGCGATCCTGAAGCTGGTCGAGGCGCTGGACACGTTCATTCCGGAGCCGGAGCGCGACGTCGACAAGCCGTTCCTGATGCCGGTCGAAGACGTGTTCTCGATCTCGGGCCGCGGCACCGTGGTGACCGGTCGCATCGAGCGCGGCATCATCAAGGTCGGTGAGGAAATCGAGATCGTCGGTATCCGCGCCACCCAGAAGACCACGGTCACGGGCGTCGAGATGTTCCGCAAGCTGCTCGACCAGGGCCAGGCGGGCGACAACGCCGGTCTGCTGCTGCGCGGCACCAAGCGTGACGACGTCGAGCGCGGCCAGGTGCTGTGCAAGCCGGGTTCGATCAAGCCGCACACCGATTTCGAAGCCGAAGTTTACGTGCTGTCGAAGGACGAGGGCGGCCGTCACACCCCGTTCTTCAAGGGCTACCGTCCGCAGTTCTACTTCCGCACCACCGACATCACCGGTGCAGTCGAGCTGCCGGAAGGCACCGAGATGGTGATGCCGGGCGACAACGTGAAGATGGTGGTCACGCTGATCAACCCGGTGGCGATGGACGAAGGCCTGCGCTTCGCGATCCGCGAAGGCGGCCGCACCGTCGGCGCCGGCGTGGTGGCCAAGATCATCAAGTGACGTATTGGCCCGAGCGCGCCTAGCGCGCTCGGCTGCCAAGACGTCATCCCCGCGAAAGCGGGGATCCAGCGACTTCCGGCAGTCACACGGATGCCGACAGAGGAAGTTCCTGGATTCCCGCTTTTCGGGAATGACGATCAAAAGACGGATCGGTCCGCCCGGTCCGTCCGGCCTTAAAGGGCAGGGCTTGCGCCCACCCTGCGATACCCGCTAGAATGCAAGACCCCCGCGGCCTGGCCGGTTCGGCATGTCCCGCGGGAATCGCGAAATGAGGTGCAGGATGCCCTCGTCTTCGCCAGACACGGAAATGTCGCGAGGCTGCGCTCCACCCGTCCCGAAGTTTTTCGGGACACGAAGGGATGGAGCGGATCACCGCGTCTGTGTTTTCGAGGTCTGGGCGGATCGGGTGACCGGTCTGCCTTTCGTATTTGCAGGGAATGGCCCCGGGGCGCGGGTGAATGCTCCGGATCGCCACGAATTCATTGGGGTTCTGCGCACCCAGCCGCAGGCCCGTCGCTCTTTTAACCAAGGATATTTCCGTCATGACGGACCAAAAAATCCGGATCCGCCTCAAGGCGTTCGATCATCGCCTGATCGACCGTTCGGCCAGCGAGATCGTCGAAACGGCCAAGCGGACCGGCGCGCAAGTGCGCGGCCCCATCCCGCTGCCGACCAAGATCGAGCGTTACACCATCCTGACGTCGCCGCACGTCGACAAGGATGCGCGTGACCAGTACGAAACCCGCACGCACAAGCGCGTGCTCGATATCGTCGACCCGAACGACAAGACCGTGGACGCGCTGATGAAGCTCGAGCTCGCGGCTGGCGTCGACGTCCAGATCAAGCTGACCTGAGGACCGCACCATGACCGCGAAGATTCATTCGTTGGGCATCGTCGGCCGCAAGGCCGGCATGAGCCGAGTGTTCACCGAAGACGGCAAGTCCGTGCCGGTGACGCTGATCGAGGCGACCCCGAACCGCATCACCCAGATCAAGACCGTGGAGACCGACGGCTACAGCGCCGTGCAGATCACCGCGGGCGTCAAGCGCGCATCGCTGCTCAACAAGCCGGAAACCGGTCACCTCGCCAAGGCGAAGGTCGAAGCCGGCCGTGGCCTGTGGGAGCTCCGCGTGGCCGACGACAAGATCGCCGACTACAGCGTCGGTGGCGAAATCAAGGCCGACATCTTCGAAGTGGGCCAGATCGTCGACGTCCAGGGCGTCACGAAGGGCAAGGGCTTCCAGGGCACGATCAAGCGCTGGAACTTCAAGATGGGCGACGCGACGCACGGTAACTCGCTGTCGCACCGCCAGCCGGGTTCGCTCGGTCAGCGCCAGACGCCGGGCCGCGTGTTCCCGGGCAAGAAGATGTCCGGCCACATGGGTGCCGAGAACCAGACCACCCAGCGCCTGCAGATCGTCCAGGTCGATGCCGAGCGCGGCCTGATCGCCGTCAAGGGTGCCGTTCCGGGCGCGCCGGGTGGCGACGTCATCGTGCGTCCGTCGAGCAAGGCATAAGGAGTCGCACATGGAACTCGCAATCAATAACAGCAGCTCGAAGCTCTCGGTGTCCGACGAAGTCTTCGGTCGCGATTTCAGCGAAAACCTGGTCCACCAGGTCGTCGTTGCCTATCGCAACGCCGGTCGCGCCGGCACCAAGGCGCAGAAGACGCGTTCGGAAGTCAACGGTACGACCAAGAAGTCGAAGAAGCAGAAGGGCGGCGGTGCGCGTCATGGCGCGCTGACGGCTCCGATCTTCGTCGGCGGTGGCGTGACGTTCGCGGCCAAGCCGCGCAGCTTCGAGCAGAAGGTCAACCGCAAGATGTACCGCGCGGCGATGTCGGCGATCTTGTCCGAACTCAACCGCCAGGGCCGTCTGACCGTCGTGGAGACCTTCGACCTGTCCGAGACCAAGACCAGCGGCATGGTCGCCAAGCTCAAGGAATTCGATCTGGGCAAGCGCCCGCTGATCGTGACCGAAGAGGCGTCCGAGCACCTGTACCTGTCGGCCCGCAACCTGCCCTACGTCGAGATCCGCGACGTCCAGGGTCTGGATCCGGTCGCCCTGGTCGGCGCGGACACCGTGCTGATCACCACCGATGCGGTGAAGAAGATCGAGGAGTGGCTGGCATGAACGACGCCAAGCTCTATGAAGTGATCCGTGCGCCGCGCGTGTCCGAAAAGACCGCGCGCCTGCAGGAAGTGTCCAACCAGTACGCGTTCGAAGTGTCGACGGTCGCCACCAAGGCCGACATCAAGGCCGCGATCGAGAAGCTGTTCGACGTCAAGGTCGAGGCGGTCAATGTGTTGAACGTGAAGGGCAAGAACAAGTCCTTCCGTCAGCGCCAGGGCAGCCGCGGCGACTGGCGCAAGGCCTACGTGAAGCTGGCCGACGGCCAGTCGATCGACGTCATGAACGCGAAGGTCTGAGGAAGCCCCGATGCCATTGATGAAGTTCAAGCCCACGTCCGCCGGCCGCCGTTCCGCGGTCCGCGTCGTGCACCCCGATCTGCACAAGGGTGCTCCGCACGCCGCGCTGGTCGAGAAGAAGACCAATACCGGTGGTCGCAACCACCACGGCCGCATCACCACCCGTCACATCGGCGGTGGCCACAAGCAGCACTACCGCATCGTCGATTTCAAGCGGGACAAGGAAGGCATTCCGGCGCGCGTCGAGCGCATCGAATATGACCCGAACCGGACCGCCCACATCGCGCTGCTGTGCTATGTCGACGGCGAGCGCCGTTACATCATCGCGCCGAAGGGCCTCAAGGCCGGCGACCAGGTGATCTCCGGTTCGGATGCCCCGATCAAGACGGGCAACACGCTGCCGCTGCGCAACATCCCGGTCGGTTCGACGATCCACTGCATCGAGATGAAGCCGGGCAAGGGTGCGCAGATCGCGCGCGCCGCCGGTGCCGGCGTGCAGCTGGTGTCGCGCGAAGGCGTCTACGCCACCGTGCGTCTGCGTTCGGGTGAAGTGCGTCGCGTGCCGTCCGAGTGCCGCGCCACGATCGGCGAGGTCAGCAACGACGAGCACAGCCTCGAGAAGCTGGGCAAGGCCGGTGCGAAGCGCTGGCGCGGCGTCAAGCCGACCGTCCGCGGTGCGGCCATGAACCCGGTCGACCATCCGCACGGCGGTGGTGAAGCCAAGGCCGGTCAGGGCAACCCGCATCCGGTTACGCCCTGGGGTGTCCCGACCAAGGGCTACAAGACCCGCCATAACAAGCGGACGCAGCAGTTCATCGTGCGCGATCGCAGGAGCTGATAGACCATGGCACGTTCACTCAAGAAGGGTCCCTTCGTCGACCACCACCTCATCAAGAAGGTGGAAGCCGCGGGTTCCAACACCAAGAAGCCGATCAAGACCTGGTCGCGTCGCTCGATGGTTCTGCCGGACATGATCGGTTTCACCATCGCCATCCACAACGGCAAGAACCACGTCCCGGTGCTGGTCAACGAGAACATGGTGGGCCACAAGCTCGGCGAATTCGCGCTGACCCGGACCTTCAAGGGTCACGGCGGCGACAAGAAGTCGGGCAGGTAAGGAGCGCACAATGGACAAGGCAACGAAAGCCCGCCTCGAAGAGCAGAAGCGCGCTCGCACCGAGGTCAACAAGCGCACCGCGATTCTGCGGACCGCGCGCATCTCGCCGCAGAAGGCACGTCTGGTCGCCGACCAGGTTCGTGGTCTGCCGGTCGAGCGCGCCGTCGGTCTGCTGAAGTTCTCGGACAAGAAAGCCGCCCACATGATCAAGAAGGTCGTGGAGTCGGCGATCGCCAACGCCGAGAACAATGCCGGCGCCGATGTCGATGAGCTGACGATCGCGACCATCACGGTCGACGAAGGTCCGACGCTGAAGCGCTTCATGGCGCGTGCGAAGGGACGCGGTACCCGCATCCTCAAGCGCACCAGCCACATCACCGTCGTCGTGGGAGAGGGCAAGTAATATGGGTCACAAAGTTCATCCCACCGGTATCCGCCTTGGCATTTCCAAAGACTGGAATTCCAAGTGGTACGCCGGCAAGAAGGAATACGCCGAGTACCTCGCCGCCGACCTGAAGGTCCGCGTGATGCTGCGCAAGCGTCTCGCCCAGGCCGGCATCAGCAAGATCCTGATCGAGCGTCCGGCCAAGACAGCACGCGTGACGATCCACACCGCCCGTCCGGGCGTGGTGATCGGCAAGCGCGGCGAGGACATCGAGAAGCTGCGCAAGGACGTGAGCACGATGATGGGCGTTCCGGCGCACATCAACGTGACCGAGGTCCGCAAGCCGGAACTCGACGCGCAGCTGGTCGCCGAGTCGATCGCGCAGCAGCTCGAGCGCCGCATCATGTTCCGCCGCGCGATGAAGCGTGCGGTCGGCAATGCGATGCGCCTCGGTGCGCTGGGCATCAAGGTCAACGTCGCCGGCCGCCTCAACGGCGCCGAGATCGCGCGTTCGGAGTGGTACCGCGAAGGCCGCGTGCCGTTGCACACCCTCCGCGCCGACGTCGACTACGGCTTCGCCGAAGCCAAGACGACCTACGGGATCATCGGCATCAAGACCTGGATCTACAAGGGCGAAATCTTCGATTTCAGCCAGGTGGGCCAGGAGAAGCAGGACGACACGCCGCGTGGCGGAGACCGTGGTGATCGCAATGACCGCGATCGTCGGGGTCCGCGTCGCGAGCGCGAGGCGAGGGACTAATCATGTTGCAACCCAAGCGAACCAAATACCGCAAGATGCACAAGGGCCGGAATGAAGGCCTGGCGTGGAGCGGCAATGCCGTCAGCTTCGGCGAGTTCGGCCTGCGGTCGACCGCGACCGGCCAGCTGACCGCGCGTCAGATCGAAGCCGGTCGTCGGACCATCAGCCGTCACGTCAAGCGCGGCGGCAAGATGTGGATCCGCGTCTTCCCGGACAAGCCGATCACCAAGAAGCCGATCGAAGTCCGAATGGGCTCCGGCAAGGGCAGCGTCGAGTACTGGGTCGCACAGATCCAGCCCGGTCGCATGATCTTCGAGATCGAGGGCGTCGAGGAGTCGGTGGCACGCGAAGCGTTCCGTCTGGCCGCCGCGAAGCTGTCGGTCACCACCCAATTCGTGACCCGGACGGTGCGCTGATGGCTACGACCAAGGAACTCCGCGACAAGTCGGCCGAGGATTTGCAGGCGCATCTCCTCGAGCTGCACAAGGAGCGTTTTTCGCTCCGCATGCAGAAGGCCACCGGCCAGCTGACGAAGACGCACGAAGCCCGTCGGGTGCGCCGCGAGATCGCGCGCGTCAACACCCTGATCGGCCAGAAGAAGTAAGGACCCGACCATGAATACTGAGAAGAAGCAGCGCACGGTGCAGGGCCGGGTGGTCAGCAACAAGATGGACAAGACCGTCACGGTGCTGGTCGAGCGTCAGGTCAAGCACGCGCTGTACGGCAAGTACATCAAGCGCTCGACCAAGCTCCACGCGCACGATGCCGACAACGCCTGCCAGGAAGGTGATCTGGTGAAGGTGGTCGAGATCGCGCCGATGTCCAAGACCAAGAACTGGCGCGTGGCGGAAATCGTCGCGCGCGCCGCCGAATAACGAGGAGGGCATACCATGATCCAGATGCAGAGCCACCTCGATGTGGCGGACAACAGCGGTGCCAAGGAAGTGATGTGCATCAAGGTGCTCGGTGGCTCCAAGCGCCGTTACGCCGCGATCGGCGACATCATCAAGGTGTCGATCAAGGAAGCGATTCCGCGTGGCAAGGTCAAGAAGGGCGAGGTCTATGACGCCGTCGTGGTGCGCACCCGCAAGGGTGTCCGCCGTCCCGACGGTTCGCTGATCCGCTTCGACGGCAACGCCGCCGTGTTGCTGAACAACAAGCAGGAGCCGATCGGCACCCGCATCTTCGGGCCCGTGACCCGTGAACTGCGTTCCGAGAAGTTCATGAAGATCGTCTCGCTCGCGCCCGAAGTGCTCTGAGCGGAGAACATCAAAATGGCCAATCGAATCAAGAAGGGCGACCACGTGATCGTGATCGCCGGCAAGGACAAGGGCAAGCGCGGTGACGTGGTGCGCGTGGTCGGCGAGAAAGTCGTCGTCTCGAACATCAACATCATCAAGCGCCACACCAAGCCGAATCCCCAGGCCGGTCAGGCTGGCGGCGTGGTCGAGCGTGAAGCGCCGATCCATGCTTCGAACGTGATGCCGTTCAACCCTGCCACCGGCAAGGGCGAGCGCATCGGAACCAAGACACTCGAGGATGGACGCACGCTGCGCGTGTTCCGCTCGAGCGGTGAGGCGCTCGACGCCTAAGGAATGCACAAATGACGACGCGTCTGGAACAGTTCTACAAGGATGAGGTGGTGCCGAAGCTCATGGAGCAGTTCGGCTACGCCAACATCATGCAGGTCCCGCGCCTGACCAAGATCACGCTCAACATGGGCGTGGGCGAGGCGGCTGCGAACAAGAAGGTGCTCGAGAATGCGACGGCCGACATGGCCAAGATCAGCGGCCAGAAGCCGTTGGTGACGAAGTCGCGCGTCTCGGTGGCCTCCTTCAAGATCCGTGACGGCTGGCCGATCGGCTGCAAGGTCACGCTGCGCCGCAAGGGCATGTACGAGTTCTTCGACCGTCTGGTCAACGTCTCGCTGCCCCGCGTCCGCGACTTCCGTGGTGTGTCGGCCCGTTCGTTCGACGGTCGCGGCAACTTCAACATGGGTGTGAAGGAACAGATCATCTTCCCGGAAATCGACTTCGACGCCGTCGACGCGATCCGCGGTATGGATATCGCCATCACCACGACCGCCCGTACCAACGAAGAAGCCAAGGCCCTGCTGGAAGCCTTCCGCTTCCCGTTCCGTAACTGATCCGAAGGCAGAGCACCTATGGCAAAGACGTCAATGATCAACCGCGAGGCCAAGCGCGCGAAGCTGGCCAAGCAGCACGCCGAAAAGCGCGCTGCGCTGAAGAAGATCATCAGCAGCGAGAGCGCGAGCTACGAGGAAAAGGCCGACGCAGTGACCAAGCTGCAGAAGCTGCCGCGCGATTCGTCGCCGGCCCGCCAGGTCAACCGTTGCGCCCTGACCGGTCGCCCGCGTGGCGTGTACAGCAAGTTCGGCCTCGGCCGCAACAAGCTGCGCGAAGCCACCATGCGTGGTGACGTGCCGGGCCTACGCAAGGCCAGCTGGTAATCGGTGCGGGTGGTCACGGGTCTGGCGCTCCGGCGCCGGACCTGTACAATACCGCCCCTCACGCAGTACCCCCGTCCGTGTGGACGGGTCACAACTAGAAATTCGCGAAAGCGGATATCGGTGCACTCAGAAGGTAATCATCATGAGCATGACTGATCCCATCGCCGACATGCTGGTCCGCATTCGCAATGCGGCCGCTGTGGGCAAGCAGACGGTAAAAATGCCGTCCTCCAAGATCAAGGTCGCGATCGCCAACGTCCTGAAGGACGAGGGTTACATCGGCGATCTGCGCGTCACCGAGAACGGCGCCAAGGCCGAACTCGAGATCGTTCTCAAGTACTACGAAGGCCGTCCGGTGATCGAGCGCCTGCAGCGCTTCTCGCGTTCGGGCCTGCGCCAGTACCGCGGCAAGGACGCGCTGCCGAAGGTCCTCAACGGACTCGGCATCGCCATCATCTCCACGTCGAAGGGCATCATGACCGACGCGCAGGCGCGCCAGCAGGGCGTCGGCGGTGAAGTCCTGTGCTTCGTGGCCTAAGGGAGTAAGCGCACAATGTCCCGAGTTGCCAAGAAGCCGATCGCCCTCCCGAAGGGCGTCGAACTCAACATCCAGCCCGAGCTGGTCAGCGTGAAGGGCCCGAAGGGCACCCTGACGCTCGCCAAGCCGACCGACATCGAGATCAAGATCGAGGACGGCAATGCGGTGCTGTCGGCCAATGATCCGTCGCAGATCGCCCTCACCGGCACGCTGCGCGCGATCGTCGCCAACATGGTCCACGGCGTGTCGGAAGGTTTCGAGCGCAAGCTCGAGCTCGTCGGCGTCGGTTACCGTGCCGCCCTGCAGGGCAAGGACCTGAACCTCTCGCTCGGGTATTCGCACCCGGTCGTGTTCCAGGCGCCCGAGGGCATCACGATCACCACACCGACGCAGACCGAGGTCGTGGTCGCCGGTGCGGACAAGCAGCTCGTCGGTCAGGTCGCCGCCAAGATCCGCGGATTCCGTCCGCCGGAGCCGTACAAGGGCAAGGGCGTCAAGTACTCCGACGAAACCATCATTCGCAAGGAAGCCAAGAAGGCCTAAGGCCCATCCGCTTCCCGAGGATCAAGACCATGAGCATCAAGAATACCGCCCGTCTGCGCCGCGCCAAGTCGACCCGCGCGCACATCCGTGTCCTGGGCGTGCCGCGTCTGTCGGTGCTGCGCACCGGTCAGCACATCTACGCCCAGCTGTTCAGCGCGGATGGCTCCAAGGTGCTGGCCGCGGCCAACACCACGCAGTCCGACGTCAAGGACGGCCTGAAGAACGGCAAGAACGCCGACGCCGCGACCAAGGTCGGTCGTGCGATCGCCGAGAAGGCCAAGGCTGCCGGCATCGAGAAGATCGCGTTCGACCGTTCGGGCTACCGCTACCACGGCCGCATCAAGGCACTCGCCGATGCGGCCCGCGAAGGCGGCCTGCAGTTCTGATTGAAACGCTGTCGACGCCGGGCCTCGTGCCCGGCGTCGCCTGACCTGCCGGCACGGGGCGTGCCGGACGCCCGCGGCCTTCTGTGCCGCGTCCGCGTTTCACCGATCCACTTCCCAACTCCAAGCGGCACGAGCCGTACATCCTTCTACCAATACAGGCAATCCAGATGGCAAACGAAAGGGAAAACCGCGGGCGCGATCGCAATCGTGACCGTGAGGAACTCGACGACGGCATGATCGAGAAGCTGATCACGGTCAACCGCGTCAGCAAGACCGTCAAGGGCGGTCGCCAGTTCACGTTCACCGCGCTGACCGTCGTCGGCGACGGCAACGGCAAGGTCGGTTTCGGTTACGGCAAGGCGCGCGAAGTGCCGGTCGCCATCCAGAAGTCGATGGAGCAGGCCCGCAAGAACCAGAAGGCCGTCGATCTCAACGGCAGCACCCTGTGGCACACGGTCAAGTCGCGCCACGGCGCTGCGAGCGTGTTCATGCAGCCCGCGTCGGAAGGTACCGGCGTGATCGCCGGCGGCGCGATGCGCGCCGTGCTGGAAGCCGTCGGTGTCAAGGACGTGCTGGCCAAGGCGGTGGGTTCGCGTAACCCGATCAACCTGGTGCGTGCGACGATCCGCGGCCTCAACGAAATGCATTCGCCGGCGCAGATTGCCGCCAAGCGTGGCAAGAAGGTGGAGGATCTGATCAATGGCTAAGAAAGAAGCCGCCGGCGGCACCGTCAAGGTGCGTCTGGTCAAGGGTCTGCGCGGTTCGCAGGCCAAGCATCGCCTCTCGGTGAAAGCGCTCGGTCTGGGCAAGCTCAACGACGTGCGCGAACTGAAGGACAGCCCGCAGGTTCGTGGCCTGATCAACAAGGTCCACTACCTGGTCCAGGTCGAGGAATAATCGAAATGAAGCTCAATTCTCTCAAGCCCGCACAGGGCGCCCGCACCGAGCGCACGCGCGTCGGTCGCGGTATCGGTTCGGGCCTCGGCAAGACCGCCGGCCGCGGCCACAAGGGTTCGTTCGCGCGCGCCGGCAAGGGCAAGATCAAGGCCGGCTTCGAAGGCGGCCAGATGCCGCTGCGCAAGCGCCTGCCGAAGGTCGGTTTCCGCTCTAAGCTGAAGCTCGACACCGCCGAAGTGATGCTCTACCAGCTCGACAAGCTCGACGGTGACGTCGACTTCGCCGCGCTGCGTGCCGCCAAGCTGGTGCCCAGCACCGCCAAGCGCGCGAAGATCGTTCTCAAGGGCGAGATCAGCAAGAAGCTCGTGCTCAAGGGTCTGCTGGCCACGGCCGGCGCCCGCGCGGCGATCGAAGCCGCTGGCGGCAAGGTCGAGGAGTAAACCGGATGTCGCGAAGCGGCAGCGCAATGGGTGGGGTTGGCGCCGGGCTCGGTAAGTTCACCGAGCTCCGCCAGCGTCTGCTGTTCGTGGTCGGTGCCCTGATCGTCTATCGCATCGGGTGTTTCATCCCGGTGCCGGGCGTCAATCCCGAAGCCATGCTGCAGCTCATGGAGCAGCAGGAAGGCACCATCGTGGACATGTTCAACATGTTCTCCGGTGGTGCGCTGTCGCGTTTCAGCCTGTTCGCACTGAACGTCATTCCCTACATCTCCGCATCCATCGTGATGCAGCTGCTGGTGCAGGTGGTGCCGAGCCTGAAGGCCATCCAGAAGGAAGGCGAGTCGGGCCGTCGCCGGATCACCCAGTGGTCGCGCATCGGCGCGATTCCGCTGGCGATCTTCCAGTCGGCGGGTATCGCGATGGCGCTGCAGAGCTCGGGCGCGAACAACGGCATTCCGGTGGTCTACGCGCCGGGCATGGGCTTCGTGCTCACCGCGATCGTCGCACTGACCGCCGGCACCATGTTCCTGGTGTGGCTGGGTGAGCAGGTGACCGAGCGTGGTATCGGCAACGGCGTGTCGCTGATCATCTTCGCGGGTATCGTCGCGGGGCTTCCGGGCGCCGTGCTGGGTACCTTCGACTCGCTGCGCAACGGTGACATGAGCCCGATCGCTGCGATCCTGCTGCTGATCGTCGTGCTGGCTGCGATCTTCTTCGTGGTGTTCGTCGAGCGGGGTCAGCGTCGGATCACGGTCAATTACGCGCGCCGCCAGGGTGGTCGCAACGCGTACATGAACCAGAGCTCCTTCCTGCCGCTCAAGCTCAACATGGCGGGTGTGATCCCGGCGATCTTCGCGTCGTCGATCATCATGTTTCCGGCGACGGTGTCGACGTGGTTCGGCGAGGCGGGCTCGGCCACATGGCTGGCGCGTCTGGCGCAGGCCATGTCCCCCGGTGAGCCGCTGTACGTGCTGCTGTTCGGTGGTCTGATCGCGGGCTTCGCGTTCTTCTACACCGCGCTGGTGTTCAACAGCCAGGAGACGGCCGACAACCTAAAGAAGTCGGGCGCACTGATTCCGGGTATCCGCCCGGGCAAGGCGACGGCGGACTACATCGACGGCGTGTTGACGCGGCTCACCGCGGTCGGTGCGGCCTACCTGGTGCTGGTCTGTCTGCTGCCCGAGTTCATGCGCGCCGAGTTCGGCACCTCGTTCTACTTCGGCGGCACGTCGTTGCTGATCGTCGTGGTCGTGGTCATGGACTTCATCGCGCAGATCCAGTCGCACCTGATGTCGCACCAGTACGAAAGCCTGCTCAAGAAGGCGAACCTCAAGGGATCGCGCGGCGGGCTGGCACGCTGAGGCACGTTTGATCCTGCGCGGCGCATGCCGCGCAGGGAATGTTCACCGCGGAGCCGGCCTGGCCGGTTCCGCATCCGCCGCCCGGCCGGGCGGCAGGAATCCCGGACACACGCGCCGGGATTCAGATGGGCGACTCGCGCGGCGGTCTCGGGCGCGGGTGGTATCGGGTTTTCCGCGCGCCAGAGTAGTGCGCGGGGCAGGTGGGGTGCATTCCCCGGCTGCCGCCCCGGTGCCTTCGCCGGAGCATGGGCACACTCCCCATGCCGGGTCCGTGGCGCATTCGCGCCGTGGGCTTCCTGAAAGTCCGAGGCCCTGTTATCATTTCATGTTCCCTTTTTGCTGGGATTGAACCCCCGGCAGCCAAACCAGTTGGAGAATCCGCGCATGGCGCGTATTGCAGGCGTGAACCTGCCTGCCCAGAAGCATGTCTGGGTCGGGCTTCAGAGCATCTACGGCATCGGCCGTACCCGGTCGAAGAAGGTCTGCGAAGCCGCAGGCGTCGAGACCACCACCAAGATCCGCGATCTGTCCGAGCCCGAAGTCGAGCGCCTGCGCGCCGAAGTCGGCAAGTACGTGGTCGAGGGCGACCTCCGTCGCGAAGTCGGCATGGCGATCAAGCGCCTGATGGACCTGTCCTGCTATCGCGGCCTGCGTCACCGCCGTGGTCTCCCGCTGCGTGGACAGCGCACCCGGACCAATGCACGCACCCGCAAGGGTCCGCGCAAGGCCATCAGGAAGTAAGGAACTCAGACTATGGCCAAGCCGTCCGCAACCAAAACCAAGAAGAAGATCAAGCGCGTCGTCACCGACGGCATCGCGCATGTCCACGCTTCGTTCAACAACACGATCATCACGATTACCGACCGCCAGGGCAACGCGCTCTCGTGGGCGACGTCGGGTGGCGCAGGCTTCCGCGGTTCGCGCAAGTCCACGCCGTTCGCGGCGCAGGTTGCCGCCGAAAAGGCTGGCAAGGCTGCGCTGGACTACGGCGTGAAGTCGCTGGAGGTCCGCATCAAAGGCCCGGGTCCGGGTCGTGAGTCGGCCGTGCGCTCGCTGAACAACGTGGGCTACAAGATCATCAACATCATCGACGTGACGCCCATCCCGCACAACGGATGCCGTCCGCCGAAGAAGCGTCGCGTCTAAAGGAGCGATAAAGAAATGGCTCGTTATATCGGTCCTACCTGTAAGCTCGCGCGCCGCGAAGGCGCCGACCTCTCCCTCAAGAGCCCGACCCGCGCGCTCGACTCGAAGTGCAAGCTCGAGCAGAAGCCCGGCCAGCACGGCGCCGGTACCGGCGCGCGTCGCAGCAAGCTGTCCGACTACGCCACCCAGCTGCGCGAGAAGCAGAAGGTCAAGCGTATCTACGGTCTGCTGGAGCGTCAGTTCCGCAACTACTACAAGAAGGCGTCCACCAAGAAGGGCAACACGGGTGAGAACCTGCTGCAGCTCCTCGAGACGCGCCTCGACAACGTCGTCTACCGCATGGGCTTCGCTGTGACCCGCCCGGCCGCGCGCCAGCTGGTCTCGCATCGTGGCGTCACGGTCAACGGCCAGTCGGTCAACCTGCCGTCCTACCAGGTCAAGGCGGGCGACGCGATCGCGCTGTCCGAGAAGGCACAGAAGCAGCTCCGCGTGCAGGAAGCGCTGAACGTGTCGTCGACGATGGACCTGTCGCCGTCTTGGGTCGAGGTCGACTCGAAGGCGTTCAGTGGTGTGTTCAAGGCAGTGCCTGATCGTGGCGACCTGCCGGCGGACATCAACGAAGCGCTGATCGTCGAGCTGTACTCGAAGTAATTCATTCAGGCCTCGCCGCGCCCCCCGGCGCGGCGGTCCCCAGGAGATACACACACATGACGGCTACCGCCAACCAGGTCCTGCGTCCCCGTGGCCCGCAGATCGAACGCCTCGCAGGAAACCGTGCGAAGGTCGTGATCGAGCCGCTGGAGCGCGGATACGGGCATACGCTGGGCAACGCCCTGCGTCGCGTGCTGCTGTCGTCGATTCCCGGCTTCGCGATTACCGAAGTCGAGATCGATGGCGTGCTGCACGAGTACAGCACCATCGAGGGACTGCAGGAGGACGTGCTCGAAGTCCTGCTCAACCTCAAGGACGTCGCGATCCGCATGGGCACCGGCGAGAGTTCGACGCTGTCGCTGTCCAAGTCCGGCCCGGGTGTCGTGACCGCGTCCGACATCAAGACCGATCACAACGTCGAGATCCTCAATGGCGACCACGTGATCTGTCACCTGACCAAGGACGCGTCGATCAACATGCGTCTGAAGATCGAGCGTGGCTTCGGCTACCAGCCGGCGGCTGCGCGTCGTCGTCCGGACGAGGAAACGCGTGCGATCGGTCGTCTGATGCTCGACGCCTCGTTCTCGCCGGTCCGTCGCGTCGCCTATGAAGTCGAAGCGGCCCGCGTCGAACAGCGCACCGACCTCGACAAGCTGGTGCTGGACATCGAGACCAACGGCACGATCGATGCCGAGGAAGCCGTGCGCACCGCCGCCGACATCCTCACCGATCAGCTGTCGGTGTTCGGCGACTTCACGCACCGCGATCGCGGCGCGGCGAAGCCGCAGGCCCCGGGCGTCGACCCGATCCTGCTGCGTCCGATCGACGATCTGGAGCTGACGGTGCGTTCGGCCAACTGCCTCAAGGCCGAGAGCATCTATTACATCGGCGACCTGATCCAGAAGACCGAAGTCGAACTGCTCAAGACCCCGAACCTCGGCAAGAAGTCGCTGACCGAGATCAAGGAAGTCCTGGCGCAGCGCGGCCTGGCTCTCGGCATGAAGCTCGAGAACTGGCCGCCGACCGGCGTGTCCGCTCACGGCATGCTTGGCTAAGCATCCCGCCTGCAGCCGATGCCGTCAGAGGCATCGGTTGCGGGATGCGAACGCCCGGCGTGCTTCGCCGGGCTGGGAGTGCAAACGCGGCGCGAGCCGCGGCTCCCGATCTGCATTGACGCTGTATGCAAGACCGCGCCGACGGGCAGAAGCCCGCGGCGTTGCCGGTGAAGGACGACCGGTTCCGGACCATCCGCAGTCCATGTTCGAACGCCGGGACGGCGACAACGCACGCCACAGACCCACTATTCATTTCGAAGGATCCATCCCATGCGCCACCAGAAAGCCGGACGCAAGTTCAACCGCACCAGCGCCCATCGTGAAGCGATGTTCCGCAACATGGCCGCTTCGCTGATCAAGAGCGAACTCATCAAGACCACCCTGCCGAAGGCCAAGGAACTGCGCCGCGTCGCAGAGCCGCTGATCACCCTCGGCAAGGTCGACAGCGTCGCCAACCGTCGTCTCGCCTTCGCGCGTCTGCGCGACAAGGAAGCCGTCGGCACGCTGTTCACCACCGTCGGCCCGCGCTACAGCGCGCGTCCGGGCGGCTACCTGCGCATCCTCAAGTGCGGCTTCCGCGCCGGCGACAACGCGCCGATGGCGTACGTCGAGCTGGTCGATCGCCCGCAGGCATCGGTCGAAGCCGAGTAAACCCGTCACGACGACCTGCGCCAGCCGCGCAGGTTCCCGTCGGCGATGGAACAAAGCCCCGGCTCCGGCCGGGGTTTTTGTTTGCGCCGGCGCGCACGATAATCGCGCTGGTTCCCTTTCTCCGGTCTGCCCATGAATCCTGCCCGCTGGTCCTTCCGGTCGTTGATGCTCGCCGGTGCCGTCGTCTGTTTCGCGCTGATCGGGTTTGCGATCTATTCGCAGCTGGCCTGGGGGCTGGAGCCGTGCCCGCTGTGCATCTTCCAGCGCATCGCCTTCGCGGCGCTCGGCGTGGTGCTGCTCGTCGCGGGCGTGCATGCGCCGCGGCGCGGCGGCGGACGCACCGCCTACGGGCTGCTGGGATTCGCAGCGGCCGCTGTCGGCATCGGCATTGCCGGACGCCACGTCTGGTTGCAGATGAACCCGCCAGGCTTCGTTGCCTGTGGCGCGCCGTTCTCGTTCATGCGGCAGACCATGGATACGCCCACGCTGATCCAGAAGGTGCTGACCGGTAGCGGTGATTGCGGCACCGTCGACTGGACCTTCCTTGGCCTGTCGATGCCGGCATGGAGCCTGGTCTGGTTCGTCCTGCTCGCGGGTCTCGCGCTGTTCGCCGGTCTGCGCGCGCGCCGCTGAATCCACGTTCCGCCGTAGAATTGACGCGATGCAGCAAGCTGCCATGCTGGCGGACTGCCCGAGGAAATGCCGATGTCGTCGTTCAACGAAGCCCGCCTGCATGCCGTGAATCCGTCGACGGATTGGCAACCCGACGGCTGGCGCGCACGCCCGGCGAAGCAGCTTCCGACCTATCCCGATGCGGCTGCGCTCGCTGACGTGCAGCAGGAGCTGCGTGCGCTTCCGCCGCTGGTGACGTCGTGGGAGATCCTCAGCCTCAAGCAGCAGCTGGCCGATGCCCAGGACGGGCGCCGGTTCCTGCTGCAGGGCGGCGATTGCGCCGAGAATTTCGGCGACTGCACTTCCGACATCATCTCCAACCGCCTGAAGGTGCTGCTGCAGATGAGCCTGGTGCTCGTGCACGGCATGCGCCTGCCGGTGGTGCGCGTCGGCCGCTTCGCGGGCCAGTACGCCAAGCCGCGTTCGGCCGATACCGAAACCCGGGATGGCGTGACCCTGCCGTGCTATCGCGGCGACGTGGTCAACGCGCCGGCGTTCACGCCAGAGGCGCGCACGCCGGACCCGCGGCGCATGATCAAGGCGCATGCGCGCTCGGCGATGACGATGAACTTCGTCCGCTCGCTGATCGACGGCGGGTTCGCCGACCTGCACCACCCGGAGTACTGGGGCCTGGACTGGGTGGGCGAATCGCCGCTGGCCGAGGAATACCAGCGCATGGTGTCCGGGCTCGGTGACGCCGTGCGTTTCATGGAAACGCTGGCCGGCACCCAGGTCCACAACCTCAACCGCGTGGATTTCTACACCTCGCATGAAGCGCTGCTGCTGCCCTACGAGGAAGCGCAGACCCGGCAGGTGCCGCGCCAGCACGGCTGGTTCAACCTCAGCACCCATTTTCCGTGGATCGGCGTGCGCACCGCCGCGCTCGACGGCGCGCACGTCGAGTATTTCCGCGGGCTGCGCAATCCGATCGGGGTCAAGGTCGGGCCGACGTCGACCCCCGACGAGCTGCTGCGCCTGATCGACGTGCTCAATCCCGACGACGAGCCCGGCCGGCTGAGCCTGATCCATCGCATGGGCGCAACCCAGGTGGCCGAGCGTCTGCCCGCGCTGCTCGACGCCGTCCGCCGCGATGGCCGGCGGGTGTTGTGGATCTGCGACCCGATGCACGGCAATACCGAATCCACCAGCAACGGCTACAAGACCCGTCGCTTCGACAACATCCGCAGCGAGATCGAGCAGGCGTTCGAGCTGCATGCGGCCGCCGGCACACGGCTCGGCGGCGTGCATCTGGAACTCACCGGCGAGGATGTCACCGAGTGCATGGGCGGCGCGCGGGCGCTGACCGAGGTCGACCTCGAGCGCGCGTACAAGAGCCAGGTCGATCCGCGGCTGAACTACGAGCAGGCGCTAGAGACGGCGATGCTGATCGTGCGCAAGCACGCGCAGGGCGTGCGCGCCTAGTCGACGTCCGCGTCGTCGACAGCGGCGGGCACGGCGACGTCGAGGGCGCCGCTCTCGACCTTCGCCAGGAACGCCGTGCAACGGACATCGTCGCCCCGGTCCTCGGGAAAATGCCGGGCGGACAGGCGCATGAATTCCGCTTCGATGCGGGCCTCGATCGCGTCGCGGTCGGCCCGCCCGACGCGGGCAGCGCCGCCGCTGTGCGCGTCGGCCGCATCCGGGCCCGCCAGACGCTCGGCTGCACGGGTGACCGCCGTCGCATTGCGCGACCGCCATGCGCGATGGACCTCGGCGACTGTCGAATGCGCCGGGACGGGCATCGGGCTGCACAGCTGGTTCAGTCCGTGATCGACGATGAGCGCCCGCGCGAGCGTGATCTCGTCCGTGCGTTCGGGGCCGCGTCCGTGCACCGGCGTCGCGATCCACAGCGTCGCGGCGAGTGCCGCGGCGCCGAGCGCGCGGTAGCGGCCCGGTGGATGCCGGGTCCCTGCCATCAGGCGTTCCGACGCCGTCGCTGCAGGTCGCGGGCCAGCACCAGCACGATCACCAGGTTGAGCACGAACACGCCCCAGGTCACCCAGTCGGGGTGCTGCCAGAGCGCGTAGATCTCGAACGGCAGATAGGCCGCCGCGCCGATGCAACCCAGCCACGAGGCCCAGGCGCGGTGCCGCCACAGCCCCCAGGCCTCGAGCAGGCGCATGCCGGCGTAGACCAGCCCGACCGCGATCGCGATGTGCAGGGTCTGCGGCGTGATCGCGTCGAGCAGCGCGCTGCTGCCGCGCTGCGCCGCGATGTCGAACCGGGCCAGACCGCCTTGCACTTCGCGTTGCAGCGCATCGGGGCCGATCGCCGCGAGGGCGGCGGCGCCGAGCATGGCGATCACGCCTTTGGCGGCCTCGAACAGGGCGATGGCGCGCAGCCCGCGGTGGGTGGAGGGCGTGGAGTCGGACATCAGAACAGGGCGGCCTGGTGGGGTGGCGATGGCAGCGACGTGCCGGTCAGTGGCCAGGCGGCGAGCGCATCGTAGCGTCCGCCCGGGTTGAACAGGAGTTCGAAGCCGTCGACGGCGAGCGGTTCGACGGCACAGTCGATGGGGTCGAGCCACGATTGCGGGGCGAGTCCGGTGTCGAGATAGGCGAGGGTGACGTGCGGGCGCGTCGTGGCCTGTGCCGGCACGATGCCGCTGCGCCGCACTGCATCACGCGTGGCGTCGCACAGTGCCTGCAGCGCAGGGCAGGGATGCGGCAGCGCGACCACGGCGCCCGATTGCGGCCAGTAGGCGAGGCGCTCGACCGACCACGCATGCGGCGGGATGCGGGCCGCCGCGTCAGAGAAGGCGTCGAGCAGGGCCGGCATTACCGCAGCACCGATCTCGTGGCCGATGAAGCACAGGGTGACGTGCCACTGGTCCGCGCGGCGCAGATGCAAAGACGGCGCGCCCGGAGGGCACGCCGTCTGCATGCGGTGCGACAGGGTCGCGAGCGCCGCCCGGCCGACGGCGCTGGGCCGCCATGCCGGGAAGGGCGCCTGGCTCACGCCGCGCGCGACGCCCGCTTGCGGTCGCTCTCGGTCAGCAGCTTCTTGCGCAGGCGGATTTCCTTCGGGGTGACTTCGACCAGCTCGTCGTCCTCGATGAAGTCCAGCGCCTGCTCCAGCGTGTACTTCAGCGCCGGGGTCAGCTTGATCGCATCGTCCTTGCCCGACGCGCGCACGTTGGTCAGCGGCTTGCCCTTGATGACGTTGACCGTGAGGTCGTTGTCCTTGGAGTGGATGCCGACCAGCTGGCCTTCGTACACGTTGTCGCCTTCGGCGGCGAACAGGCGGCCGCGCTCTTCCAGCGGTCCGAGCGAGTAGGCCGGGGTCATGCCGGGCGCATTGGCGATCATCACGCCGTTGTTGCGCTTGGCGATCGAGCCGGTTTCCTTCGGGCCGTAGTGGTCGAACACGTGGAACAGCAGGCCCGAGCCCTGGGTAAGCGTCTTGAACTCGTTCTGGAAGCCGATCAGACCCCGCGCCGGGATCATGTAGTCCAGGCGCACGCGGCCCTTGCCGTCCGATTCCATGTTCTTGAGCTGGCCCTTGCGGATGCCCAGCTTCTCCATCACGCCGCCCTGGTGGATCTCCTCGACGTCGACGACCAGCTGCTCGACCGGCTCCATCTGCTGCCCGTCGATTTCCTTGATGATGACCTCGGGGCGCGACACGGCCAGCTCGAAGCCTTCGCGGCGCATGTTCTCGATCAGCACCGACAGGTGCAGCTCGCCGCGGCCCGAGACCAGGAACTTGTCGGCGTCGGCCGTCTCTTCGACCTTCAGCGCGACGTTGTGCAGCGTCTCGCGCTCCAGGCGCTCGCGGATCTGGCGGCTGGTGATGAACTTGCCGCCGCTGTGTTCCTTGCTGCCGGCGAACGGCGAATTGTTGACCTGGAAGGTCATCGAGATCGTCGGCTCGTCGACGGTCAGCGCGGGCAGCGCTTCCGGCGCGTCGAGCTGGCAGACGGTGTCGGAAATGCTGAGGTCCTGCACGCCGGCGATCGCGACGATGTCACCCGCCTGCGCCTCGTCGACTTCCACGCGCTCGAGGCCGAGGAAGCCGAGCACCTGCACCACCTTGCCCTGGCGCTTCTTGCCTTCGCGGTCGACCACGCTGACCGGCTGGTTCTTCTTCAGCTTGCCGCGCTGGATGCGGCCGATGCCGATCAGGCCGACGAAGTTGTTGTAGTCGAGCTGGCTGATGCGCATCTGGAACGGGCCGTCACGGTCGACGTCCGGCGCGGCCACGTGCTGCATGATCGCCTCGTACAGCGGGGTCATGTCGCCCGAGCGCGCGGAATCGTCGAGGCTGGCGTAGCCGTGCAGCGCCGAGGCGTAGACGATCGGGAAGTCGAGCTGTTCGTTGGTCGCGCCGAGCTTGTCGAACAGGTCGAACACCTGGTCGATCACCCAGTCCGGACGCGCGCCCGGACGGTCGATCTTGTTGACGACGACGATCGGCTTGAAGCCCATCGCGAACGCCTTCTGGGTGACGAAGCGCGTCTGCGGCATCGGGCCGTCCATCGCGTCGACCAGGATCAGCACCGAGTCGACCATCGACAGCACGCGCTCGACCTCGCCGCCGAAGTCGGCGTGGCCCGGGGTGTCGACGATGTTGATGCGGTTGCCCTGCCAGTTGATGGCGGTGTTCTTGGCGAGGATCGTGATGCCACGTTCCTTTTCCTGGTCGTTGCTGTCCATCACGCGTTCGGTGAGGACGGTCCGCTCCGACAGGGTGCCCGACTGCTTGAGCAGGCAGTCGACGAGGGTGGTCTTGCCGTGGTCGACGTGGGCGACGATGGCGATGTTGCGCAGGCGTTCGATGGACATGGGCAAGGCTGCGCCAGAGTCGAAGACCGGGGCGCACAAGAGTCAGTGAAAGAGCCCGGAATTATACCGTGTTGCGGCGCGGCATGGCGGCGGGGCCTTGGTGGCCGCTTGAAATGACCGCCGGCGGCCGCATCTAGCCCGTTCGCCGGTCTGCCGGCGGCCTTTCCACATTCCAGGATTCATCATGTCCCTGAACGCCGTATTCGATACCGACCGTGGCCCGATCACCGTCGAGCTGTTCGCCGACAAGGCGCCGCTGACCGTCGCCAACTTCGTCAACCTGGCCAAGCGCGGCTTCTATGACGGCCTGAGCTTCCATCGCGTCATCGCCGATTTCATGGTGCAGGGCGGCTGTCCGGAAGGGTCCGGCCGTGGCGGCCCGGGCTACCGCTTCGAGGACGAGACCACCAACGGCGTGAAGCACGACCGCGGCGTGCTGTCGATGGCCAATGCCGGCCCGAATACCAACGGCAGCCAGTTTTTCATCACCCACATCAAGACCGACTGGCTGGACGGCAAGCACACCGTGTTCGGCAAGGTCACCGAGGGCCTGGACGTGGTCGACGCGATCAAGCAGGGCGACGCGATCAAGTCGGTGAAGATCGAAGGCGACGCCGACGCCGTGCTGGCCGCCAAGGCCGACCGCGTGGCGGAGTGGAACAAGGTCCTCGCGGCCTGAGTCCCGCGCCGGCCGTCCGGCCGGTGCCTGTCGACGCCGCGGCCCGCCAGGTCCGCGGCGTCGTCGTTTGAGCGCCCCGCGCCGTGCCCGTCCGCGGCAGGCCTGCTAAAATTTCGGGCTCTGCCGCCGGGCCCGCTGGCCTGGCGTTCCGTCCGGAGAGGTGTCCCGCGATGCCCCAGCTTGCCCGTCGCATCGGCCGTGCCCGGCCCAGCGCCATCATGCAGGTCGCCGAAAAGGCCAAGCGCCTGAAGGCCGAAGGCCGGGACATCATCAGCTTCTCGATCGGCGTGCCGAACTTCCTGCCCGGCCCGCACGTGTATGCCGCCGCACGCGAGGCGCTCGACCACGACAGCGGCCAGTACGGCAGCAACCGCGGCAGCGATGCGCTGCTCGACGCGTTCATCGGGCATCTCGATCGCATCGGCCTGCCGGGCTACACCCGCGCGCACTGCGCCAGCGGCATCGGGGCCAAGCACATCCTCTACACGCTGGCCGAAGTGCTGCTCGACGAAGGCGACGGCTTCGCGTTCGCCACGCCGTACTGGACGACGTATCTGGACATCGCCGAGATCGTCGGCGCCGATATCCAGCTGCTGCCGTGTCCGCCCGAACAGGATTACAAGCTGAGCCCGGCGCAGCTCGATGCCGCGCTGGCACGTAAGCCCAAGGTCTTCCTGTTCAACAATCCGTCGAACCCGACCGGCATGGTCTACACGCGGGACGAGATTGCCGCGCTGGCCGACGTGCTGGTGCGCCATCCCGACACCTGGATCATCACCGACGACATCTACAACCGGATGGTGTTCGACGGCATCGGCTACCACAACGTCGTGCAGGCGCGGCCCGAACTGCGCGAGCGCACGATCTTCGTCGACTCGCTGTCCAAGACCTACGGCATGCCGGGCTGGCGCGTCGGCCTGCTGGCCGGTCCCGAGACCGTTGCAAACGCCTTCGCGACGATGAACTCCAACCACATCACCAACGTGCCGGAAGTCGTGACCGCGGCCGCGGTCGCCGCACTGTCCGGCCCGCAGGACGTGCCGACGGCCAGGTGCGCCGAATTCCAGGCGCGCCGTGACGTGGTGATGGCGGCGCTGGCGGAGATTCCGGGCGTGGTCTGCCCGAAACCCGCCGGCGCGTTCTACGTGTTTCCCGACATCAGCGTCGCCTTCGGCACGTCGCACGGCGACCTGCACATCGCCAACGACGTCGACCTGTGCAACGCGCTGCTCGAAACCAAGGGCGTGGCCTGCGTGCCGGGCTCGGCGTTCGGCGAGCCGCGCGCGTTGCGCATCAGCTACACCTGCCCCGAAGCGCAGCTCGCGCCCGGGCTGGCCCGCATCCGCGAATTCTTCGCGGAACTGCGCTGAGCGCGCGCGGATGCGCATCCTCCTGCTGCTCGGTGTACTCGCGCTTGCTGGCGTGTGGGCGCACGCGCGCGGCCCTGCGACGCCGACGCTGCACCCCGACGATCCGCGTGCCGGCACCGGCGAGACCGGTGTCGTGATGTTGGCGGCGGAGTGGTGCGGTTATTGCCGCCGGCAACAGGCCGAGTTCGCTTCGGCGAAGGTGCGTTACCGCGTGCTCGACATCGACACCCCCCAGGGCGCGCGCGCCATGCGTGCGATCGGCGCGCGGGGCGTTCCGGTGACGGTGATCGGCCAGGAGGTCGTCCGCGGGTACGACACCGCGGCGCTCGGCAGACATCTGCAACCGTTGGGTTATCGAATCTACTGATCGCCCGGCCCGATCCACAACATCCCCTCCACATGAACGAAAGGACATTTCCATGAAGACTCCCGTCCGTGTTGCCGTGACCGGCGCTGCCGGCCAGATCGGCTATGCGCTGCTGTTCCGGATCGCCTCCGGCGAAATGCTGGGCAAGGACCAGCCGGTGATCCTGCAGCTGCTCGAACTGCCGATCGACAAGGCACAGGCCGCGCTGAAGGGCGTGATCATGGAGCTCGAGGATTGCGCGTTCCCGCTGCTGGCCGATGTCGTCGGCACCGACGATCCGGAAGTGGCGTTCAAGGACGCCGACATCGCCCTGCTGGTCGGCGCGCGTCCCCGCGGCCCGGGCATGGAGCGCAAGGACCTGCTGCTCGAGAACGCCAAGATCTTCACCGCGCAGGGCGCGGCGTTGAACAAGGTCGCCTCGCGCGACGTCAAGGTGCTGGTGGTCGGCAACCCGGCCAACACCAATGCCTACATCGCCATGAAGTCGGCGCCGGATCTCAACCCGCGCAACTTCACCGCAATGCTGCGCCTCGACCACAACCGCGCGCTGAGCCAGCTGGCGACCAAGGCCGACGTGGCAGTGGGCGACATCGAAGGCCTGATCGTGTGGGGTAACCACAGTCCGACCATGTACCCGGACTACCGCTTCGCGACCGCGAAGGGCGTCAACCTCAAGGACAAGGTCAACGACGCGGACTGGAACGCCAACACGTTCATCCCGCAGGTCGGCAAGCGCGGCGCGGCGATCATCGAGGCGCGTGGCCTGTCCTCGGCCGCGTCGGCCGCCAACGCCGCCATCGACCACATCCACGACTGGGTGCTGGGCAGCAACGGCAAGTGGGTGACGATGGGCGTGCCGTCCGACGGCAGCTACGGCATTCCCGAAGGCGTGATCTTCGGCTTCGCGGTGACCACCGAGAACGGCGAGTACACCCTGGTCAAGGACATCGAAGTCGACGACTTCAGCCAGAAGGCCATCGACAAGACCCTGGCCGAGCTCGAGGAAGAGCGCAGCGGCGTGGCGCATCTGCTGGCCTGAGCCGAGTAGAGTGTCGAGAGAAAGCCGGGCCATGTGCCCGGCTTTTTCGTGGGCGCGCGTCGGGCGAACGCACGGGGTAGACCATTGTCGTAACGCGTCTTTTCCGCGCGAGGACTAGCCTTCCGGATACGCAACGGGAGTGTCGACATGGGCTACGAGGACTTCCACCGCCGCTCCATCGAAGACCCCGAAGGGTTCTGGGGCGAGCAGGCGCAGGCGATCCACTGGCACAAGGCGCCGGATCGGATCCTCGATTACTCGAACCCGCCGTTCCGCAAGTGGTTTGCCGGCGGCGAGACCAACCTCTGCTACAACGCCGTCGACCGGCACCTCGAGGCGCGCGGCGACCAGCGCGCGCTCGTCGCGATCTCCACGGAAACCAACGAGACGCGCGAGATCACCTACGCGCAGCTGTATCGCGAGGTCAACGATTTTGCCGCCGTCCTCAAGGCGCTGGATGTCGGCCGCGGCGACCGCGTGGTCATCTACATGCCCAACATGGCTGAGGCCGCGTTCGCGATGCTGGCCTGCGCGCGGATCGGCGCGGTGCACTCGGTGGTCTTCGGCGGGTTCGCCGCGCACAACCTCGCGCTGCGCATCGACGATGCGGCGCCGAAACTGCTGATCGCCGCCGATGCCGGTAGCCGGGGCGGCAAGACGATTCCGTACAAGCCGCTGATCGACGCCGCCTGCGCGGAGACGACATCGCCGCCGCCGCATGTGCTGATCGTCGATCGCGGACTCGATCCCGGCTACGCGCGTGTCGAAGGCCGCGACGTCGATTACGCGACGATCCGCGCGCAGTGCGCCGGCACCGACGTGCCGGTGGAATGGCTCGAATCCAACGAACCCAGCTATCTGCTTTACACCTCGGGCACGACCGGCAAGCCCAAGGGCGTGCAGCGCGACGTCGGCGGGTATGCGGTGGCGATGGCGTTGTCGATGTGGTCGATCTACGACATCCGCCCGGGGCAGGTGATGTTCACCACGTCCGACGTGGGCTGGGCGGTCGGACATTCGTACAACGTCTACGGCCCGCTGATCGCCGGCGCGACGGTCATTCTCTACGAAGGTCTGCCGACCAGTCCCGATGGCGGCATCTGGTGGAAGATCTGCGCCGACTACGGCGTGCGCACGATGTTCTCGTCGCCGACGGCGATCCGCGTACTGAAGAAGCAGGATGCGAAATTCCTGACCCAGTACGACCTGTCGAAACTCGACTACCTGTTCCTCGCCGGCGAACCGCTCGACGAACCCACCGCGAGCTGGATCAGCGCAGGCCTCGGCGGCACGACCATCATCGACAACTACTGGCAGACCGAAACCGGCTGGCCGGTGCTGGCGCTGATGCCGGGTGTCGAGATGAAACCCGTCAAGTTCGGCTCGCCCGGCCTGCCCACGCCGGGCTACGACCTGCGCGTGATCGATGAAGCCACCGGCGAGCGGGTGCCACCCGGCACCAAGGGCGTGCTGGTGATCCAGCCGCCGCTGCCGCCCGGCTGCATGACCACGGTCTGGAAGGACGACGCGCGCTTCCTGTCGAGTTACTTCTCGCACTTCGAGGAACTGCTCTACAGCTCACTTGACTGGGCGATCCAGGATGAGGACGGCTACACCTTCATCCTCGGCCGCACCGACGATGTCATCAACGTCGCTGGCCATCGCCTCGGCACACGCGAGATCGAGGAAGCAGTGTCCAGTCATCCGGCCGTTGCCGAGGCCGCGGTGATCGGTGTCGCCGACGAACTGAAGGGCCAGGTGCCGATCGTGTTCGTGACGCTCAAGCAGGCGTCGGCGGATGCGGACGCGCAGCACGCGACCGCGGGCGAGATGATGCGCACCGTGTCCGACCAGCTCGGCGCCGTCGCGCGCCCGGCACGGGTCTACGTGGTCAACGCCTTGCCGAAAACGCGGTCGGGCAAGCTGCTGCGGCGTTCATTACAGGCGCTGGCGGAATCTCGCGATCCCGGTGATCTGTCGACGCTCGACGATCCGAATGCGCTGGAGGAAGTGCGCCGCGTGCTGGCGCGGGGCGCGGACGCGGGCTGATTCCTGCGGCACGTGCGGGATGGGATCGTGGGCGCACGTCTGTTCGGAACACGCGATCGGTTTCAACGGAAATGCCCATCGCGCGCAAGCGCGCTCCTACAGATCCGGCGCGGCGCCGCGATGTGTGTTTGTTTGGCGCAGTCCGATCGTTCTCTGCTGAACGTGTAGGAGCGCGCTCGCGCGCGATGTGGCTGTCGCGGAAATGCGTCATCGCGCGGAAGCGTGCTCCTACGATGGCGCATCCCGCACAACGAAACGCATCGCTATTCCGCCGGCGCGACGCCGCTGTAATGCGCGCGCGGCCGGATCAGCGTGCCGAGTTCCTGTTGCTCCAGCGCATGCGCCAGCCAGCCGGCGAGCCGGCCGGCAGCGAACATGCACAGCGCCGGCGTGGCAGGGAGGCCGTGCACGAAACAGATCGCCGCGAGCATGCCGTCGATGTTGGGATGGCGGCCGCTGGTCTCGGCCGCGGAGGTGAGCACCGCTTCGACCTGCTGCATGCGTGCATCGTCCGCATGACGCGCGCGGAGCATCGCCAGCACTTCGGCGGCGCGCGGATCGCCGTCGGGATACAGCACGTGATGGAAGCCGGGCAGATCGTCGCCGCGTTGCCAGCGCTCGGCCACGAAGGCAGCGGGCGAGTGCGCATCGCAGGCTTCGCGGATCAGCGCGTGCGCACGCGCGGTCGCGCCGCCATGGCGTGGGCCCGACAAAGCGGCGAGTCCTGCGCAGACGGTCGCATGCAGATGTGCGCCGGTCGACGCCACCACGCGCGCGGCGAACGCCGACACGTTGAGTTCGTGGTCCGCGCACAGCACCAGCGCCGCGCGCACAAGCTCGGCGAAAGCGGCATCGCGGGGGCGCCAGGCATCGGCGAGCAGGATGTGCACCGGGCGCGCGTCCGGCGAGCCTGCGACCAGCAGCGCTGCGTTCTGGCGCAGCAGTGTCGCCGCGACGCCGCGCTTGGCCGCAGGTGCGGCGCTGAGCGAATGCCGCAGATCCGGCGCGAGCAACGGGATCGCCGCCATCGCGCGCTCGATCGGCGGCAGGCTGGCATCGCCCGCGATCGCGGCGACGCGCGCGGGCCAGTCGCCGGTCTCGGCGTCGAAGGGATCGGTATCGCCGCAATCCCACAGCAGGCGCGCGGTGTCTTCGAGCGTGGCGCCGCTGCGGACCATCGCGACTGCGGAACGCCCGCGGTAATACGGGCTGTCGGGTCGGATCAGCGAGATCCGCGTTTCCATCACCGGCAGGCCGCGGTCGAGGCTCTGCGCCGCACCGCGCGCTGCGCCACGGCCTGCGCGCTTGCGTTGGGTCAGGCGTTCGACGTCCTGGCGCAGGTAGACGCGGCTCCGATGGTCGGCGCCGGGGCGCGACTCCAGCAGGCCCCGGCTGACGTAGGCGTAGAGCGTCGCGGTGCTGATGCCGAGCGCGGCGCAGGCCTGCGCCGCGGACATCAGGTCGCCATCATTCGCATTCACAGTGAATTCCGATGTATTGATTGATTCGATCAAGATTGATCAACCAGTCGGATGGTGCCAGATTGCACGTCATCGCGGTACACCGCAGTCCCGGAGTCGACCCCATGTCCACCGTTTCCGCAGGCGCACGGTTCCGCGCCGCCCTGGCCGCCGAATCGCCGCTGCAGGTGATCGGCGCGATCAACGCCAACCACGCGCTGCTGGCCAAGCGCGCCGGCTTCCAGGCGATCTATCTGTCGGGCGGCGGCGTGGCCGCGGGTTCGCTGGGTCTGCCGGATCTGGGCATCAACACGCTCGAAGACGTGCTGATCGACGTGCGCCGCATCACCGACGTCTGCGACCTGCCGCTGCTGGTCGACATCGACACCGGCTTCGGCGCGAGCGCGTTCAACATCGAGCGCACGGTGAAGTCGCTGATCAAGGCCGGCGCGGCGGCGTGCCATATCGAGGACCAGGTCGGCGCCAAGCGCTGCGGGCATCGGCCGGGCAAGGAGATCGTGTCGCAGGGCGAGATGGTCGACCGGGTCAAGGCGGCGGCCGATGCGAAGACCGATCCCGACTTCTTCCTGATCGCGCGCACCGATGCGATCCAGGTCGATGGCGTCGATGCTGCGATCGAACGCGCGGTCGCCTGCGTCGAAGCCGGTGCCGACGGCATCTTCGCCGAGGCCGCCTATGACCTCGACACCTATCGCCGCTTCGTCGATGCGGTGAAGGTGCCGGTGCTCGCCAACATCACCGAGTTCGGTGCCACGCCGCTGTTTACGCGCGACGAGCTGGCGTCTGCGGGCGTCGCGATCCAGCTGTTCCCGTTGTCGGCGTTCCGCGCGGCGAACAAGGCCGCCGAAGCGGTGTACGCCGCAGTGCGCCGCGATGGGTCGCAGCAGGCCGTCGTCGAGACCATGCAGACCCGCGAGGAACTCTACGAGCGCATCGGCTATCACGCCTTCGAACAGCGCCTCGACGCGCTGTTCGCATCCAACAAGCAGTAAGCCACTCCCGATTTTTCCATCCGTGCCCGCGGGCATCCAACGGAGATTCCAGATGAGCGACACCGCCACCACCGCCCCCGGCTTCAAGCCGAAGAAATCCGTCGCGCTGAGCGGCACGGCCGCCGGCAACACCGCGCTGTGCACCGTCGGCCGCAGCGGCAACGATCTGCACTACCGCGGCTACGACATTCTCGATCTCGCGCGCACCAGCGAGTTCGAGGAAATCGCCTATCTGCTGGTCCACGGCAAGCTGCCGACCGAAGCGGAACTGCGCGGCTACAAGGCCAAGCTGAAGTCCCTGCGCGGCATCCCGGCGGCGGTGAAGTCGGCGCTCGAGGAACTGCCGCCGTCGGCGCATCCGATGGACGTCATGCGCACCGGCGTTTCGGTGCTCGGCTGCGTGCAGCCGGAGAAGGACGATCACAACCATCCGGGCGCGCGCGACATCGCCGACAAGCTCATGGCGTCGCTCGGTTCGATGCTGCTGTACTGGTACCACTGGAGCCACAACGGCCGCGCGATCGACGTCGAGACCGATGACGATTCGATCGGCGGACACTTCCTGCACCTGCTGCACGGCCACGAGCCGCGCGAGTCCTGGGTCAAGGCGATGCACACCTCGCTGATCCTGTACGCGGAGCACGAGTTCAACGCATCGACCTTCGCCTGTCGCGTCATCGCCGGCACCGGCAGCGACATGCACAGCGCGATCACCGGTGGCATCGGTGCGCTGCGTGGCCCGAAGCACGGCGGCGCGAACGAAGTCGCCTTCGAAGTGCAGAAGCGTTACGACACGCCCGACGAAGCGGAAGCCGACATCAAGGCGCGCGTGGAGAAGAAGGAAGTGATCATCGGCTTCGGCCACCCGGTCTACACCGTCAGCGATCCGCGCAATGAGGTGATCAAGCAGGTCGCCAAGGAACTGTCGGACGAAGTGGGCAGCCGCAAGATGTACGACATCGCCGAGCGCCTGGAAACGGTGATGTGGGACATCAAGAAGATGTTCCCGAACCTCGACTGGTTCAGTGCGGTGAGCTACCACATGATGGGCGTGCCGACGGCGATGTTCACCCCGCTGTTCGTCATCGCGCGCACCGCCGGCTGGAGCGCGCACGTCATCGAGCAGCGCATCGACGGCAAGATCATCCGTCCGAGCGCGCACTACACCGGCCCCGAGGACCAGGCGTTCGTGCCGATCGCCGAGCGCAAGTAAGCAGCACCTGCACGGGTCTTCGCACGCGCGGGGAACCCATGGCCCGTCATTCCCGCGCAGGCGGGAATCCAGCGACTTTGATGTTGTTCGTCGCTCAAGCGAAGGCATGAGCGTTCTTTCAACCGTCGAACGCCCGACGACTACTTCGACGTCAAGCACACATTGCGAAAGTCCTTGGATTCCCGCCTGCGCGGGAATGACGAGCGTTCAAAACTCTCTTCTTTCAGACAGCCAGCCATGAACAGCCAGCACCGCAAACCCCTTCCCGGCACGCAGCTCGACTGGTTCGACGCGCGTGCGGCCGTCGAAGCCCTCGCGCCCGGCGCGTACGACCGCATGTCCTACACCGCGCGCGTGCACGCCGAGAATCTGGTGCGGCGCTGCGAACCGGCGCAGCTCGACGATGCGCTGCGCCAGCTGATCGAGCTGCGGCAGGACATCGACTTCCCGTGGTATCCGGCGCGCGTGGTCTGCCACGACATCCTCGGTCAAACCGCGCTGGTCGATCTGGCCGGTCTGCGCGATGCGATTGCCGACCAGGGCGGTGATCCGGCGAAGGTCAATCCGGTCGTGCCGGTACAGCTGATCGTCGACCACTCGCTGGCGGTGGAATGCGGTGGCTACGATCCGGATGCGTTCACCCGCAACCGCGAGATCGAAGATCGCCGCAATGCCGACCGTTTCCACTTCATCGACTGGACCAAGCGCGCGTTCCACAACGTCGAGGTGATTCCGCCGGGCAACGGGATCATGCACCAGATCAATCTGGAGAAGATGTCGCCGGTGGTCTACGTGCAGGACGGCGTCGCGTTTCCGGACACCTGCGTCGGCACCGACAGCCACACGCCGCACGTCGATGCGCTGGGCGTGATCGCGATCGGCGTCGGCGGGCTCGAGGCCGAGAACGTCATGCTCGGTCGCGCGTCGTGGATGCGTACGCCGGAGATCGTCGGCGTCGAACTCGCAGGCCGTCCCGGCCCGGGCATCACCGCGACCGACGTCGTGCTGGCGCTGACCGAATTCCTGCGCAAGTCGAAGGTCGTCGGCGCGTATCTGGAGTTCCGCGGACCCGGCGCGGCCGCGCTGTCGGTCGGAGACCGCGCGACGATCTCCAACATGGCGCCCGAGTACGGCGCCACCGCGGCGATGTTCTTCATCGACGACAACACGCTCGACTATCTGCGTCTGACCGGCCGCGAAGACACGCAGGTCGCGCTGGTCGAAACCTATGCCAAGGCCGCCGGCCTGTGGGCCGACTCGCTGGCCAGCGCCGAGTACGTGCGCACGCTGCACTTCGACCTGTCGAGCGTGGTGCGCAACATGGCCGGCCCATCGAACCCGCACAAGCGCGTGGCGACCAGCGATCTCGCCGCCAGCGGCATCGCCGGTGCGTGGGAGATGCCGACCGACGGCACGATGCCCGACGGCGCAGTGATCATCGCCGCGATCACCAGCTGCACGAACACCTCGAACCCGCGCAACGTCATCGCCGCCGCGCTGCTGGCGCGCAACGCGAACGCGCGCGGCCTGACGCGCAAGCCGTGGGTCAAGAGCTCACTCGCGCCCGGTTCCAAGGCGGTGCAGCTGTATCTCGAAGAAAGCGGCCTGTTGCCGGATCTCGAGCAGCTCGGCTTCGGCATCGTCGCGTTCGCCTGCACCACCTGCAACGGCATGAGCGGCGCGCTGGATCCGGCGATCCAGCAGGAAATCATTGATCGCGATCTGTACGCGACCGCCGTGCTCAGCGGCAACCGCAACTTCGACGGCCGCATCCATCCCTACGCCAAGCAGGCCTTCCTCGCGTCGCCGCCGCTGGTCATCGCGTATGCGATCGCCGGCACCGTGCGCTTCGACATCGAGAAGGACGTGCTCGGCATCGACCACGACGGCAACGCGGTCACGCTCAAGGATCTCTGGCCGTCGGATGAAGAGATCGACGCGGTCGTCAAGGCCAGCGTCAAGCCGGAGCAGTTCCGCGCCGTTTACGGCCCCATGTTCAAGCTGCACGTCGATACCGGCGAGCGCGTCGCGCCGCTGTACGACTGGCGCGAGATGAGCACCTACATCCGCCGTCCGCCGTACTGGGAAGGCGCGCTGGCCGGTGCCCGCACCATGACCGGCATGCGGCCGCTCGCGGTGCTCGGCGACAACATCACCACCGACCACCTGTCGCCGTCGAACGCGATCATGGCCGACAGCGCGGCCGGCGAGTACCTCGCGAAGATGGGCGTGCCCGAGGAGGACTTCAATTCCTACGCCACCCATCGCGGCGATCATCTGACCGCGCAGCGCGCGACGTTCGCCAATCCGAAACTCGTCAACGAAATGGCGATCGTCGACGGCACGGTGCGCCAGGGTTCGCTGGCGCGCATCGAGCCGGAAGGCCAGGTCGTGCGCATGTGGGAGGCGATCGAGACCTACATGGCGCGCAAGCAGCCGTTGGTCATCATCGCCGGCGCCGACTACGGCCAGGGCAGCTCGCGCGACTGGGCGGCCAAGGGCGTTCGGCTCGCGGGCGTGGAAGTGATCGTCGCCGAAGGCTTCGAACGCATCCACCGCACCAACCTGATCGGCATGGGCGTGCTGCCTCTGGAGTTCCAGCCCGGCGTGACCCGCCTGACGCTCGGTATCGACGGCACCGAGACCTTCGACGTGATCGGCGATTGCACACCGCGCGCGATGCTGACGCTGGTGATCAACAGGACCGACGGCACCCAGCTCAATGTGCCTGTTCTGTGCCGTCTCGATTCCGACGAAGAGGCATCAGTGTACGAAGCCGGCGGCGTGCTGCAGCGCTTCGCGCAGGATTTTCTGGAGTCGTCGAAGGCGGCCTGAAGTTTTTAAGCCCCTCTCCCCTTGCGGGAGAGGGGTTGGGGAGAGGGGGAATGGATCAACGCACATTCGCCAAACAGCTGCGTCGAAACATGACCGACGCCGAGCAACTGCTCTGGCGCCATCTCCGCGCCCACCGTTTCGATGGACATAAGTTCCGCCGACAGCAGCCAATCGGTCCTTACGTCGTCGACTTCGTGCATTTCAGTGCGCGTGTGATCGTCGAAGCAGATGGCGGCCAGCATGTCGCGTCGCCGGAAGACGCGGTTCGCGACGCATGGTTGAAAGCGCAGGGCTTCCAGGTACTGCGCTTCTGGAATGACGACATCCTGCAGCATTCTGAGTCGGTGCTCGAAGCGATCTGGAATGCGTTACGGAGAGCGCCCCTCTCCCCCAACCCCTCTCCCGCAAGGGGAGAGGGGAGACAAGCAAAGCAGCATCACTCCCGCGAGGGGGACGAGCCGACCACGAGTGAGATCGCCATGACCTACGCACCCCAACTCCGCATCCCCGCCACCTACATGCGCGGTGGCACCTCCAAAGGCGTGTTCTTCCGCCTCGAAGACCTGCCCGCCGCCACACAGGTGCCCGGGCCTGAGCGCGACGCGCTGCTGATGCGCGTCATCGGTTCGCCCGATCCCTACGCCAAGCACACCGACGGCATGGGCGGTGCGACCTCGTCGACCAGCAAGTGCGTGATCATCGGGCCGGCGTCGGTGCCGGATCACGATGTCGACTATCTCTACGGACAGGTGTCGATCGACAGCGCGTTCGTCGACTGGAGCGGCAACTGCGGCAACCTCAGTACCGCGGTCGGTCCGTTCGCGATCGCCAATGGCTTCATCGATGCGGCGCGGCTTCCGCGCGATGGCACCGTCGCGGTGCGCGTGTGGCAGGCGAACATCGGCAAGACCATCATCGTGCACGTGCCGGTCGCCGACGGGCAGGTGAAGGAAACCGGTGATTTCGAACTCGACGGCGTGACGTTCCCGGCGGCGGAGATCGTGCTGGAGTTCGTCGATCCCGCCGACGAAGGCGAGGGCGATGGTGGCGGTGCGATGTTCCCGACCGGCCATCTTGTCGACGATCTCGACGTGCCGGGCGTTGGCACGCTGCGCGCGACGCTGATCAATGCCGGCATTCCGACGATCTTCGTCGACGCCGCCTCGATCGGGTACACCGGCGCCGAGCTGCAGGAGGCGATCAATAGCGATGCAAAAGCGCTTGCGATGTTCGAGACGATCCGCGCGCATGGCGCGGTGCGGATGGGCCTCATCCAGGATGTCTCCGAAGCGTCGAAGCGCCAGCACACGCCCAAGGTCGCCTTCGTCGCGCCGCCGCGCGATCACGTGGTGTCGAGCGGCAAGGCCATCGCGGCCGGCGATGTCGATCTGCTGGTGCGCGCGCTGTCGATGGGCAAGCTGCACCACGCGATGATGGGCACGGCCGCGGTTGCGATCGGCACGGCGGCGGCGATTCCCGGCACGCTGGTGAATCTGGCCGCGGGTGGCGGTGCACGCACGTCGGTGCGCTTCGGTCATCCCTCGGGCACCCTGCGTGTCGGCGCGGAAGCCGTGGAAGTGGACGGCCAGTGGACCGTCGCCAAGGCGATCATGTCGCGCTCGGCGCGCGTGCTGATGGACGGCGCGGTGCGGGTGCCCGCTGACGTGTTCGACTGATACACACGGCGACGTGCGGTATGCGGCGCTTGACCTGCGCGGCATGACGCACTAGCTGCCGGATCATCCACAGGGCTTGTGGATGACTCGATGACAAGTCTGTGGGTAAGTCGCACGAAGCCCCTGCGGCGGCGCGCTGCGTATCGCTGGTGAACTATTCGCCAGTCGTGCGGCGAGGTGCCAACGCTGTGCTTGACCCGCGCATCGGCACGTGCAGCGGGGCATCCCGGCATCGGATGCGTGCTGTGACCGGTGTGTGTACATGCAGGCGACGATCCGGCACGGCCGCGCTTGCGCGTCATTCCCGCGAAGGCGGCACTCCGCTGCCGCTTGGCTCAAGCGATGGGAAGCGTGTGATCCTCCCGCCGTCCTGCTGTCGAAACACACATGGGCCTTCGCGGCAGCGGCGGACGTCTCCGCACGACCTCGCGGTCTGCGCGACGCCGGGGGCCGCGCCGTGCGCGCACACAGCTGGAGTACGTTGCAGGCGCCTGTCGTGCGCGCCGCTGTCCTCGGCGCTCGATGCCCGCCAAGGAAGGTCCGAACAATTCTGCTCTTGACCGTCATTCCCGCGAAGGCCGGGGCTTTCAACGGACGGATGTCCGGTCATCCAGCGCCTTTGATCTTCAAGGCTTGAAGTCGCTGGATCCCCGCTTGACCGGACATGCGTCCGTTGGAAAGCCGCGGGGATGACGGCAGTGATTCAGACCTTCCCTAAAGCACGCCTTCCGCCGCCATCGCCGCGCGTACGCCGTCGTCGGCCAACATGCGCGCGTCGAACGCATGCAGGTGTTCGAGCCCACCGAGATCGAGCTTCAGGCGCTTCGCCCATTGCAGCGTCACGAACAGATAGGGATCGGCGATCGAGCGCGCGCCGGTCAGCCAGTCGCGGCCCGTGAGCTGCGCGTCCAGGCGTTCGTAGTGGCCGCGGATCGTCTGCATGGCGTGGCGGCGCGTGCGCTCGATGGCATCCGCGTCGTCGAGGTACTTCGTGCTTCCGAACAGCGGATGGAAGGCCGGATGCAGATCGGCGTTGAGCACGGCCAGCCAGCGATTGACCTCGGCGCTGCCCTCGGGGGATCCGTCACCGCCCAGCCCTGCTTCGGGGCACCGGTCGGCGAGATAGTTGAGGATCGCCGCGTTCTGGGTGAGCACCCAGTCGCCGTCGGTCAGCACCGGCACCGCGCCGGCGGGGTTGAGGGCGAGGAAGTCGGCCGCCTTCATCATCGTCGCGTCGACGATGCAGACCTCGAACGGTGCGCCGACCCACTGCAGCACGATGTGGTCGGCCAGCGAACAGGCACCGGGCTTTGAGTAGAGCGTCAGCATGGCGATGTCCCGAAGTTGGAGGCATCGCCATCATGCGCGCGCCGTGGCACGGCGCGCACCACGGGCTGATCAGCCGCGGGACTGCGCCTCGCGCGCCGCCGGGCTCGGCCGCAGCGACTGCACGCGGAGGAACGTGTGGTCGCCGATCGTCGCGACCGGCTGCGCGTTGCGCCAGGCCGGCGCCGCGATCGCGTGAGCCATGAAGTGACTCGCGCCCGGCACCACTTCGCGGCGCTTCTCGGGCGGCAGCGACCAGTTGCGCTCGGACTCCAGCGCCACGCTGACGGCGCGTGTCCAGGCATTGGTGTTGGCCAGCTTGGTGTTCGGCGACAGGATCGTCGGCGCGAACTGCTTGCGCGCGGTCACCACCTCGCACATCGACTCGCCCCACAGGCCGCTCTCCTGGCGGCGCAGGGCCACCTCGGCGACGGCTTCCTGCCCGCGGACGGACTGGTCGCGGGCTTCCAGGTACACCGTCGTGCTCAGACAGAGCGAATCGGCGGCGGGGGGCGGCAGCACGGAGGCCAGCCACATCACCCATTCAAGTTTCATCGTTGCTCCTTGCTGCGTTGCGCCGGCGCGCAGATCGCTGCCCCCGTGAAGGAGAACGCAGACGACTGCTCGAACCGGCATGGCGTATTGGGGAGGGCGGCGACTCTATGGCCTGCTTTCGCCCGGGCGCCGAATCCGCAGAAGGCGGATCGGGCCGGTGTCCTGCCGAACGTGGGCAGGACGAAGTGCGGGCACGGTATCGGCGGTTTTCCGAATCAAAGATGAATGCGGGGCACTGGCGGCGGCGTCCGGTCTGTGGCTGGAACTGGCCGAATCGGCTGCCTGTTCAGCTTGCACGGCGGCCCGGCGGGACATCGCAGGCGCCCATTCACCTGAACGCGCGTTCAGTTCGAAGTGCGTGTGGCTTCAGAGCTGGGCGGCGAGCCGGCTCGCCTGGGCGATCGCCCGTTTGGCGTCGAGTTCTGCGGCCACGTCTGCGCCGCCGACCAGATGCACGACCGTTCCGCTCGCCTGCAGGGCATCCAGGAGATCACGACGCGGCTCCTGGCCGGCGCACACCACCACGTGATCGATGTCGAGCAACTGCTCGGCGCCGTCGACTCGGATGCGCAGGCCGGCATCGTCGACACCGAGATACTCGACGCCGCCGAGCATCGTCACGCCCTTGGCCTTGAGCGTGCCGCGATGGATCCAGCCGGTGGTCTTGCCGAGCCGCGCGCCGGGGCGCCCGGGGCTGCGCTGCAGCAGCCACAGCGTGCGTGCGGGCGGTGCGGGCGCGGCCGGGACCAGGCCGCCGGGTTGTTCGAAGGTCGGATCGATGCCCCATTCGCGCATCCACGCGCCGGTATCGAGGCTCGGCGACTGGCCGGTGTGCTCGACCAGGAATTCGCCGACATCGAAACCGATGCCGCCCGCGCCGATGATCGCCACGCGCGCGCCGGGCACGACGCGGCCTTCGATGACATCGATATAGCCGACCACCTTGGGATGGTCGCGACCCGGGAAGTCGACCGCGCGCGGCACCACGCCGGTCGCCAGCACCACGGCATCGAACCCGGTGAGATCCGATGCCGCCACGGGCGTCGACAGGCGCACGTCGACGCCGGTCTCGGCCAGCCGGGTGCGGAAGTAGCGCACGGTCTCGTCGAATTCTTCCTTGCCCGGAATGCGCCGGGCGAGATTGAACTGGCCGCCGATGTCGGCCGCGGCATCGAACAGCGTCACCGCATGGCCGCGCTGCGCGGCGACCGTTGCGCACGCCAGGCCGGCAGGTCCGGCGCCCACCACGGCGATGCGCAGCGGCGTTGCGACGGGGAAGTAGTTGAGTTCGGTTTCCGCGCACGCGCGCGGATTCACCAGGCAGCTCGCGGTGCGGTTCTGGAACACGTGATCGAGGCAGGCCTGGTTGCAGGCGATGCAGGTATTGATGCGCTCGGGCGTGCCGGCGCGCGCCTTGGCCACCCATTGCGGATCGGCCAGCAGCGGCCGCGCCATCGACACCATGTCCGCCGCGCCGCTGGCGAGAATGCGTTCGGCGACGTCGGGCATGTTGATGCGGTTGGTCGCGATCAGCGGCAGCGACACGTGCGGCCGCAGCTTGGCGGTGACGCCGGCGAATGCGGCGCGGGGCACCGAGGTCGCGATCGTCGGCACACGCGCCTCGTGCCAGCCGATGCCGGTATTGATCAGCGTCGCGCCGGCGGCTTCGACCGCGCGCGCCTGCTGCACGATGTCGTCCCAGGCGGAGCCATCGGGTACGAGCTCCAGCATCGACAGGCGGTAGATGATGATGAAATCGTCGCCGGCCGCTTCGCGCACGCGGCGCACGATCTCGGTGGCGAAGCGCATGCGCTGCGCGGTGTCGCCGCCCCAGGCGTCGTCGCGTGCATTGGTGCGGCGGCTGAGGAACTGGTTGATCAGATAGCCTTCGCTGCCCATGACCTCGACGCCGTCGTAGCCGGCTTCGCGGGCGAGCTTCGCGGCATGGGCGTAGGCATCGATCGTGCGTTCGACGCCGCGCGCCGACAGCGCCCGCGGTGTGAACGGATTGATCGGCGCCTTGATCCGGCTCGGCGCGACCTGCAGCGGGTGATAACCGTAGCGGCCGGCGTGCAGCAGCTGCAGGCAGATCTTCGCGTCGTGGCCGTGCACGGCTTCGGTGACCTGCCGGTGCCGGCGCGTCTCCCAGCGCCAGGAGAGCTTGCCGCCGAACGGCTTGAGCCAGCCGGCGATGTCCGGCGAGAACCCGCCGGTGACGATCAGGCCGACGCCGCCCTCGGCGCGCTCGGCGAAGTACGCCGCGAGCTTCGGAAAATCCCGGGCGCGATCCTCCAGGCCGGTGTGCATCGAGCCCATCAGCACGCGGTTGCGCAGCGTGGTGAACCCGAGATCGAGCGGCGCGAGCAGGTGCGGGTAGGGCGAGGCGTCGACGGCGGGAGCGGCGGCTGGCGTCATGGTCTGGATACGCTGGCGTATGGACTGCGCAGCGTGACCGGAAAGCCTGAAGGCCGCAACCGCCACACGGCGACCATGCACCCGCGTGTCAAGAGTTGTCAGTGGCCGCCCGGGCGCCGACCATGGCGCCCCACCACCACGGACGGCCGCCATCCGAGCGTTCCAGGACTATCTGCGCGACGGAATCGACGCCGCCGACCTGCCGGATCTGCATCCGCTGCTGGCCGCGCGTGACCAGATCCGCGCGTTCTCTACGCTGTTCCACGGCGGCGAGGAAAGCGTGATGGTGCGGCTGCTGGTGCTGCGTACGCTGGGCGCGCGCGGCGAGGCGCCGGACTGGAGCCCGCAGGAGTTGCGCGAGCACTTCGCCTACCTCGATGCGGTGAAGTTCGGCACCGTGCTCGACCGCCTGCGCGACAACGGCCTGCTGCTGTGGGAGCCGCAGTCGCAGCGTTACCGCATCAGTCCCGCGGGCCGGCAGGCGCTGTCGGCGCTGGGCCTGCTGCTGCAGTTCAATGCCGAGGGCGACGAACTGGCCTACGTCACCGCGCAGCTGGCGGCCGGCCAGGCGACGGGCCGCATCGGCGCGTCCGATCTCCAGCACCTGCTGTCGCGTCTCAACGAACTGCGCGAGGACTTCGACCAGGCCGTGCTCAGCGGGTCCGAGCACCGCATCCGCCACGCCGCCGACACGCTGCAGGCGGTGTGGCGCTGGGTGGAGAAGGGCACGGAACTGATCCACGCGATCGCCGCCGACGGCGAGCTCGACACTGCCACCCATCGCGTGGCCCAGCAGATCGGCCGCGCACAGAGTGCGCTGCTGCGTCAGGCCTCGGTGTTCCAGCGTGCGCTCAACCAGCTCGATCGTCATCGCGTGCACCTCGGCGCGAGCGGCCTGTCGTCCTCCGACGTCAACCGCTTTCTTCGCGACCACGACATAGTCGGGCTCGCGACGCTGGCCGAGGGCGCGCTGTGCACGTCGCCGCAACCGGCGTTCGCGCTGGCCGCGATCGCGCTCGACGTCGCCGAATACGAACTGGTCGAGCGCGAACGCGCCGATCGCGACGACGCCACGCTGCCGCCTGCACGCAGTGCGCCCGAGGATCTGGAGGCCCCGGCGGCAGCGGCTCAGGATTATCACGCCGCCGAGGACTGGCTAGCGCAGCTGGTGGCGATCGACGCCGAAGCGCCGCTCGCCGACTGGGTGCCGCAATCGGACTTCGCGGTCAGTGCCTACCGGCTGTCGCTGCTGGGGCTGATCGGCGATGCCGGTGCCGAGCAGCGCAGCGGCGTCGGTGCCGAACTGGCGCGTCTGCCGTTGCACTGGCGCGTGGGCACCGGCCTCGACGCGGTGGGCCGCGCCGGCGTGCACAGCATGAGCCGCGGCGTGCTGCTGCCCGACGGGACCGACGTGCCCGACCATCTCGTGCCGTGGCCGGCACCGCCTTCCGCCTGCGATGTGCCCGGAAGCGATGGGGACACCATCGCCGCGCCGCCCGGTCGTGATGCCGGCGCTTCTCCCTCCCAGGTGGCGCGTCCGCGCACGCGCCGCCGCCGTGTTCCGGATTCCACCGCATGAGCGATACCACCGCCTCCCTGATCGCACGCCTGCTCGCCGAGCGCTGGCTGCCGCGCGACGATCACGCCGTGCGCCGCGTGCTCGTCGACGCCGAGCTGCGTGACGATCTCGATCGTCGCCTCGCCGCCGCCGGCCTGCGTCTGCTCGAACATCCGTATGCCGCGCACGTGGCCGTCGGCATCGCGCGTGCGCAGGAGGCCGACGTGTTCGGTCATGGCGATGCCTGGGCGGCGAGCAACCTGCAGCTCAGTCGCGACACCACTGCGCTGCTGGTCGTGCTGTGGGCGCTGCTGGTGCTGCCCAAGCGCCAGCGCCAGATCACGCGGCAGGACGTCGAGCGCCAGCAGGACCAGGAGCAGATGTTCGCCGAGCTCAAGCCGGTGCCGGTCGGCGCCGAGATCGTCGAGCCCGTCAACGAGCGCACGCTGCTGGCCGATTACGGCGACCGCCTCGGCGGCAAGCAGCGCATCCAGATGAATCTCGGCACGCTCAACCGGCACGGCTTCATCGTCCGTCGCAAGGAGCGTATCCAGGAAGGTCCGCTGCTCGATCTGGCGTTCGATTACGAACGTATCGCCGGCCGCGTAATGGATGGCGCGCTGGCGTTCGTCATCGCCGAGGCGCGCGCGGCGCGCCCCGACACCGACGACGCGACCGACGCGGACCCGGATGACACGACAACCGCCGACACGGCCGAGGACACCGACGATGTTTGAGTTCCGCAGCCTCGAAGTCGTGCACTGGGACTACTGGCAGCGTTACGCGCTGCCGCTCGACGCCTCGATCATCACCGTCGTCGGCCCCAACGGCTCCGGCAAGACCACGCTGCTCGATGCGCTGCGCACCTTGCTGGCGATCGACGACCGCGAGATGGCCCGCGACTACAAGACCTACCTGCGCCACAACGGCAAGCCGGTGGCGTGGCTGCGCGCGGTGGTCAGCAATCCGGTCGACCGCCGCGGCAAGCGCGCGTTCTTCCCGTGCATGGACGAGCAGGTCACGCTGGCCTGCCGCGTGCGCAAGCGCGGCGGCGACTGGAGCCGCGACTACCAGATCGTGCCCGGCGACGTGCCGGTGGAAACGCTCGACGCCGGCGGCGAATGGCTGGGCGTGCGCGACTACCGCGTGCGTCTGGCCGGCGCCGGCCTGAGCCGCGCGATCTGCCGCGTGCTGACGCTGGAGCAGGGCGCGACCGACAAGCTGTGCCAGCTGTCGCCGCGCGAACTGCTGCAGCTGGTCTTCGACGTGTTCGAGGACAAGGCGGTGCTCGACGACTACCAACGCGCCCGCGCCGAGCAGTTCGACACCGAAAAGGAGATCGCCCAGCTGCAGCACGGGCTCGACGAACTGCATCTGAAACTCGAATCCGCCAAGGCCGACGTGCGCTCCTTCGACGAAGGCCAGGCGCTGCGCCGCGAGCGTCAGCGGCTGGAGACCGAAGTCGCGCCGAAGGTGGAACTGGCGGACCTGCGCGCGACGATCGACGGCGCGCGTCCACGGCTCACCGGCCTGCGCCGGGCCCAGCACGAACGCCGTCAGGCACTGCAGGCCCTGCAGACCCAGGAAGCCGCAGCCGGGGCGCAGCGCGATGCTCTCCAGGCCGCGCTCGCCCAGGCATTGGCCGACCAGCGCGACGCGGAATCCGGGTTCACCGCCGCGCGCGATCTGGCGCGGGACGCCGAGAGTCTGGTGCGGCGGCACGATCATCTGGCCCAGCTGCAGGCCGATCGCGGCGTGGTCGATGTCGATGCGCTCAGCAGCGGGATCGAACACGGCCGGCAGCGACAGGCGGAACTCAAATTCGAAGCCCAGCGCGACCGCGTGCGCGAGGGTGAACTCGCCGCGCAGCTGGCCGCGCTCAGTGGCGGTGGACGCTTCGTCGAGCCGTTCGAACGTGACTTCCGCGCCGCGCTCGACCAGGCCGGCATAGGCCATCGCGTGTTGACCGAACTGGTCGAGATCGTCGACCCGCAGTGGGCGGTCGCGGTCGAAGCGGTGCTCGCACCGTACCGGCATCTGCTGCTGCTCGACGAACCGCGCGATGCGCGCCGGGCCTGGGCGCTCGGCGAGTCGATGCAGTACCGGCATTTCCTCGTCGCCGACCGCGCGCCGGTCGAGCGCGCGACGCGTGGCTCGTTGCTCGAGGTCGTGCGCTTTTCGGCCGATCCGCCGGCATGGCTGCCACGCCAGCTCGACCGCATCCAGCGCGTGGCCGATGTCGAGGCGGGGCACGGGCTGTCCAAAGGCCAGGACTGGATCACCGCCAAGGGGTATCTGCGCGAGCATCGCGGTGGCCGCCACATCGGCGTTGGCCAGCCGCACTTCGGTGCCGGCGCGCGCCAAGCCCGGGTGGCCGCGCTGCGCGCCGAGCACGTGGCGCTGCGCGAACGCACCCAGGCGCGCGAGGCCGAATTGGCCGAACTGGGCCGTCGCCTCGATGTGGACCAGGCCCGCCTGCTCGGCCTCGACGCCGGGCAGGAGCTGGTGACGCGCGCGGCCGAGTTCGCCGATGCGCTCGAGCGCCTGCCCGCGCTCGCCGACGCCGCCCAGGCGGCGGCCACGTCGCTCGAAGCCACGCGCGCCGAGGTGGCTGCATGCATGGCCCGCGACAAGGCGGACAGCATCGCCGCAGCCGAACGCGCGGGGCGTCTGGGCGGTCTCGCCCACGAGATCGAGCAGGCAGGACGGCAGATGACCCAGGAGCGCCAGTTGCTGGTCCAGCGCATCCTCGAATTCCGCCGCCGCCGCGCGCAGATGCCGCCGGCCTGGCGCGCCGCCGCGGTGTTGCGCGCGGCGCGCGACGAGTTCGAAAGCGCCAACGCCGTGCGCCGCGAACTGGAACGGCTCGACGCGCGCCTGGCCTCAGGTGGGTTCGTCGAGGACGAAGGCTGCGTCGCGCTGCGTGACAAGTTCGCCGCCGACCACGCCGGCATGGAAGCCGCGATCGGTCAGCGCGAGGCGCATCTGCATCGTGCCCGCCGCATCACCGAAGACGCGCGCGGCGCCTACCTCAACGTGCTGCGCGCCACCGTGCGCCGCTACCGCCGCAATCTGGTCGCGCTGGGCGAGCTGGCCGGCATCGGTGTCGAAGCCGAGATGTCGGAACTCGTCAACGACGATGTCGCGTTGGCCCAGGCCGGGCTCACCGTGCGCTTCGATTTCGACCGCAAGGGCTGGATCGGTCTCGACGATGGCGAGGCCTCGGGCGGCCAGCAGGTGATGAAGTCATTGCTGCTGCTGGTGGCGCTGCTGCGCGACGAGGACCAGCCCGGCGGTTTCGTGTTCATCGACGAACCCTTCGCCCATCTCGATGTCGCCAACATCGAGAAGGTCGGACGGTTCCTGCGCTCCACCGATGCGCAGTACATCCTGACCACGCCGATCACCCACAACATCAACGTGTTCGAGCCGTCGGATCTGGTGCTGGCCACCAGTAAGCGCAGGCCTCAGAGCACCTGGGCCGATCCGGTCGCCATCCTCAAGCGCGACCGCACGGCGGACGCGGCCTGATGAATCCGGATGCCGGCCGGTCGGATCCCGACGCTGCCGGCATCCGCTCCGCTGCCGCCGCGCAGTGGCTTGGTCCTTCGCCTGCAGCGGCGTCCGAGGATGGCGGTCGATGATGTCGAACCGGAGGCGCGGCTCCGGTGGGTGCGCGGCGATGCGACGCAGGCTGCGGGCGAGCAGGGCGGGCTGATTTCCGCGCCTGATCGCCCGAGCCGACCGTCACCAGCCGGCGACGGCGAGCTTGCCGATCGTGCGGCCGCTTTCGAGGCGGCGGTGTGCCTCGCGGAGGGTGTCGGCCGAGATCGGCGACAGCGTGTCGGTCAGCGTGGTGCGCAACCGGCCCGCATCGACCAGCGCGGCGACACGCGCGAGGATCCGCCCCTGTTCGGCCATGTCGGGGGTCTTGAAACGCGACCGCGTGAACATGAGTTCCCAATGGATGCCGATGGACTTGGCCTTGTAGGGATCGCCGATCTTCAATGCGCCCGCGGGTTCGACGATCAGCCCGACGTGTCCCTGCGGCGCCAGCAGTTCGCCCAGCACGTCCCAATAGCGGTCGGTGTCGGCGAGGTTGAGCGCGGCATTGACGGCCTCGATGCCGAGCGTCTGCAACTGCGGCGCGAGATCCTGACGGTGATCGATGACATGGTCCGCGCCGAGGGTGCGGCACCAGGCCACTGTCTCCTCGCGTGAGGCCGTGGCGATCACGGTGAAGCCCGCGAGCTTCGCAAGCTGGATCGCAATCGAGCCCACGCCACCCGCGCCCGCGATCACCAGCAACGATCGGCCGCCGCCGCCGCCGTCGATCGAATAGGGCATGCGTTCGAACAGCAGCTCCCATGCCGTCAGCGCCGTCAGCGGCAGCGCGGCCGCCTGCGTGAAGTCCAGCGTGTCGGGCTTTTTGGCGACCAGACGCGCATCCACCAGCTGGAACTGCGCATTGCTTCCGGGCCGGGTGATGTCCCCCGCGTAATAGACCGCGTCACCCACCGCGAAGTCCGACACGGCATCGCCGACCGCTTCGACGACACCTGCCGCGTCGTAGCCGAGGATTTTCGGCGTGGCCTCGACCTGCGGCTTGGGCGCTCGCACCTTGGTGTCGACCGGATTGACCGACACCGCCTCGATCCGCACCAGCAGGTCATGCGGACCCGGCGAAGGCGTCTCCATCTCGACATCGAGCAGGGCTTCGGGATCGTCGATCGGCAGGTAGCGGGTCAGTGCGACAGCTTTCATGGGCATCCTCTATGTATGTCGGCCACAGCGGGCCAGTGGGTCAGGAGGAGGGTAGCCGCATGCTGCACGCGCCTGCACGCGCCTGCACGCGCCTGCATGCGCCTGCATGCGACGCAGCCGTCACCGGAACCGAACGTTCGCCGCTTTGGCGACGCCGCCATTCGTTCGCATCGCGCGCAGACCGCATGAAGGACTCGATATCCGGGCGTGATGACGTGGCATGACGCATCTTGACGCGACGCGCACATCGCCATCGCGACAATCCGCGCCGTTGAGGGTTCCTGCCTTACCCAAAGCCAGGATGAATGCTAAGGCGTTGTTCTGTTGGAATCTTTCAACCGTTACATTAGTGTTAACAACGCCTTCACGCAGCTGACTTTAGGCTATGTCCCAAGGCGTGCGTTGTGGACGCCTCATTCGATGCCCTGACGCATTCCCCCTTAACAAGGAGCTCCGACAATATGAACAAGAAACTCCTCTGCGCCGCTCTGCTCGGCGGCCTTGGTCTGGCGCACACCGCCAGCGCCCAGGAGTTCGACGATCGCTGGTACCTGACCAGCTCGGCCGGTTTCAATTTCCAGGCCAATGATCGTCGCACCAACGACACCCCGTTCGTCACGCTGGGCATGGGTAAGTTCATCAGCCCCAACTGGTCCGTCGACGGTGAGCTGAACTATCAGAACCCGGGCTTCGACAGCAGCGTCGAAGGCGCGAACCGCGACCTGAACTGGAGCCAGTACGGCGTCTCGGTCGACTTCCGCTACCACTTCATCAACGACGAGCGCAGCTGGAACCCCTACGTGCTGATGGGCGTGGGCTACCAGCGTTCGGAAGAAGAGTTCGACGCGTTCCCGAGCCCGGATTCGCCGGGTGAGAACAAGGACGGAAACTTTGCCGCCAAGGTCGGTCTGGGTCTGCAGTCGACCTTCACCAACCGCGTCGCCGTGCGCGCTGAAGTTGCCTACCGCGCTGACTTCAACGACAGCAGCGTTGCCGCCAACGGTTCGCGCGACTGGGCGGGCTATCCGCACAACTCGAACGAGAGCTACTTCGGTGACGTGCTGGCTTCGGTCGGCGTCGTGATCCCGCTCGGCCCGCCGCCGGCTCCCCCGGCTCCGCCGGCTCCGCCGCCGCCGCCGCCGGCTCCGGCCCCGGCTCCGGCTCCGCCGGCTCCGATCACCATCGATCTGAATGGCGTCAACTTCGACTTCGACCGTTCGACCCTGCGTCCTGACGCAGTGGCGATCCTCAACGAAGCCGTCGAGATCCTGCGCCGTTACCCCGAGCTGCGCGTTGAAGTCGCCGGTCACACCGACTCCGTCGGTACCGACGCCTACAACCAGCGTCTGTCGGAGCGTCGTGCCCAGGCCGTGTATGACTACATGACCAGCAACGGCATCACCGCCGACCGTCTGGTGGGTCCGGTTGGCTACGGCGAGAGCCGTCCGATCGCGCCGAACACCAACGCTGACGGTTCGGACAACCCGGAAGGCCGTGCGCGCAACCGCCGCACCGAGCTGAACGTCCAGAACTGATCGGACGTCCGGTTGCAACAGAAAAAGCCCGGCCTCGCGCCGGGCTTTTTTTTGCCTGACGATTTTGCGGCCCCCTGTGATCAGGCCATCGCGAGTCGCGCAGACCTGCCGCCGGCGGGTTGATTCCGATCATCGCCATCGTGAATGCGCGTGGCGTTAATTTTTCCTTGTGGGCTAAACACTTGGGGCCTACACTTCAGGCCGATTCGACCTGGAGTTCGCCCGTGCGCGCCATTCTGCTGTTCTCGCTGTTCGTCCTGCCTTTCGCCGCGCACGCGGCCGACTGCGGCAGCCTCGATTCCGCCGCGGCGCGTCCGTTGCAGGCTGCCGTGCTCGCCCCGGTTTCGCCGGAGCTGGCCGCGCCCAACTATCGCCTCGGAACCACCGCGGTGCTGTCGCGTGCCTACGACGACGCGCAATCCGCAGATCAGGTCGTGCTGCGCCTCGAGATCGAGAAGTGCCAGAACGTGGCCATGGCGGTTCCGGCAGCAGGTGCGGTCAGCGCGAACGATCCGGCGGCCTATGTGAAGCAGACGGAGTTCGACAACACGCCGTATCGCTTCAACATGACCCAGGGCGGCAAGCGCATGACGGCCGACGATTTCGACGCGTGGCTGCAGGCCAACGGCTACAACGTCGGCAGCCGTCGCGTGGATCCCAATGCGCCGCCGGTGGCCGAGGCCGAAGCTGCGGCGCCCGGCCAGGCGACGCCTGCCGAATGATCGCAGCGGGGATTCCGGCTGCGTCCATCGCGACGGCCTGCGCAAGCGGGCCGTTCGCGTATCTGCACGTGCCCTTGGACCCGGGGATGCCGGCATGAGTGTCGGGCGGGGACCGCCGCGCCATGGCCTGGCACGTCTGCTGTCCAAGCGTGGCCTGTGCTCGCGCAGCGAGGCCGAACGCCGTGTCCGCGACGGCCGCGTGCGGGTGGCCGGCCGGGTCGTGCGGGATCCCGAATATCCGGTGCTGCCCGATGCGGCGAACATCGAACTCGACGGCGTGCCGGCCTCGGCCGTCGCGCACCGGTATCTGATGCTCAACAAGCCCAGGGGCCTGGTGACCACCGCGCAGGACGAGCGCGGGCGGGACACCGTCTATCGCTGCTTCGAAGGCGCGGGCCTGAGCTGGATCGCCCCGGTCGGCCGTCTGGACAAGGCCAGCGAAGGCCTGCTGCTGTTCTCGAGCGACCCGGTCTGGGCGGCGGGTGTGGCCGATCCGGCACGCGGGCCGTCCAAGACCTATCACGTCCAGATCGACGGCGTGCCCGATGACGCGCTGCTGGCGGCGCTGTACGCCGGGATCGAAGACGCCGGGGAGTGGCTGCGGGTCGGCTCGGCGCGTGTGCTGCGCAGCGGCGAGCGCAATGCCTGGCTGGAGATCGTGCTGGAGGAAGGACGCAACCGCCAGATCAGGCGGCTTCTCGCCGCGCTCGATATGGACGTACTGCGCCTCGTGCGGGTCGCGATCGGGCGCCTGGATCTCGGCGACCTGGCGAAGGGCGCCTGGCGGGATCTCAGTGCCGAGGAGATGCTGGCGTTGACGCCTTCGGTGGTTGCCGACGTCGGAGACGCCGGTCAACCGGGTCAGCCGCCGCCGCGCGCGGTCAAGGCGCGAGATCGCGGCTGAAACGAAGCGTCGCGCGCTGGCCGGCGGCGTCCACGACGTCCAGCTCGAACCGCAGCGTGTCGGGCGGCGTCGCTGCCGCCACCGCCACGTAGTCGACGAAGCCGTCTGCCTGCACCTCGCGGAACGTCAGCGCCTGCGCGACGCCCCGCAGATCGCGCGCCCGGCCGCTGACCGTCGCGTTTCGCGATGCGTCGCCCGCGCGCAGCCCCACGAGCACGAGCACCCGGTTGCGCTCACGTGCGACGCCGTAGCGGTGCGCGACCGTGTCGCTGAGGATCGAGGTCGGCACGACGCTCACCGAGACCTCTGCGTCGCCGAGTGTCGCCGTTTCCGGCATCGCGCTGGCCTGCGCGCCCGAGGCCGACGGTGCAGGTGTTGACGGCGCACGGCTGCAACCCGCCGATGCCACCACAAACGCCGCCGCCAGCAACCCGAAAATAAGGCCCGCGCGCGATTCAGTCATTGGCCGCCGCCAGCTCCCGGCCCCGGCGGGCTGCCTGATCGATCGCAGTGGCGACCAGTGCACGCAGGCCGCCCGCTTCGAAGGACTCGATTGCGGCCTGGGTGGTGCCGCCGGGGGAGGTCACGCGTCGGCGCAACTCGGCCGGCGCCGCGCCGTCCTCCACCAGCATGCGGGCAGCGCCCAGCAGCGTCTGCAGCACGAGCGCACGGGCGTCGTCGGCGGCCAGACCTTGCGCGATGCCGGCCTCCTCCATCGCTTCGGCGAGCAGAAAGACGTAGGCCGGTCCGCTACCCGAGACCGCGGTGACCGCGTCCATCCGGGCCTCGTCGTCGAGCCATACCGTGGTGCCGGCCGAACGCATCAGCGCATCGGCCCGGTGGCGCCCATCCGCATCCACGCGCGGGTTGGCGTACAGGCCGGTGACACCGGCGCCGAGCAATGCCGGCGTGTTCGGCATCGTGCGCACCACTGCGGCGTCGCCGCCGAGCCAGCGGTCGAGCTGGGTGGCGGTGATGCCGGCCGCGATCGAGAGCACGAGCGGCCCGGTCGAGCGGGCGAGCGGGGCGAGCCCTGCGCATACCGAATGCAGCACCTGCGGTTTGGTGGCGAGCACCCAGGTCGCCGCGCCCGCGACGGCATCGTCGGCCTGCGCGAAGGTCTGCACGCCGAAATCGCGGGTCAGCGCTTCGCGGATTTCGGCATTCGGGTCGGCGACCCGGACGAGGGCCGGTGGACAGCCGCGGGCGACGAGGCCGCCGATCAGGCTGCGGGCCATGTTGCCGCCGCCGATGAAGGCGACCGGCTGGTCCAGGGGCGGGATGGGAGATGTGTCGGACGCGGACATGCGTGTCGACTCCAGTGCGGTGACAGGGTCGACGATGGTAGCCCGATGCAGCGGGAGGCTCAGCGGCGCTCCCGGGCACCGAACAGGGCCGAGCCCACCCGCACCATCGTCGCGCCCTCGGCGATCGCCAGCTCGAGGTCGTCGCTCATGCCCATCGACAGCGTATCGATGCCCGGGTCGGCGCCGGCCACCGTGTCGAACAGACGCCGCATCCGCGCGAAGGCGTCGCGCCGTCTCGCCGGCTCGGCGTGCGGTGCCGGGATCGCCATCAGGCCGCGCAGGCGCAGCCGCGGCGCCGCACGGATCGCATCGACCAGCGCGGGGACCTCCGTGGGCGCGCAACCGTGCTTGCTGGTCTCGTCGTCGATGTTGACCTGCACCAGCACGTTCAGCGGACCACGCGCGTCGGGGCGGTGGGCGTCGAGTGCGTCGACCAGTTTGCGACGGTCGACCGTCTGCACCCAGTCGAACAGCGCGGCAGCGTGCTTCGCCTTGTTGGATTGCAGGTGCCCGATCAGATGCCAGTCGAGACCGAGCCCGGCCAGCGCGTCGATCTTGCCGGCGGCCTCCTGCACGTAGTTCTCGCCGAACGCGCGCTGGCCGGCGCCGGCCACGTCGGCCAGCGCGTCCGCTGCCTGCGTCTTGCCGACGGCGAGCAGACGTACCGGCGCGGCGCGCCCTGAGGCCTGGCGGGCATGCGCGATGCGTTGCAGGATGGCCTCGAGGGCCGATGCGGCGGATGACTCGGGCACGACGGAATGTCCTCGGCGACGGGCTGGTTCTGGGGCGCGGATCCGGGTCTATACTGCCGCCGGGGACAGGGCGCCGCCAGCCATCCGGCAAGGACCGCGCCCGGTTGCGGATCATCATCAAGGGGTGTTGCATGGATATCGCCGAACTGTTGGCGTTCTCGGTCAAGAACAAGGCGTCGGACCTGCATCTGTCGGCAGGCCTGCCGCCGATGATCCGCGTCGACGGCGACGTGCGTCGCATCAACATCCCCGCGCTCGAGCACAAGCAGGTGCACGCGCTGATCTACGACATCATGTCGGACAAGCAGCGTCGCGACTTCGAAGAATTCCTCGAGGTCGACTTCTCGTTCGAGATCCCGGGCCTGGCCCGCTTCCGCGTCAATGCGTTCAACCAGAACCGCGGCGCCGGCGCGGTGTTCCGCACCATTCCGTCGGAAGTGCTGACGCTCGAGGATCTGAACTGCCCGCCGATCTTCCGCCAGCTGATCGACCAGCCGCAGGGTCTGATCCTGGTGACCGGCCCGACCGGCTCGGGCAAGTCGACCACCCTCGCGGCGATGATCGACCACATCAACAAGAACGAATACGCGCACATCCTCTCGGTCGAAGATCCGATCGAATTCGTGCACACCTCGCAGAAGTGCCTGATCAACCAGCGCGAAGTGCACCGCGACACCCATGGCTTCAACGAGGCGCTGCGCTCGGCGCTGCGCGAAGACCCCGACTACATTCTGGTCGGCGAGTTGCGCGACCTCGAAACCATCCGCCTGGCGCTGACCGCCGCGGAAACCGGTCACCTGGTGTTCGGCACGCTGCACACATCCAGCGCGGCCAAGACCATCGACCGCATCATCGACGTGTTCCCGTCGGGCGAAAAGCCGATGGTGCGCTCGATGCTGTCGGAAAGCTTGCGCGCGGTGATCTCGCAGTCGCTGCTGAAGAAGGTCGGCGGCGGCCGGACCGCGGCCTGGGAGATCATGGTCGGCGTGCCGGCGATCCGGAACCTGATCCGCGAGGACAAGGTCGCGCAGATGTATTCGGCCATCCAGACCGGCCAGCAGTACGGCATGCAGACGCTCGACCAGCACCTGCAGGATCTGGTCAAGCGCGGCCTGATCACGCGCCCGGCCGCGAAGGAATACGCGAAGGACAAGCGTCTGTTCGAGTGAACTCGAACAGACGCCGGGATTCGGAATTCGGGAATCGGGATTAGAAAAAGCCAGGGCTCGCGGTCGGGAAGGATTCGCTCTTTCGAATCCCCACTCTCGAATCCCGAATCCCGGCTCCAACGGAGCCACCCATGAGCAGCATCGATTTCACCTCGTTTCTCAAACTGATGGCCCATCAAAAGGCCTCGGACCTGTTCATCACCGCCGGCATGCCGCCGTCGATCAAGGTGCACGGCAAGATCTCGCCGATCACCCAGAACCCGCTGACGCCGCAGCAGGCGCGCGATCTGGTGCTCAACGTGATGACCCCGCCGCAGCGCGAGGAATTCGAGAAGACCCACGAGTGCAACTTCGCGATCGGCGTCTCCGGCGTCGGCCGCTTCCGCATCTCGTGCTTCTACCAGCGCAACCAGGTCGGCATGGTGCTGCGCCGGATCGAGACGCACATCCCGACGATCGAGGAGCTCAACCTCCCGCCGATCATCAAGACGCTGGCGATGACCAAGCGCGGCATCGTGATCTTCGTCGGCGCGACCGGTACCGGTAAGTCGACGTCGCTGGCGGCGATGATCGGCTACCGCAACCAGAACTCCACCGGCCACATCATCACGATCGAAGACCCGATCGAGTTCGTGCACAAGCACGCGGGCTGCATCATCACCCAGCGTGAAGTCGGCATCGATACCGACAGCTGGGACGCCGCGCTGAAGAACACGCTGCGCCAGGCGCCGGACGTGATCATGATCGGCGAGGTGCGCACCCGCGAAGGCATGGACCACGCGATCGCATTCGCGGAAACCGGCCATCTGGTGCTGTGCACGCTGCATGCGAACAACGCCAACCAGGCGATGGACCGCATCATCAACTTCTTCCCCGAGGACCGCCGCAACCAGCTGCTGATGGATCTCTCGCTCAACCTCAAGGGCGTGGTCGCGCAGCAGCTGATCCCGACGCCCGACGGCAAGGGCCGGCGCGCGGCGATGGAGATCATGCTCGGCACGCCGCTGGTGCAGGACTACATCCGCGAAGGCGAGATCCACAAGCTCAAGGAGGTCATGAAGGAATCGACCAACCTGGGCATGAAGACCTTCGACCAGGCGCTGTTCGAGCTCTACCAGGCCGGCGAGATCTCCTACGAGGACGCGCTGCGTTACGCCGACTCCGCGAACGAGGTGCGCCTGCGCATCAAGCTCGCGCAGGGCGGCGATGCGCGCACGCTGTCGCAGGGGCTGGACGGGGTCGAGGTCGCCGAGGTGCGCTGAGGCCCTGCCGCAGCGACACCCACGCAGCGCCCCGCCATGCGGGGCGTTGTCGTTTTCGCGCTGTCGATGACGCGAAACGCAGTGTTGCCGCCGGCCCGCGACCCGGGCCGCTAAGGTGACGCCGCATTGTCGCCAAATTGACCTCTACCGGAGGACAATGGCGCGTTCATTCCCGAAGGAGATCCCGCTCATGGCCTACAGCCTCCCCGAACTGGCTTACGCATACGACGCGCTCGAGCCGCACATCGACGCGAAGACGATGGAGATCCATCACAGCAAGCACCACCAGACCTACATCACGAACGCCAACGGCGCGCTGGAAGGCACCGAATGGGCCGATACGCCGGTCGAAGAACTGATCGCCAACCTCGACGCGCTGCCGGAAGACAAGCGCGGCCCGCTGCGTAACAACGCCGGCGGCCATGCGAACCACTCGCTGTTCTGGACGGTGATGTCGCCCAAGGGCGGCGGCAATCCGGTCGGCGATGTCGCCAAGCACATCGACAGCGATCTCGGCGGCTTCGACGCGTTCAAGGAGGCCTTCACCAAGGCCGCACTGACGCGCTTCGGCAGCGGCTGGGCCTGGCTGTCGGTCGACACGGCCGGCACGCTGAAGGTCGAGAGCAGCGCCAACCAGGACAACCCCCTGATGAAGGGCATCGGCTCGGGCAATACCCCGATTCTCGGCCTCGACGTCTGGGAGCACGCCTACTACCTGAAGTACCAGAACCGCCGTCCGGACTACATCGCTGCGTTCTACAACGTCGTCGACTGGAACGAAGTCGAGCGTCGTTACCAGGCCGCCGTCGCCGGCTGATCCAGCGCCATCGCGACACCTGCAACGCCCGCCGCTCACACCGGCGGGCGTTGTGCTTTCTGCGTTCAGCGCAGGGGCATCTCGGGGGCCGGAATGCGATCGACTGCCAGCACGCGGCGTTCCGTCGCGAGCGCGATGTCGGCGATTTGCGTGCCCTCCCTGTCGTGCACCCAGGCCATACAGCAGTTCTGGCCGCCGGCTGCGCGGTAACTGCTCAGCAGATTCACCACGGCGACCTCGACGCAGTGGCCGTTGTCGCGCACGGGAAACGCGGCAGCGTATTCGAAGGTGTAATGCCCGGCGCCGTGCCATGGCCTCGGCGCGTCGCCCGCGCGCTCGGGACACGTGGCGGCCGTGCCGGGGTGCTGCGCGAGTCCAGCAAGGCCACGGTCGACCGCCGCGAGGAGTTCCGGTGCGTACGCCGTGTCCGCGGGCTGCGGCGCGACGCGATGGCGCATCGCATAGCGCACGCGCACCACGTCCTGCGCCGTGGGACCGGCGAACGGACGGGTGAGGGTGATCGTGTCCTCGGCGTAGATGCTGTCGCGATAGACGACCAGCACGCGGCCATCGAGCGCGATGAGGTCGAATGCCTGGTCGGCGCCCCGGCCGTTGATCGAGAACGTCATATGGTCGCGCGCGTCGGCGTCGTCGAGCGCCGTTGCCGGGTGCGCGAAGCCGTCAGGTCCCTGGCGGATCAGCTCGATCTGCGAGAACAGTCCGGTGCCGCCGATATAGGTGTCGCGGACGAGATCACGCCGGCCGTCGCCGTCGAGATCGAGAAGCTGCAGGCGTGCGCTGCGTCCTTCACCGTCGCCGCGTTCGCAGAGACCCGGCCAAGCGGCCAGGGCCTGCCAGTCGGCTCGGGACACGCCGGTGGGCTGGCTGCTGCGCGCCAGACAGTCGGACAGCGGCTCGCCACGGTCGTCCGCCAACTCGACGTCGATCACCGTGCCTTCCACAGCCCGGAGGCTCGAGACCGCGGCCTCCACCGGATCGGACGCGCCGTTGGCGGCGGCGTCCAGGATCGCCTGATGCAGCCTGTCGACGGGCCGCTCGGCACACGGCGCCGCGGCGGACACGACGCCGAGGGCCGCGACCAGCAGTGCACGCAGTCCCGCGTCGCTCATCACGCGGCGTGGCGTCGCAGCGCGATCGCCACCGGGCAGTCGGGCCGGTGCGCGCCAGGCAGGTAGCCCAGGCTCATCAGGAATTCGCCGGTGATCTCGCCGCCGGTGAAGCGGAAGGTCTTCTTGAACAGCTTGACCCACGAGGTCTTGGCGCGCGGTGCGCCATCTTCGATCGCATGCGCGTCCAGCCATTCCGCGAAACCACCATGGCTGTCGCGCAGACCCTGGATCACCTGTGCGTTGTGGATCGCGGCGTCGATCTTGAGGCGGTTGCGGATGATCGCGGCGTCGGCCATCAGGCGCGCACGCTCCGGCTCGCCGTAGGCGGCCACGGTGTCGACGTCGAAACCGTCGTAGGCCGCGCGGAAGCCATCGCGCTTGCGCAGGATCGTCTCCCAGCTCAGCCCGGCCTGGTTGATCTCCAGCAGCAGACGCTCGAACAGCACGGCCTCGTCGCGCTGCGGAAAGCCGTACTCGGTGTCGTGGTACGGGCCGTGGACCGGATGGCCGGGGGCGATGTCGCAATAGGCGCTCATCGCGGCAGGATAGACAGCTGCGCATCGGCCCGCCATCCGGGGTGCACCGGGTTGCGACGTTCACGCGCCTCGCGCCACCATGGCGCATCGCCCGACGGAAGCCGTTGATGGAAATCGCACATCGCCGCGTCGCCACGGTCCACTTCACGCTGTCCGACGCCGCCGGCCAGGCCATCACCTCGACCCGCGGACACGACCCCCTCGTCTACATGCATGGCAGCGGCACGATCATCCAGGGCCTCGAGCAGGCGCTCGATGGCCGCAGCCCCGGCGAGACCTTCACCGTCGAGATCGCGCCCGAACAGGGGTTCGGGCCCCGTCACGACAGCCTGGTGCAGCGCCTGCCGCGCAGCACGTTCACCGGCAGCAGCGTCCCCGCCGTGGGCGAAAAATTGCGTGCGCAGACCGAACGCGGGCCGCTGGACGTCGTGGTGACCGCGCTCGACGCCGACAGCATCACCGTCGACGGCAACAATCCGCTGGCCGGGCGCACGTTGCGGGCCGACGTGGAGGTGGTGGACGTGCGCGTCGCCACGCCGCAGGAGATCCAGTTCGGTCTGTGAGGTGGGTGACGGGCCTGACCCGAGCGGGGTGTCGTCTCGCACGCCCGCGACAGCGGTGCCCGTTAGAATGCGGCCATGGCGTTTCTCACCCACCACATGCTGGTCGCGCTGCCCGCGCTGCAGGATCCGGACTTCGCGCGTTCGGTGGCGTTGATCTGCCAGCACGACGGCAACGGCGCGATGGGCGTCGTCGTCAACCGGCCCTCGGAGTACACGCTGGGCGACGTCCTCGAACAGATGGGCATCGTGCTGGTCGACCAGCGGTTGCGCGAGCACCGCGTACTGGCCGGCGGTCCGGTGCATCCCGAGCGGGGCTTCGTGATCCACGATGGCGACACCGGCTGGGATTCCAGTCTGGCGATCGCCGACGACCTCTACGTGACCACGTCGCGCGACGTGCTCGAAGCGATGGCGGTCGGCGAAGGTCCGGACAATGCGATCGTCGCGCTGGGCTGCGCCGGATGGGGCGCAGGGCAACTGGAGCACGAACTCACCGAGACCAGCTGGTTGACCGTTCCGGCCGACGCTCAACTGCTGTTCGATACGCCGCTCGACGCGCGCTGGCAGGCGGCGGCCGGGCGTCTCGGGGTCGACATGATGCACGTCGCCAGCCACAGCGGCCGCGCATGAGCGACGCGCCGGCCCCTGCGTCCGTGATCCGCCGCGACGGCACGGTGCTCGGTTTCGATGTCGGTGCCAGGCGCATCGGCGTCGCGGTGGGCAGTGCCTTCGGGCACGGCGCGCGCGCGCTGGCGGTGATCGACGTGCATGGCGACCAGATCGACTGGCCCGCGATCGACCGCGTGCAGAAGGAATGGCGCCCGGACGGCATGATCGTCGGCGATCCGATGACCCTCGACGGCGGCGACCAGCCCGCCCGCGTGCGCGCCCGGGCGTTCGCGCGCCAGCTCGCGGCGCGCTACAGCGTGCCGGTGGTGCTGGTGGACGAGCGTGCGAGCTCGATCGAAGCTGCGCAACGCTTCGCGCTCGACCGCGCCGAAGGCCGCCGTCGCCGGCGCGATGCCGCGGCACTCGATGCCGTGGCGGCCGCTGTGATCGTCGAACGCTGGCTCGCCTCGCCGGACGATGCCACGCCGGTCTAGCGCGGCACTCGCCGTGCCCGGGCCGGGTGCGGGACAATGGGCGTCCCGCGGCTGCCCGTCCTCGTGATGTCCGTTCCCGATTCCCCCGCGCAACTCGATGCCGATGGCCGCCTGCGCCACCTGCTGACTCTCGAGGGCTTGCCCCGGGCGACGCTTGTGGCGTTGCTCGACCGTGCACAGGCTGCACTGGACGACGAGGCGCCCAGCCGCCGACTCGCAGGCACCGCGATCTGCACCCTGTTCTTCGAACCGTCGACACGCACGCGCCTGAGTTTCCAGCGCGCCGCGCAGCGCCTGGGCGCCGACGTGCTCGGCTTCGATGCGTCGACGTCGTCGACCACCAAGGGCGAGACCGCCCTCGACACCTTCCGCAACATCGAGGCCATGGGTGTGCGCGGCTTCGTCGTGCGCCATTCCGCCGATGGTGCGGTGGCTGCGCTGGCTGCAGCGGCCGCGCCGGGCGTGGCCCTGCTCAACGCCGGCGACGGCCGCAGTGCGCACCCCACCCAGGGCCTGCTCGACATGCTGACGCTGCGCCAGGCGAAGGGCGCGGATTTTTCCGGCTTGCGGGTCGCGATCGTCGGTGACGTGAAGCATTCGCGCGTCGCGCGCAGTGACCTGCAGGCCCTGCGCACGCTGGGCGCGGGCGATATCCGCGTCTGCGGTCCGGCGGCGCTGTTGCCCGATGGCGACGCGCTGGCCGGCTGCACGGTCGGGGACGATCTGGATGCCGCGCTCGACGGCGTGGACGCGGTGATGATGCTGCGACTGCAGCGCGAGCGCATGGACGAAGGCCTCGTCGCCTCGCTCGACGATTACCACCGCGACTACGGTCTCGATGCACGCCGCCTGCGGCTGGCCGCACCCGATGCGGTGGTGCTGCACCCGGGGCCGATGAACCGCGGTGTGGAGATCACCGACGAGGTCGCCGACGGACCGCAGTCGCTGATCCTGCGCCAGGTCCGCAACGGCGTCGCCGTGCGCATGGCCGTGCTCGAAACGCTGCTCGGCTGATCCCACCGTCGCGCAGCGGCGGATATCACACGGGATATTCGACGCCCGCGGGCGATCCGCGGAAACGGTCACCCTGTGCCCTAGTGCGCGCCCGATGCGAATTCCGCCGCGCGCGCATCGGAAGGCGTATCGTGCGCCGTCCCGCAGCCCGGCCATTCCGATGTCGTCCACCGATCCGTCCGCTTCGATTCCCGACCACGCCGCCGCGTCGCCGGCGCACGCGCTCAAGCCGCGACAGCTGGTGATGATGGGCCTGGGCAGCGCGATCGGCGCTGGCCTGTTCCTCGGTTCGGGCGTCGGCATCCAGGCCGCGGGGCCGGCAGTGCTGATCTCGTACCTGATCGCTGGCGCGCTGGTGATTGTGGTGATGCACGCGCTGGGCGAAATGGCGGCGGCCAAGCCGGCCAGTGGCGCGTTCTCGGTCTACGCCGAAGACGCGATGGGGCCGACCGCCGGCGCCACGGTGGGCTGGCTGTGGTGGCTGCAGGTGGTGATCGTCGTCGCCGCCGAAGCGGTGGGCGCGGCTGGGCTTCTGGCGACGATCTGGCCGGGCATTTCGGTGCCCGGGCTGACGCTCGCCTTCATGGCGGTGTTCACCGCGATCAACCTGCTGGGCGTGCGCAACTTCGGCGAGTTCGAATTCTGGTTCGCGATCCTCAAGGTCGTCGCGATCCTCGCCTTCATCGCGGTCGGCATCGCATTGCTGATGGGCTGGCTGCCCGAGGTCGCGTCGCCCGGACTGTCGAACCTGACCGCGCACGGCGGCTTCGCGCCGAACGGCCTGATGGGTGTGGGTGCCGCGCTGCTGGTGGTCGTCTTCGCGTTCGGCGGCACCGAGATCGTCGCGATCGCCGCGGCCGAGACCGCCGATCCGGCGCGCAGCCTCGCCCGGGCGATCCGCACCGTGGCCTGGCGCATCCTGGTGTTCTATCTCGGCTCGATCGCGGTGATCGTCATGGTGGTGCCGTGGACCAGCCCCGCACTGGCATCGCCGTTCGCGGCGGTGCTCGAGGTCGCGCGCATTCCCGGCGCGGCGACCGCGATCACGCTGGTCGCGGTGATCGCGCTGCTGTCTGCGCTCAACGCCAATCTCTACGGCGCCTCGCGGATGATCTGGTCGCTGGCGCGGCGGGGCGAAGCGCCGGCCGTGCTCGGCCGCAGCGACCGCCGCATGGTGCCGATCGTCGCGGTGCTGGCCAGCGTGTCGTTCGGCTTCGCGGCGGCGGCGCTGGAGCTGCTGGTGCCCGGACGCGTGCTGCCGACGCTGCTCAACATCGTCGGTGCGACCTGCCTGCTGGTCTGGACCATCGCGCTGCTGTCCCAGCTGATCCTGCGCCGGCGCGCCGATCGCGCGGGCCTGGCGATGCCGGTGCGGATGCGCGGCTTCCCGCTGCTGACGCTGTGCGCGCTGGGAATCCTCGGCCTGATCTTCGCGCTGTTGATCGCCTCGCCCGACACCCGCACGCAGTTCCTGTCGATGGCGGCGTTGACCGCCACGATCGCCGCGCTCAGTGCACTCGCACGCCGGATGCGCGCGCGCGCGTAAGCCGCTGGCGTCAGCCCGGGCCGCCGCCCCGCCCAGTGTTCGCGGTCCGCCGCGTTCGCGGCCGCGGTATCAAAGGCGCTGCGCGAACAGCCAGGTCCACAGCTCGGGTGTGGCGTAGGCCGCATCCCAGCTGTTGTGGTTGGCCTCGGGGAATTCGGTGTAGCGCACGTCCGCGCCCGCGCGCTGGAGTGCTACATGCATATGCCGCGACTGTGCGGGCGGCACCACGTCGTCGCGTGCGCCGTGGAACAGCCAGCTGGGCACGTGACGCAGGCGTTGCGCGGCTGCCTCGAACGGATCCGCGGCGCCGCGGGTGGATTCGACCTGCAGATCGTCGAGGTCCGGCCGGGTGCCGGGCGGGGTGATGCCGCCGCACACCGGCACCAACGCCGCGAAGCGGCCGGGTTCGCGCAGCGCCAGCGACCAGGTGCCATAGCCGCCGCGCGACATGCCGGTGAGCGTCGTGCGCTGCGGGTCCCCGTCGAACTCCGCGCTCGCCGCGTCGAGCGTCGCCAACGCCATCGTCGCCGTGTCGCCTTCCCACGACGCGCCCGCGGGCGATTGCGGAAACACCACCAGCGCCGGAAAGTCCGCGGCATGCGCACGCACGTACGGCCCGAGGCCCGCGTGGATCTGTTGCTCGCCGTCGTCACCGCGCTCGCCCGAGCCGTGCAGGAACAGCACCACCGGCAGCGGCCGTGCGATCGCGGCGGCAGGCACGAACACCTGGTAGGCATGCCGGCGTCCGCCGACCGTGAGCACCCGCCGGACGAACCGGCCCGACGCGGGCGTGTCGGGGCGCGAGCGGCAGCCGGCGAGCCAGGCAGCACTGCCCAGCCCGGCGAGGAGGAGGGCATGCAGGGCGCGACGGCGGGGTGGCATCTCGAACGGTGTCGGCATCAGGAGACTCCTTGGAAGGGGCGCGATCCGGCGGCGATCCAGATGGCAAGCGTGACCAGATGCAGAGCCACCATGCGCCGGTACACCGTCCGGTAGGCCGGCTTGGCGCTCTTGTGGCGCAGAAGACGTTGCGCGAGCCACGCGGCCGGCCAGCCGCCGAGCAGTTCGAGCAGATGCAGGTGCGATTCGGGTGTGCGCCGGCGGCGGTTGCGCGCCGCGTGCTTGTCGACGCCATACAGCACGAAGGTGGCCAGATTCAGGCCCAGGGCCGCGATCGGCGTCCACGCAGGCAGCTGGCCCGTGCGCACGGGGTACACCAGCAGGGCGAGCCAGAGGACGAGCAGCAGGACGGCGACGCCCGCAGCGGCCGGGCCGTGCCGGCTCAGCCCGGTCGAAGGTGTCGCGGCGCGTCCGCGCGATGCGCCCGCGGCAGGCGGCGTCGTACGCGTGACCGCGCGTGCACACCAGCGACCATCGTTCTGGCGATGCGCGGTGAAGCGCACCAGTTCGCCGGGCTCGGGACGCCGCCCGGCCTGGGTGTAGTCACGGATGTGGAAGAACAGGCGGGCCGGACTGTCCGCCTGTTCGATCGGCGCGACGAATCCGAACCCGCGCGTCTCGTGCCACTCCACCACCTTGCCCAGACGCATGTCCGCGTGCACCGGTCCGGTCTCAGCGCAGCATGATGGCCGTCGCCAGGCCGAGGAAGCTGAAGAAGCCCATGATGTCGGTGACCGCGGTGACGACCACGGTGCCGGCGACCGCGGGGTCGACGCGCATGCGCTTGAGCAGCAGCGGCAGCAGTACGCCGGCGGTCGCTGCAGAGCAGAAATTGATCACCAGCGCCGCGAAGATCACCAGCGACAGCACCCAGTCGTGGAACCAGACCAGGGCCACCAGGCCGACCAGCGCACCGATCAGCAGACCGTTGATCAGCGCGACCCGCAGTTCCTTCCACAACAGGATGCGCGCATTGCTGGCGCCGACCTGGCCCAGCGCGATGCCGCGCACCATCAGCGTCAGCACCTGCACCGCGGCATTGCCGCCGATGCCGGCGACGATCGGCATCAGCACCGCCAGCGCGACGATCTGCTCGATCGTCGCCTCGAAGCGGCCGATCACGAACGCGGCCAGGAACGCCGTGCACAGATTGATGCCCAGCCACACCACGCGGCCGCGCACCGCGCGCTTGATCGGCGAGAACAGGTCCTCGTCCTCGTCCAGACCCGCGGCGCCGAGCGCCTGGTGTTCGGCCTGTTCGCGGATGATGTCGACCACGTCGTCGACGGTGATGCGGCCGAGCAGCACGTTGCCGTCGTCGACGACCGGCGCCGACACCCAGTCGTTGTCCGAGAACAGGCGCGCGACCTGCTCGGCGGATTCGTCGACGTGGATCGAGTCGAGTTCGTCGTCGATCAGCTTGTTGACCGGCGTGCCCGGATCACGGGTGACCAGGTCCTGCAGCGCGACCCAGCCGATCAGCTGGTGGCGCCGGTTGACGACGTACAGATGGTCGGTGTGATCGGGCAGCTCGCCGCGCAGGCGCAGGAAACGCAGCACCACGTCGACGGTGGTGTCGGCGCGCACCGTCACCACGTCCGGATTCATCAGACGGCCGGCAGTGTCTTCGGGATACGACAGCACCTGCTCGAGACGCTCGCGGTTCTCGCGGTCCATCGAGCGCAGCAGTTCGTCGATCACCGCGCCGGGCAGATCCTCGACCAGATCGGCGAGGTCGTCGATGTCGAGATCCTCGACCGCGGCGACCAGCTCGTCGGGATCCATGTCCGCGATCAGGCTCTCGCGGACCTCGTCGCCGACGTGGACCAGCACCTCGCCGTCGTCTTCGGGATCGACCAGACCCCAGACGATGATGCGTTTGTCGTGCGGCAGCGATTCGAGCAGGTTGCCGATTTCGGCCGGCGCCAGCGTGTGGACGAGACGGCGCACCGGTCCCAGACGCCCGCTGTCGAGGGCATCGGACAGCAGGCGCAGCTGACGCGCGGTCTTGTCGGGGCGGACGGCTTCGGCCATGGAGCGGCTTCCGTTGCACGTCGCGACAGGGTCGGCGCGACAGGTCAGATCATCATGCGTGCATTATCCGCGCTGGCCTGCGATCTGCCCACCCCGTGCATGCGCCGCGGTCATCCGCGCATCATCGCGCGACGGCATCGTGTGGGTGCATGCCGCGTTGGCCGGAGCCATGTCGCCATCGGAAACCTCGATGCAGCGGCTTCCGCGGTCGGCCGCACGACGCGCGACTCGCGCCGTGGGGATGCACCCGCTCAGGCGCTCGCGCGCGCCGGCTGTGCACCATCCAGCCAGCGTTCGATGCCGGCACGGTCACGCGCGCGCATCAGCGAGGGCATGCGTGCGCGCAGGCGCCCGAGGTCCAGGCCCCGGATCGCACGGCGGACCTCCAGCAACGGCGACGGATGCAGGCTCAACTCCTCGAAGCCGAGCGCCAGCAGCAGCGGCGTGAAGCGCGCATCGCCTGCGATCTCGCCGCAGACCGAGGCCGGCATGCCGCGTGCGCGCGCCACCCGCACCACGCTGTGCAACAGGCGGATCACGGCCGGATGCAGCGGCGAATACAGATCGCCGAGAGCGTCGTTGTTGCGGTCCACCGCCAGCAGGTACTGCACCAGATCGTTCGTGCCGACCGAGATGAAATCCAGATCGCGGGCGAAGGTCGGCAGGCCGATCGCGGCCGACGGCACTTCGATCATCGCACCGAGCGCGAGCCGCTCCGCGCTGCCGTGTCCCTCGGCGCGCAGGTCGCGCTGCACCCGGTCGAGCATCGTGCGCACCGCGACGATTTCCTCGCGACCGCTGACCATCGGCACCAGCACGCGGACCGGGCCGTAGCCCGCCGCCCGCGCGATCGCGCGCAGCTGGGTCTCCAGCAGCCCGTCGCGGGCCATCGACAGGCGCACGCCGCGCAGGCCCATCGCCGGGTTGGGTTCGTCGCGCAGGGCCAGGCCGGTTTCGTCGGCCTTGTCGGCGCCGATGTCCAATGTGCGGATCGTCACCGTACGCCCGGTCATGCCCAGCACCAGATCACGGTAGGCGCGGAACTGTTCGTCCTCGTCGGGAATGCGCCGGCCCTGCAGGAACAGGAACTCGGTGCGGTACAGACCGACACCGGCCGCGCCGAGGGCGTGCGCTTCGGCGACGTCCTCGCGGGTTTCGGCATTGGCGTAGAGACGGATGTCGACGCCGTCGAGGGTCTTGCTCGGTTCGCGGCGCAGGCGACGCAGCTGCTTGCGTTCGCGCTTCTCCTCGCGCAGCCGCTCGCGGTACTGGCGCAGGTCGTCCGCGTTCGGCTCGACGATGACCTCGCCTGTGCTGCCGTCGATGACCAGCACATCGCCATCGTTGATCTGTGCCAACGCATGCGCGGCGTTGACCACCAGTGGCAGATGCAGGCTGCGCGAGAGAATCGCCGAATGCGACAACGTGCTGCCGGTCGAGGTCACCACGCCGAGCACACCGCGCGCGTGCAGCCGGCCGATCTCGGAGGGCGCGATCGCATCGGTGATCAGGATCTCGCCGGCGACGCCCTGCATTTCGGCGTCGCGTGCGTGCAGGGCGGCATGGACCCGGCCGATGACATGATCGATGTCCTCGATGCGGCTGCGGAAGTACGCGTCCTCCATGCCTTCGAACACGGCCGCCAGGCGGTCGCGCTGCAGCCGCAGTGCGTAGTCCGCGCCGTACAGGCCGGACATCACCAGCTCGTCGAGGCCCTGGAGCAGTTCCGGATCGTCGAGCAGCAGGGTGTGCAGGTCGAGGAACTCGCCGACCTCGTGTGCCAGTGCGCCGTGCAACTGGTCGCGCATCGCACGGATCTCGGCACGAACGCGATCGATCGCCGCATGCAGGCGTGCCAGTTCCGCCGGTGCCTCGGATGCGGCGATGCGCGTCTCGGCCACTTCCAGCGCATGCGGCTCGCGAACACGGGCCCGGCCGAGCGCATTGCCCCGCGACGCGCCCTGTCCGTGCAGGCCCTGGCGCATCAGCCCTCCTCGTCGAACCTGCGTTCGAACAGCACCGCCGCAGCGTCCATCGCCTCCGTCTCGTCGTCGCCTTCGAGCCGCAGTACCACCCGGGTGCCGTGACCGGCCGCCAGCAACATCACGCCCATGATGCTCTTGGCGTTGACCTCGCGGCCCTTGGCGACGAGGGTCGCGTTGCTGCGGAAGCCCGACAGGACCTGGACGAGCTTCGCGGTGGCGCGCGCATGCAGGCCGAGTTTGTTGGCGACGAGGAGTTCACGTTCGATCATCGGAAAAGAGCCTGTCCTTGGTGCGGCGGGGGAAGTGCGTGTGCGGCTCAGGCTTCGTCGAGGACGACGCCGTTGCGCGCGCCCGCGGCGGCCGTGGCGGGAATCTGATCGAGCGCCTGCTCAGGATAGTTCATCACCCGCAGCAGCATCGGCAGGCTGAGCGCCGAGACCCGCCGTGCCGGCGTGCCCAGTCGCGCGAGTGCGGCGGCGACGTTGCTCGGCGTCGCCCCGTAGAGATCGGTGAGGATCAATACCCCGTCGCCGTCGTCCACCGTGCGCAGCGCCGCGCTGGCCTGCGGCAGCACGGTCTCGATGGAGGCGTCGAACGGCACTTCGAATACCGCCGTCTTCAATGGCAGGTGGGTGAGCAGGCGGGTCGCGACCGCATGGATCGCGGTCCCGATGCCCTCGTGGGTCAACAGCAGTACGCCAACGGTCATCAGCGGACGTTAGCAGAGCGGGGTGACCGGCCGGAAGCGTTGACGGCGAAACACCGCGTGCGGCCAGGACGGAGCCGGCGCGCGTCGACACTCGCGCGTCAGTCGAGCTCGCGGTGATAGGTGGCCACGTCCCGCCAGCCCTGCTCGCGTGCGTGCCGGGCGAGCACCTCGGCCAGGTACACCGAGCGGTGTCGGCCCCCGCTGCAGCCGAAGGCCACGGTGACGTAGCTGCGGGTGGCGCTGCGCATGCGCGGCAGCCAGGTGTCGAGGAACTGTGCGACCTGGGCGCTGTAGTCGCCGACCTCGGCGTGTCCCTCAAACCAGGTGCGCACGTCGACGTCGCGGCCCGACAGCGGGCGCATGCGCGGATCCCAGTGCGGGTTGGGCAGCGCGCGGGCGTCGAAGACGAAGTCGGCATCGGCCGGCACGCCGCGGCGATAGGCGAAGGATTCGAACAGCAGTGAAACCGAGTCGTCGTCGGTCAGCTCGAGCTCGGTGATGATGCGCCGACGCAGCTGGTGCACGTTGAGGTCGCTGGTGTCGATGACCGTGTCGGCGAGTGCGCGCAGCGGGCGCAGCAGGGTCCGTTCGAGCCCGATCGCATCGGCCAGCGACAAGCCGGCGCGTCCCAGCGGATGGCGTCGGCGGGTATCGGCGAAGCGGCGCAGCAGGACCTCGTTGCCGGTCTCGAAGAACACGAGACGTGGGTCGAGGCCCAGGCGGCCCACTTCCGACAGCCAGGTCGGCACCTTCGACAGGTCGGTGTGGCGGTTGCGCACGTCGATGCCGACCGCGAGCCGCCGTGGCGGTTCGTCGGCGCGGGTGACGTTGGCGACGAAGTCGGCCAGCATGCCGGCCGGCAGGTTGTCGACACAGTAGAAATCCAGATCCTCGAACGTGCGCAGCGCGACCGACTTGCCGCTGCCCGACAGGCCGCTGACGACGTAGAGCATCGGCGGTGCGGGCTCGGTCATGGCGCGCTGCGCTCGAGGAAATGCGAGTGCCGGGCCAGGAACGCGGCGGCCGGATCCAGCCCCTTGGTGCGCAGGATGTGGGTCCGCGTGGCGGCTTCGGTGAGCACGGCGAGGTTGCGCCCGGGCATCACCGGCAGGGTGATCAGCGGCACGTCGAGATCGAGCACGCGGCGCACGCCGAGGTCGCCGGTCAGACGCACCATGCCGTCGGCGTCGCCGGCCATGGTGTCGGCATTGGGCCGGCTGAGATGCACGATCAGCCGCAGGTACTTGTTCCGCTTGACCGCGGTGTCGCCGAACATCTCGCGGATGTTGAGCACGCCCAGGCCACGCAGTTCCAGCAGGTCCTGCAGCAGTTCCGGGCAGGCGCCGTCGAGCACGTCGGGCGCGATCTGGGTGAACTCGGGCGCGTCGTCGGCCACCAGGCGATGGCCGCGGGTGATCAGCTCGAGCGCCAGCTCGCTCTTGCCCGAGCCCGATTCGCCGGTGATCAGCACGCCGATCGAATAGACCTCCATGAACACGCCATGCAGCGTGATCCGCGGCGCGAGCACGCGTGCGAGGTGGTACTGCACCAGGTTGAGCAGTTCATGCCCGCGCTTGGGCGAACTCCACAGCGGCGTCTGCGATTCCTCCGCCGCCTCGCGCAGGTCCTCCGGGCAGGGCTGGTCCTTGCTGATGACCAGCGCGAGCGGCCGGTACTGCATCATCCGTTCAATGGTTTCCCAACGCAGGCGCGAATCCAGGCTGTCCAGCCACGACAGCTCCTCGGTGCCGAGGATCTGCACCTTGTTCGGATAGATGATGTTGAGGTAGCCCGCGAGCGACGGCCGCCGCGCGACGGTCTCCACCGATTCGATGGTGCGTGTGCCGCCCGACTGCCCGGCGAGCCAGCGCAGGCTGAGCCGGTCCTGCAGGTGCGCGAACAGCTCCTGGGCCTGGATGCTTGCGTTCATGCCTCAGGCCGGCGCGGACTGCGCGACGGGATCGAGCAGCAGTCCGCGCAACCGGGGCAGGTCCCGCGCATCGCGCAGGGCATCGCGGAACTCGGCATCGGAGAACCGCTCGACCAGGCCCGAAAGGATCTGCAGATGCTGTTCGACCAGATGCTCGGGCACGCACATCGCGAACACCAGATCGACGGGCGTTCCGTCGCTGGCGCCGAAGTCGATGGGGTGGGAGAGGCGGAGAAACGCCGCCCGGGGCTCGCGGAACGCCGTGCTGCGCGCATGTGGAATCGCGACGCCGCGGCCGATGCCGGTACTGCCCAGCTGCTCGCGTTCGCGCAGCGCCTGGGCCAGCACCGGGGTGGTGGTCGGGGAGTTGCCCGCCAGCAGGCGGGCCGCCGCATCCAGGACGATATCGCGGGATCCCGGCGCGACCAGCATCACGATGCGGTCGGCCGAGAGCAGATCGGAAAATGACATGCCGCGCGGGCCCGGACGGGAACGTGGATCAGAAGCCTATCCGAAAGTGCCGTCGCGCGCAGGGTTCTCGCCGCGGTGGTGGTCGACGACCTTCTTCCGGTGCTTGAGGAGCAGGCGGTCGAGCTTGTCCACCAGCAGGTCGATCGCGGCGTACATGTCGGCTGCACTGGCATCGGCGTGGAGGGTCTTGCCCGCGATGAGCGCGGTCGCCTCGGCCTTGTGATGGGGCTTGTCGATGCTGAGCTGGGCACGGACTTTGAGCGGCTGATCGAAATGCTTGGACAGCTTCTGCAGCTTGGTGTCCACGTAATCGCGCAGCGCGGGCGTCACCTCGATCTGATGGCCATGGGTCTCGACGTGCATCGGCAAGCTCCTTCAACGTTGGGAAGGATCGCCGGCGATCGACGCAGGCGATCAGGTCCAGAGTAGCGCGGCCGGCGCCCGGTGCAAGCGGCGGCGACCACGTCTCCATGGACCACCGTAGGGACGCGGAAGTTCAGGCGATGCGAACGCGGGCGTGCGACGAGGCGATGTGCAGCGCCTCGCGGTATTTGGCCACCGTCCGCCGCGCCACCGGTACGCCCGAGGCCTTGAGCAGGTCGGCGAGGCGGGCGTCGGACAGCGGCTTGCGCGGGTCTTCGGCGTCGACCAGGCTGCGGATCATCTGCTGGATCGCGGTGCTCGACGCCTCGCCGCCGCCCTCGGTGCCGATGCCCGAATCGAAGAACTCCTTCAGCGGCAGGGTACCGCGCGGGGTGTGCACGTACTTGCGCGCCACCGCACGCGACACCGTGGACTCGTGCATGCCGATCTCGTCGGCGACCTCGCGCAGGGTCAGCGGGCGCAGGGCGCGTTTGCCGAACTCCAGGAAGCCCGACTGCTGCCGCGCCAGGCAGCGCACCACCTTGAGCAGGGTTTCGCCGCGTGCCTCGAGGTTCTTGAGCAGCCAGCGGGCTTCCTGCAGCCGGCCCCGCAGATAGCCGGCATCACTGCCGCCGGCGTGCTGGATCATCTGTTCGTAGCCGCGATGGATGGTCAGCCGGGGGAAGTGGCTGGCCGCCAGCGCGACCCGCCACACGCCGTTGTGGCGGGTGATCACGCAGTCCGGGGTGACGTAGTTGTCGTGCGGCACGATGCCGATCTGCGCCCCGGGCTTGGGATCCAGGCTGCGCAGCAGGTGCAGGGCGGTCTCGGCGTCGTCGAGGCTGCAGCCCAGTGCGTCGGCCAGGCCGGGCGTGCCCAGCCTGGGCAGGCGCTCGATGTGCTCACGCGCCGCGCGCATGGCCAGCGCGCGTCCCGGCGTGGCCTCGGGCAGCGGCTCGAGCTGCAGGCAGAGGCATTCGCCGAGGTCGCGGGCGCCGACGCCGGACGGGTCGAAGCGCTGGATGCGGCACAGCACCATCGCGACCTCGTCGGCGGTGGCATACGTGTCGGGGCGCAGGACGCCCGCGATGTCGTCGAGTGATTCGCGCAGGTAGCCGTCGTCGTCGATCGCGTCGATGAGGGCGATACCGATGTTGCGGTCGTGCGCCGACATCGGGCTCAGGTGCAGCTGCCAGGTCAGATGGTCGCGCAGGCTTTCGGTCTGGACCATGCGGTCCGCCGGGTCGCCATCGGCATCGCCGTCGTTGCCGCCCGCGCCGCTGCCGCGGTCGTACCACGCCTCGTCGCCGCCTTCCCAGACCTGGGATTCGGCATCGTCGCGTTCGTGTGCCTGCTCGCGTTCGCCCTGCGCCTCGTGCGCCTCGGACGAGGCGCTGCGATCGGTCGAGGGGGTGGCGATGGTTTCCGGCTCCTGCCAGTCCAGCAGGGGATTGCTTTCCACCGCCGCCGCGATCTCGGTCTCCAGCTCGACGGCCGACAGCTGCAGCAGATGCAGCGCCTGACGCAGCTGCGGCGTCAGTACGAGGTGCTGGCCCAGCGATGTCTGAAGACGTGGCTTCATCGTGCCCGGAACTCCTTGACCGGGTGCGCGCGGCCGCTACAGCCTGAAGGAGTCTCCAAGATAGACGCGTCGCACATCGGGATTGGCGAGCAACGCATCCGGAGCCCCCTGTGCGAGCACGCCGCCGTCACTGAGGATATACGCCCGGTCGCAGATTCCCAAGGTTTCGCGCACATTGTGATCGGTGATCAGCACGCCGATGCCCCGTTCCTTGAGGTGCGTGACGATGCGCTGGATCTCGCCGACGGAGATGGGGTCGACACCCGCGAAGGGTTCGTCGAGCAGCATCATGCGCGGGTTCGCCGCGAGTGCGCGTGCGATCTCGACACGGCGGCGTTCACCGCCCGACAGGCTCGCGCCGGCCTGGTCGGCGACGTGGGTGATCTGCAGTTCGTCCATCAGATCGGCGAGCTGCTTCCTGCGCCCCGCCTGGTCCAGATCCTCACGCAGTTCCAGCACCAGCATGATGTTGTCGGCCACGCTGAGCTTGCGGAACACCGACGGTTCCTGCGGCAGGTAGCCGACGCCGCGCTTGGCGCGCGTGTACATCGGCTCGGCCGTGATGTCGCGGCCATCGAGCACGATGCGACCGGCATCGGCCGGGACCAGGCCGACGATCATGTAGAAGCAGGTCGTCTTGCCGGCACCGTTGGGGCCGAGCAGGCCGACGACCTCGCCGGACTCGAGCGTCAGTCCGAAATCCTTGACGATCTCGCGCTGCTTGTAGCGCTTGCGCAGGCCCTCGACGACCAGCATCAGCGGCCGCCGCCCGGAGGACTGGTCGGCGCGCCCTGCGCCGGCGCGGTGCGGTTGCGCGGCTCGAACTGCATGCGCACCCGGCCCTGGCCTTCGCCGCCGCCCTGCACCTGGCCCGAGGCCATGTTGTAGACGATGCGCTGGCCTTCCATCCGCCCGCGGCCCGGCTGGTTCACCACCGCATTGCCGGTGAGCACGACGGTGTCGTTCGGCATGTTGTAGTCAGCCTGGGCGGCGGTGGCGTCGACCCAGCCGCCGTCGTCCATCTGCTGCTTCATCCGCACGGGACCGCCGGTCAGGATGACGCGCTGGAACTCGCCATTGCTGCGACGCACGTCCGCGCGCGTGGCCTGGATTTCCAGCGTGCCCTGGGTGATGGTCACGCCACTGGTGAACAGGCAGGGCAGGGCCTCGTTGCTGACCGAACAATCGCTGCCGCCGGCATCGACGGACAGGGTCTGGTTGCGGTCGGACGACTTGGCCGCGGCGATCGCCGGCACCAGCGCGATCGCGAGCAGCAGCAGCCTAGCGGCGGGAATTGGGCTCATTGCGGAATCTCACCTGGGAGAGGAGCTCGATCCGACCCGAATCGAGGTCGGCACGCATGCCGGTGCCCTGCATTGTAGTGCCGGGCTGGGTCACGGCCACGGCGGCATCGGTGGCCGCCTGGTTGCGCTGGGGGAAGATGTCGAGGGCGTCGGTGCGCATGGTCGTCGGGCGTGGTGCCTCGTCGGGGCTGGTCGCGGTGACGTCGCCGCGCAGGCGCACTTCCTCGTTGTCGTCGGACACCCAGCCGGTCTGCGACACGACGGTCCAGCGGCCGCTGCCGTCTTCGGCCGGAATGTGGAAGACCGGCGTCTCCAGCTCGAGCGTGCGTGCACCGGGCGTCTGCTGCAGTTGCGGCGCGGCGACCGAGAACGCTTCCTGACCCTCGTTGTCGAGGGCGACGAGATCGAAATCGCGCAGCAGATAATCGGTGCGCGTATCGGCCGTGGTCTCGGTGGCCAGCGCATCCTTCTGCTGCCAGGCCGCCCAGCCCGAGAACAGTGCGCCGGCCAGCAGCACCAGTGTCAGTGTGACGCGCCAGTTCACGAGACCCGCCCGTCGGCGTGGATGTCGGCGAGCCGACCCTGCGCGTGCAGGATGAGATCGCACAGTTCGCGCCCGGCGCCGCGTCCACCGCGGGCGGTCGTGTGCCAGTGGGCGACGTCGGCGGCGCAGCGGTGGGCATCGGCGGGTGCAACGGCAAGCCCGGCGATTCGCATCGCCCCGACATCGGCCAGGTCGTCGCCCATGAACGCCACCGCATCCGCCTCGATGCCGAGCGCCGCGCGCAGGCGTTCCACCTGCTCGCGCTTGTCGGCGACATGCATGTGCGCTTCGATCCCGAGATCACGCGCGCGCCGTTCCACGATGCTGCCCTGACGCGCGGTGATCAGTGCCACCGCGATGTCGGCCTTGCGCAGCAGCACCAGTCCCTGGCCGTCGTGGACGTGGAAGGTCTTGAGTTCGCGCCCCTCGCTGTCGAAGGTCAGCGCGCCGTCGGTCAGCGTGCCGTCGACGTCGAAGCAGGCCAGGCGCACGCGGCGTGCGCGCGCCACGATGTCGGCGGGCACGTGAGCGAAGGCGGCGTCGAGCGGGGTCTCGGGCATCGGAAGGGATCGATCCATGAATACGGAAGAGGGTTACACCACGCGCGCGCGCAACAGGTCCTGAATGTTCAGGGCGCCGACGACGCGCCGGTCGCCGTCGACGACGGGCAGCATCGTGATCTTGCGGGTTTCCATCAGGCGTGCAGCCTCGACGGCCAGCGCGTCGGCATCGACGAACGAAGGATCGCGGGTCATCACGTCGGCGATCCGCGCGTTGCGCACGTCGATCGCCGGGTCGGTCAGCGTGCGGCGCAGGTCACCGTCGGTATAGAGGCCGATCAGGCGCTGCGCGTCGTCGACGACCACGGTCATGCCGAGCCGCTTGCGGCTCATCTCCATCAGGGCATCGGCGAGGGTGGCGTCGGCGGTGACCGCGGGAATCTCGTCGCCGCCATGCATGACGTCGCGGATGTGCAGCAGCAATCGCCGGCCCAGCGCGCCGGCCGGATGCGAGCGTGCGAAGTCGTCGGCGGTGAAGCCGCGGGCTTCCAGCAGCGCGACGGCCAGCGCATCGCCCATCGCCAGCGACGCAGTGGTACTCGAGGTCGGCGCCAGCGCCAGCGGGCAGGCCTCGGCCGGCACGCTGATGTCCAGGTGCACATCGGCCGCGGACGCCAACGTGGACGCGGGCCGTCCGGTCATCGCGATCAGCGGGTTGCCCTGGCGCTTGAGCACCGGCAACAGCATCAGGATCTCGTCCGACTCGCCGGAATACGACAGCGCCAGCACCACGTCGGCGTCGGTGATCATGCCGAGGTCGCCGTGCCCGGCCTCGCCCGGGTGGACGTAGAACGCGGGCGTGCCGGTGGAGGCGAGCGTCGCGGCGATCTTGCGCGCCACGTGGCCCGACTTGCCCATGCCGGTGCAGACCACGCGGCCGCGGCACTCGAGCATGCGCGCGCACGCGGCACTGAACGCCCCGTCCAGACGGGCCGCGACGGCCTGCAGCCCCTCGACCTCGACCGCGAAGACACGGCGCCCGCTTTCGGCGAACGAGACGGGCCCGGAAGCGGGCGAAGACGCGGTGTGGACCATATCCGGCAAGGGGCTTTTCCGTTAGGCTAAGCCGTTCATTTTATGCGCTTCCCGCCGTGAATGCCCCGCGACCGGCGGCGTCGGCGATGACGGCTCACCCGCGCTTCACCTGCGCGAGACGACGTTCACGGCCCGGCAGCGCGGTCACAGGACCGATTTCCTTGGATACCCAGACCATCACCCACCTGATCCAGCAGGGGCTTCCCGACGCCGTGGTCCACGTGCAGGGCGACGACGGCGTGCATTTCGAGGCGCTGGTCGTCTCGCCGGCCTTTGCCGGCAAGCTGCCGCTGGCCCGGCACCGCATGGTCTACGCGACCCTCGGCGACCGCATGGGGGGCGAGATCCACGCCCTCGCACTGCGCACCCTGACGCCCGACGAACACGCGCGCGCTGGCGGAGCCGACGCCTGATGGACAAGATCGTCGTCACCGGCGGCCCGGCGCTGCAGGGCGAAGTCCGCATTTCCGGCGCCAAGAACGCCGTGCTCCCGATCCTGTGCGCGACGCTGCTGGCCGACGGACCGGTCGAGATCGGCAACGTGCCCCACCTGCACGACGTGCTGACGACGATCAAGCTGCTCGAAGGCCTCGGCGCCGGCGTCGAGCACGATGTCGACGGCGCGCGCGTGATCGTGGATCCGCGCAGCGTCGACAGCCATGTGGCGCCGTACGAACTGGTGCGCACGATGCGCGCGTCGGTGCTGGTATTGGGGCCGCTGCTGGCGAAGTTCGGCGCGGCCGAGGTCTCGCTGCCGGGTGGCTGCGCGATCGGCGCGCGTCCGGTGGACCTGCACATCAAGGCACTCGAGGCGCTGGGCGCGGAGATCACGGTCGAACACGGCTTCATCCGCGCGCGCGCCGAGCGGCTGCGGGGCGGCCATGTGGTGTTCGAGACGATCAGCGTCGGTGCGACCGAAAACGTGCTGATGGCCGCGACCCTGGCCGAGGGCACGACGCTGATCGACAACGCGGCCCGCGAGCCGGAGATCGTCGACCTGGCCGACTGCCTCGTGGCGATGGGCGCCGACATCTGCGGCGCCGGCACGTCGCGGATCGAGGTGCGCGGCGTCGCTGCACTGCACGCGGCCCGGCACGCCGTGGTCGCGGACCGTATCGAGACAGGCACCTTCCTGGTCGCCGCGGCGATGACCGGCGGACGCGTGACCGCCACCGCGGCGCGTCCGGACACGCTCGGCGCCGTACTCGACAAGCTGCGCCAGGCAGGCGCGGAGATCGACATCGAAGGCGATGCGATCACCGTCGACATGCGGGGCCGCCGCCCGCGCGCGGTGGACATCGTCACCTCGCCGCACCCCGGCTTCCCCACCGACATGCAGGCGCAGATGATGGCGTTGAACTGCGTGGCGGACGGCATGGGCACGATCGACGAGACGATCTTCGAAAACCGGTTCATGCACGTCAACGAGCTGATGCGCCTCGGTGCCGACATCCACATCGACGGGCCTCGCGCGATCGTCAAGGGCGTGGCGCGGCTCAGCGGCGCGCCGGTGATGGCGACGGATCTGCGCGCCTCGGCGTCGCTGATCCTCGCCGGCCTGGTCGCCGAGGGCGAGACCACGATCGACCGCATCTACCATCTCGACCGCGGGTACGAGCACATCGAACGCAAGTTGTCGGCGCTGGGTGCGCGCATCCGCCGGGAGCGTTGACGGTGGCGTTCCGGGGCCGGCTGTCGAACCGCCGCATCGCATTGTTCGCGAGCATCGGCGTGGTTCTGCTGGGGCTGGGTTGGCTGCAGTACGTCGGTGCGGCGGCGCTGAGCGGGATGTCGTTCAAGGACATGGACTGGAACGAGGACGGTGAGCTGACGCGCGGGGAAATCCTGCAGGGCTTCGTGTCGGTGTCCGCCGTCCGCACGCGGAACGGGCAGCGCAGCTGCGTGGAATACCGCTGGCGTCGCAGCGACGAGGTCATCCGGATGGAATGCCGGACGGACGCGCCGCCCGCGACGCCCTGACCGGCGCCGCGCCAGAAAAAAGCCCCGCGAATCGCGGGGCTTTTTTTGAGTCATGCGTGGCGTCAGTTGACCGACTGCAGGCGCATGTCGATGTGGTCCTTGCCATCGCGGCGCTGGAGCAGGCGTGCCGGTACCGGCAGGTCGTCGACGATCCAGGCCACGATCTGCCGGCGGCCATCGGTGCGCACGACCTTCGTCGCCTGCAGCGTCCGGCCGCCGACGGTCACCTCTTCGGTGCCCTCGCGCTCGAAGACCTGGCGCTTGCTGCGCCCATCCTCGACCAGGCGGTAGCGCAGCGGCGACCGTCCGGCCTGCACGTCGCGCACCAGCACCAGGTTCATCAGCATGCCGTCGAGATCGCCGGCCTGCAGCTTCACCGGCGCACTCTGGCCGTCGCGCACGTCGCCCGAGAAGCGGGCCTCGCCCGCATTCCAGTCGTAGGTGGTGTTGAGCTCGCGGCGCTTCATCAGCATCGCCGCCAGACCGGATTCGCCGCGCTGGGAATCGACGCTCGACACCGGCCGCCACTGTTCGCCATTGGCTTCGAACACGGTGGTCTGCTGCATGCGCGCACCGGCCCCGGCCACCTGCAGACCGTAGGTCCAGCGGTTTCCGGATTCACGTGCGAGGTTCATGTTCGCCTCGGCCCGCATGCCCATGTAGTTGGCCTGGTAGGTCGCGTTGAACGGCTCGATCGCCAGCGCCGGCAGGGCGGCGATCGCGAGCAGGGCCGCCGCGCACAGCGTCACGGGGCGGGGCAGGGAAACGTGCAACTTCATCATTGAACTCCTTGGTATTCGACGAGGCGCAGGTCGATCGCGTCCTCGCCATCTTCGCGTTGCAGGATGCGCACCGGCGTGGGCACGCCGTCGGCGACCCAGATGATCATCTCGTCGTTGCCGCCGTTGGTTCGTGAAACGCGCAGGGCGGAATAGCTCATCTCGCCGACCGGCACGATCTCCGGCGCCGGCTCGGCCTGGTACTGGTATTCGCGGACCCGGCCGCCATCGACGAAGCGGTAGCGCAGGCTCGCACCGGGCACCGCATCGCGGATGACCGCCAGGTTGATCAGCAGCGCGCTCATGTCGCCGGACTGCAGCGCCACCGGCTGCTTGCGGCTGGCTTTCAGATCGCCGCTCCACTGAGCAACGTTGCGGCTCCAGTCGTAGAGGCCGGTGACCCGCCGGTTGAAGAACACGGCGGCCTTGCGCACCGTCGCCTGCTGCAGCGGCCGGTAGAGCCCGTCGACGACGTCGAACACCGTGTTCTGGGTCAGGTTGAGGCCGAGGATGCCGGCAAAGCCGCGGTTGCCGCGAATGTCGAGTTCGACATCCCACTGCGCGCCCTGCGAGGTGAGTCGCATCGTCGCAGCGCCCGCGGCCTTGCCCTGGTACCACGCATCGTAGGTGGCGACGAACGGGCGCAACTCGGCGGCGCCGACAGGCGACGCGGTGATCAACAGTCCGGCGAGCAGAAGAATGGGGCGCATGAGGCGGCCATCATGCAAACCGCTGGTTGGCTGCCAGCTGAAGCGGCGCGGTGAGCGCGCGGCCGTTCACGTGGACCGTCTGGCCCCGCAGGACGAGCCGCCCGTCGGCGATCCAGCGCAGCGTTTCGAGCAGTAACGGATGCTCCCGGGTCAGCACACGGGCCGCGAGACACTCGGCCGTGTCGCCCGGCAGCACCGGAACGCGTGCCTGGGCCAGGACCGGCCCGCCGTCGAGATCGGCGGTCACCACGTGCACGCTGGCGCCGTGCTCGGCCACCCCGGCGTCGAGCGCCTGCTGGTGCGTGTGCAGGCCTTTGAACGCGGGTAGCAGCGACGGATGGATATTGATCATGCGTCCGGGGCGGGCATCGACCGCGTCGGCCCCGATCAGTCGCATGTAACCCGCGCAGACGATCAGGTCGGGCGTCGCCGTGTCGATGGACCCGAACAGGGCGGCATCGTGTTCGGTGCGATCGCCGTAGTCGCGCGGCCGCACCAGATGCGCCGGTACGCCCGTCGCACGCGCGCGCTCCAGCGCGAAGGCGTCACGGCGGTCGGACCAGACGCCGACGACCTCGGCGTCGAGCGTGCCGTCGGCGATCGCATCGAGAATCGCCTGCAGATTGCTGCCCCGTCCCGAGGCGACCACCGCGATGCGCAGCGGCACGTCAGCGCGCTCCGAACAGCGGCTCGATCGACGGCTGCAACCGCGCGAACCGGCGCACTCCGGCTGCGGCGCCCGTCGGCACCGTGACGCAGCGCAATCCGGCGCGGACGTCGTGCACGATCGACGACAGCCGGCCCGATCGGTCCGCGTCGCGCGCGGCCGGGATGGCCACGGCCTCAGCCGATGTGGACACGCTCGGCCCCGTCGGCGGTCACGACCTCGCCGATCGACCAGTGGCGCAGGTCCAGATCATCGAGAGCGCGGCCGAACGCGGCCACGGCGTCGGCCGGCACCGCGAGCACGAAGCCGATGCCGCAGTTGAACGTGCGCCACATCTCGTGATCGGCCACCGCGCCTTCGCGCTGCAACCATTCGAACACCGGCGGCAGCGGCCACGCGGCGGCATCGATCTTCAGGCCGAGGCCGTCCGGGATCACGCGGATGATGTTCTCGGTCAGGCCGCCGCCGGTGATGTGCGCCATCGCGTGCAGATGCGGGCCGAGCTCGCTGCGCAGCAGCTCGAGCACCGGCTTGACGTAAAGCGCGGTCGGCGCCATCAGCGCATCGACGAGCGGCACGCCGCCGACCTCGACGTCGGTGGGGCGACCGGCGCGATCAAAGATGCGCCGGATCAACGAGTAGCCGTTGGAGTGCGGCCCGCTGGAGGCGATGCCGATCAGCACGTCGCCGGCGCGGACCGCGGACCCGTCACGCAATTCCGATTTTTCGACCGCGCCGACGGTGAACCCGGCCAGGTCGTATTCGCCGATCGCGTACATGTCGGGCATCTCGGCGGTCTCGCCGCCGATCAATGCGCAGCCCGCGAGTTCGCAGCCGCGGGCGATGCCGCCGATCACCGCGGCCGTGGTGTCGATGTCGAGCTTGCCGGTGGCGAAGTAATCGAGGAAGAACAGCGGCTCGGCGCCCTGCACCAGCACGTCGTTGACGCACATGCCGACCAGGTCGATGCCGATCGTGTCGTGACGGCCGAGCTGCTGGGCGAGCTTGAGCTTGGTGCCCACGCCGTCGGTCCCCGACACCAGCACCGGCTCGCGATACTTGCCGGACAGGTCGAACAGCGCGCCGAAGCCGCCCAGGCCGCCCATCACCTCGGGACGGAAACTGCGCTTGACCAGCGGTTTGATGCGTTCGACGAGTGCGTTGCCTGCATCGATGTCGACGCCGGCGTCGCGGTAGGTCAGGGGAGTGGGGGCGGTCACGGTGGCCGTCACGAGGCGGAAAGAACGCGAATTCTAGCAGCCGGGCGCGATCGGGTCCGCCCCGCGGCAGCGGTGTTCCACGGACCGTGGGCGTCGTTTGTGGCACCATCCCGCGTCGTTGACCCGAGTCCAGGATCCGCCGGATGCACCGCCCGAAACGCCTGTTGGGAATGATCGTGTGGCTGCTGGCCGCGCTGCTGCTCGCCGGGCCCGCGTCGGCCCAGCGGGTCGAGGGCGACCGCGCCGAAGGCACGGGGCTGTACTCGGCCGAGATTCCGGTGCGCAGTCAGAGCGAGAGCGAGCGCGAGGCCGGCTTCGCGCGAGGTCTGGCCCAGGTGCTGGGCAAGCTGTCGGGCGACCGGGGCGCGGCGCAGCGCCCGGGTGTGGCCCAGGAACTGCGGCGCGCGAAGCAGTACGTCGAGGGCTACGACTACCGCCAGGACGAGGGTGTGTCCTCGCGCGGCTCGCCGACCTTTACCACCACGCTGGTCGTGCGCTACCGGCGCGACGACATCGATGCGGTCGCCGCGGCGCTGGGGCTTCCGGTCTGGCCGGACCCGCGTCCCAAGCCCGTGCTGTGGCTCGCGATCGACGACGGCTCGGGGCCGCGGCTGGTCGCGCTGCAGCAGAGCAATGTCGCGCGCCCGGTGCTGCAGCGGGCGATCGAGCGCGGCTACCGCCTCGGCCTGCCCGGTGGCAGCGCCGCGGAGCAAGCGGCCGTCGGCGCGATCTGGCGTGGCGACACCGCGTCGATCGCGCGCATCTCCGCACGCTACAACCCGCCGATGCAGCTGATCGGCAAGCTCTACCGCGATGGTGCGGGCTGGAAGGCCGACTGGATCTTCGTCGACGGCGGCCGCGTGCTGTCGCGCTGGAGCGAGACCGCCGACGATGCGCGGCGGCTGCTTCCGACCGGCGCCGACGGCGCCGCCGACGCGCTGACCCGGCGTTACGCCAAGGCCAGCCCGGCCGGCGCGCCCTCGACCCAGGCGGTCGTGTTCGCCGGCATGAACTCCAGCGCGGATTTCATTCGCCTGTCGGCGCAGCTCCAGCGCATGTCGGTGGTGCGCGGCATGCGCCCGGTGCGGGCCACGCCGCAGGGGCTGGAGATCGAACTCGACCTGCTGACCGGCCTGACCGGTTTCCGGCGGATGGCCGATGCCCAGGTCCTGGTCGAAGCGGACGGAAACATCGAGGGCGTCACGCCCGTCTTCCACCTGCGCTGATTCCCGCGACCGCTGTTCCGCCAGGACCTCCCGATGATCCAGCACGATCCCGCAAACGCCGACATCGCGCGTTTTCTCAAGCGCCTGCAATGGGGCCTGGTGGCTTTCGCCGTGGGCTGGGTCATCTGGCTACTCGGCCCCGTGTTGACGCCGTTCGTGCTGGCGGCGCTGATCGGCTGGCTCGGCGACCCGATGGTCGACCGGCTGGAGCGCCGCGGACGCTCGCGCGCGGTCGCCGTGACGCTGGTCTTCGCGCTGATGACGCTGCTCCTGGCGCTGGTGCTGATCATTCTGGTGCCGATGATCGAGCGGCAGATCGTCACCCTGATCGACAGCCTGCCCGAGTATCGCGACTGGCTGCTCGGCACCGCGCTGCCGTGGATCGAACAACGGACCGGCTACGAGGTGGTCTCCTGGCTCGACACCGAGCGCCTGATCGAGCTGATTCGCGGGCACTGGCAGCAGGCCGGCGGCGTCGCCGCGACCGTGCTGGCCTATGTGTCGCGCTCGGGCTTCGCGATCCTCGCCCTGGTCATCAACCTGGTGCTGGTGCCGATCCTGGCGTTCTATTTCATGCGCGACTGGGACCTGCTGGTCGAGCGCTGCGCATCGCTCGTGCCGCGTGACCACATCGGCACCGCCACCCGCCTGGCGCGGGAAACCAGCGATTCGCTGGGCGGCTTCCTGCGTGGCCAATTCCTGGTGATGCTGGGGCAGGGCGCCATCTACGCGGTCGGTATGTCGCTGGTCGGACTGCGCCTCGGTCTGCTGATCGGCATGATCGCCGGCCTGATCAGCTTCATTCCCTATCTGGGCGCCACGGTCGGCATCGCGCTGGCATTGATCGCGGCGATCGTCCAGGCGCAGGGGTTCGACTGGCAGCTGTTGATCCTGATCGGCGTGGTGTTCACCGTCGGTCAGCTGGTTGAAAGCTATGTGCTCACGCCGCGTCTGGTCGGCGACCGCATCGGCCTGCATCCGGTCGCGGTGATCTTCGCGGTGCTGGCCGGCGGGCAGCTGTTCGGCTTCCTGGGCATGCTGCTGGCGTTGCCGGTGGCGGCGGTGGGTAACGTGCTGTTGCGGTATGCGCACGAGCGCTACACGCACAGCCGGCTGTACGCCGGCGACACGCCGGAGATCGAGCTGGGCCATTCGCCGCTGATCGTGCAGGCCGACACCAAGGGCGGGAGCGGCCCCTGAGTTCGATGGCTGCTTCGTCTCCGCAACTGCCGCTGGCGCTGCGCTATCCGCCCGACCAGCGGCTCGACACGCTGGTGACCGATATCCCGGCGCTGATCCCCCAGCTGCGCGATTTTGCGCTGGCGGGCGTGCGCCGCGCGCTGTACGTGGCCGGCGCTCCGGGGACCGGAAAGACGCATCTGGCGATCGGGGTCTGTGCGGACGCCGAACGGCTCGGCAGACGCGCGGCCTATCTTCCGCTGCGCAGCGTGGCCGGACGCCTGCGCGACGCGTCGGAAGACGCGCATCGCGCCGATGTCATCGCGATCGACGGTCTCGACTGCATCGCGGGCGACCGGGCCGAGGAAATCGCGCTGTTCGACCTGCACAACCGCGCCCACGACGCGGGGCGCAGCGTGCTCTACACCGCCAGCGAGCCGCCGGATGCACTGGGCCTGGTGCTTCCGGACCTGCGTTCGCGCCTTGCGCAGAGCGTGCACGTGACGCTGCCGCAGCTCGACGACGCCGGGCGTCACGAATTGCTGCGGCTGCGCGCGGACCGGCGTGGAATGCAGCTCGATGCGGCGACGATCGACTGGCTGCTGCGCCGCGTCGACCGTGACGTGCCGGCGCTGACGGCGCTGCTCGATCGTCTCGACCGCGCATCGCTGGCCTCCCAGCGGCGGTTGACGGTGCCGTTCGTGCGCCAGGTGCTCGCCGACGACGACGTGCGCGCCGGCACACCCTGATTCCTGGCGCGTCAGCGCAGCGCCGCGTCCAGCCGGGCGAGCCGTTCCGGCGTGCCGACGTCGGTCCAGGCGCCGGTATGCTGCTCGCCGCCCACGCGTCCCGCGGCCATCGCCGCGCGCAGCAGGGGCGCCAGCTTGAAGCGCGGCGGCCGGGCGTCGACGCCGGGATCGTCGCCCGCGGCGGCGTGCCAGTTGTCGAGCAGGCTCGGCCGGTACACCCCGATCCCGGCGAAGGTCAGCCGGTCGCCATCGCCGCGGGCATCATGGACACGGCCGTCGTCGAGCACGAAATCGCCCTCGGGGTGGTGCGGCGGATTGTCGACCAGCACCAGGTGCGCATCGTCCGCCGGCGCAAGACGCAGACGCGCGAAGTCGTAATCGGTCCAGATGTCACCGCTGACGGCGATGAACGGCGCATCGCCCAGGAGCGGCAGCGCCTGGAGCATGCCGCCGCCGGTCTCGAGCGGCGTGTCGCCCTCGTGCGCGTAGTGCAGCCGCACGCCGAAGGCGGAACCGTCGCCCAGTGCGGGCGCGAAGCACCCGGCCAGCCAGGAGGTGTTGATCACGACATCGCGCACGCCGATCGCCGCGAGCTTGCGCAGGTGCCAGACGATCAGCGGCGTGCCGCCGACAGGCAGAAGCGGCTTCGGCGTCGTATCGGTCAGCGGCCGCATGCGCTCGCCGACGCCCGCGGCGAAGATCAGTGCGCGCATCGTGAGGCGCCGCTGCGGACGTGATGGCGCGGCTGGCCCGAAGGCGTCATGAAAAGGGTCCGGTTCGAACGGAGTGCTAAGGGTAACCGCAGCGATGGTGGCGAGACGCCCCGGAGGCCGACCCGGACTCAGCGCGGCGCGATGATCCTGTCGTAGAGCCCGCCTTCGGCGAAGTGCACATCCTGCGCGTGACGCCAGCCGCCGAAGGCCTGCTCTATATCCACCATCGGCAGCGTGCGGAATCGCGCACGCAGGGACGCCGGAACGCGCTCGGGGTGATACGGCCGATAGTGGTGCTGGGCCGCGAGGCTCTGCGCAGGTGCGGAATACAGATGCCGCAGGTAGGCCTCGGCGAGCGCGCGCATGCCGTGGCGGTCGGCATACCGGTCCACCACGGCCACGGCTGGCTCGGCCCGGATGCTGATGCTGGGATAGACGATTTCGAATGCGCGGTTCGTCGCCGGATCGGCGAGGAGCCGCAGCGCTTCGTTCTCCCAGCTCAGCAGGACATCGCCGTGATGCTCGGCGACGAAAGCGACCGTTGCGCCGCGCCACCGTGTTGGCGAACAAGCGCCGCATGTAATCGAGGACCCGCCCGCCGTCACGGTATTCGCGTGCGGCCTAGGTCCACGCGGCGAGGTAGTTCCAGCGCCCGCCGCCTGACGATCTGGGATCCGGCGTCACCACGTCCACATCGTCCCTGACCAGATCGCCCCAGTCGGCCAGCCCCTTCGGATTGCCCTTGCGGACCACGAACACGATGGTTGAGGTGTAGGGCGCGCTGCGCCCAGGCAGTCGATCCTGCCAGTCCCGAGACACGAGGCCGGCGTCCGCCAGCCTGTCGATGTCGGCGGCGGTGGCCAGCGTCGCCACGTCGCCGGCGTCACCTTCGAGAAGTGCGCGGGCCTGGTCACCCGAGCCGCCGTGCGACATCCGCACGACGAGCGCATCGCCTCCGCGCTGTCGCCACGACGCCGCGAACAGCCGGTTGTAGTCCACGTAGAACTCGCGCGTGGGATCGTAGGACACGTTCCGCAGCACGGCATCGTCCGCAATCGCCGGCGCCGATATGACCGCGTACGCGAGTGCGCTCAGGACCCACACGAGGATCAACGTCAACCGGCGCATGTTCGGCTCCCGCGTCTGGGCTCGGCATCACCTTAGCGCGGAGGCAAGACGCCGGCATCCGGGTCTCGGGCATCTACAGAGGCACGCCACTGGTGCGCGGGCCTCCCTCCGTGCAACGCACGTCCTGATGCGATCGTCGGGAACGCTCTCCCGTCGCCGGCAACACCACCGCCAGTGGACCCGGCGGCTCGCTTCATCGAATCAGCAGCAGCCGTGCGCGCCATGCCGCGTGCCGCTGTCGGCGGCGACGGCCGAACCCATCGTTTCGCCGCGGGTGCCGGCGTGATGGTGCTCGGCGAGGACGCGCGCCACGCAACTGGTCACCCGCTTGCCCATTTCGATGTGCAGGAACTCGTTCGGGCCGTGCGCGTTGGAGTGCGGGCCCAGGACGCCGGTGATCATGAATTGCGCGCCGGGGAATTTCTCCCCCAGCATGCCCATGAACGGGATCGAGCCGCCTTCGCCCATGTACATCGCCGGCTTGCCGAAGAAGGCCTGGCTGGCGGCATCGATGGCATCGGCCAGCCAGGTGGACATCGCCGGTGCATTCCAGCCGGTCGCAGCTTTCTCGAGCACCAGTGACACGGTCGCGCCGTTGGGTGGTTCCGTCAGCAGGACCTCTTCGAGCAGCGCGCCGGCGCGCTTGCCGTCGACGGTCGGCGGCAGGCGCAGCGACAGCTTCACAGCCGTATGCGGTCGCAGCACGTTGCCGGCCGACGACAGCGACGGAATGCCGTCCACACCGGTCACCGACAGCGCGGGCCGCCAGGTGCGGTTGAGGACGAGTTCGGACAGATCGGTCGATTCCGCGCCCTGCGCATCCCGGGGGAACATCGGGCGGACCGCCCCGGCGAGCGGGAACTTGTCGTAGATCGCGGTATCGAGCACCTCCGCCGCGCGGCGCGCCTGGTCGAGACGTTCGCCGGGAATGTCCGCGTGCAGGCCCTCGACCTTGATGCGGCCCGTGGTCTCGTCCTCGATGCGCGACAGCAGCTGGCGCAGCAGGCGGAAGCTCGACGGCACGACGCCCGACGCGTCACCAGAGTGCACACCCTCGTCCAGCACCTTGACCGTCAGGTTGCCCCCGGCCAGGCCGCGCAGCGAGGTCGTGCACCACAGCTGGTCGTAATTGCCGCAGCCCGAATCGAGGCAGACCACGAGCGATGGTTCGCCGATGCGCTCCGCGAGGTGGTCGACATAGGCCGGCAGATCGTAGCTGCCCGACTCCTCGCAGGCTTCGATCAGGATCACGCAGCGGGCATGCGGCAGGCCCTGCTCGTGAAGGGCCTGGATCGCGGTCAGCGAACCGTAGATCGCATAGCCGTCGTCGGCACCACCGCGGCCGTAGAGCTTGCCGTCGCGCAGCACGGGCGTCCACGGTCCGAGATCGTCGTCCCAGCCGGTCATCTCCGGCTGCTTGTCGAGATGGCCGTACAGCAGCACGCAGTCCGCATCGCTGCCGCCGTTGGCCGCAGGAATCTCGATGAAGATCAGCGGGGTGCGTCCTTCCAGCCGGACCACCTCGAGCTGCATGCCGTCGATGGCCTGGGCGCGTGCCCAGTCGACCATCAGGTCGACCGCCTGCTCCATGTAGCCATTGGCCACCCAGTCGGCATCGAACATGGGCGACTTGTTGGGGATCCGGATGTACTCGACCAGTTGCGGGACGATCTGGTCATCCCACTGGCGACCCACGAACTGCTCGGTGCGACCGATATCCATCTTCTGCTCCACGACGGCGAGCGCACCATTCTACCGCGGCAGCGGGGTAGGTAATTTCCTACAAAGGGGTCAGGAGTTGTCCTGCTCCGGTTCGGAGCGCGGACGGATAGGCTGCGTTCATGGCGTTGGGAAGACTGGCAGTACCGGCAAGGACGAATCGATCGCCAGTCGGGGAAAGGAATCCACCCAACACCAAGGAATCAGGTCATGAAATCGCTCACCGCGTATGTCGTGTCGCTCTGCCTGTCTTTGCTTCTCGCAGGATCCGCTTTCGCCGCTGACGGCAGCGAAAAAGTCAACGTCAATACCGCCGATGCCGCCACGCTGGCACGTGTGTTGCACAACGTGGGGCAGGCCAAGGCCGAAGCCATCGTCGCGCACCGTACGGAAAACGGGCCGTTCCGCAGTATCGAGCAACTCGCAACAGTGAAGGGGATCGGGCTGCGGACCGTGGAAGTCAATCGCGACCGCATCGAAGTCGGCGCGCCGCGGCCTGCAGCCGCCGCGCAACGTCCGGCAGCGAATCGTCCTCCGGCAAGTACGGCGGCGGCACGGGGTGCTCCGCAGCAGCGTTGATGCGCTGTTGATCCATCGCTCGCTTGTCGTCGGCACAGGACGTGACGACGGCAGACGAGGAGCAGGATGCTCCCCGGATCCGGCAGGACGCCGACTACATGGATGTATTTGTCGCCCGCCCCGCATCGGACGCGAGGGCGGGCGACCTCGTTTGGGGCTCGGTCTTTTATCCCGGCTGCATGTGCGGCGGCTCCGGTGATCTTCGGCGGTCTGTGCCGCGTGGCGACCACACCCGCATCTATGCGCGATGCATCAGCCTGTGCGCGGTGCATCCAGATCCAGGGCGGTTGAGCCGGGTACGGTCGGGCAGGGCTGCACAAGGAGGCGTGCCCGGCCGCTAGACTTCTGCGATGCCTGCGCCTCCCGTGACCCTGCTTCCTTCAAACACCTACCGGCGCGTGCGCTGGCGAAATGGCGCGGGCTGGACCCGGGAGATCATGTCCTGGCCGCCGGACGGACCCGTTGACGCTCCGACGTCCTGGCTCTGGCGCATTTCGATCGCCGAGGTCGAGGCGGACGGGCCGTTCTCGTCGTTCCCGGGTGTGGAGCGCGAATGCCTGCTGCTGCTCGGCGAAGGATTGCAGCTGCAGATCGATACCGTCGGCGACCGCACGCTGCTGCCGCCGTTCGGGCGCCAGCGGTTCGGCGGTGATCATGCAACCTCGGCGACCCGGATCGATGGACGGGTCGAAGTGTTCAACCTGATGTGGCGACGCGACCACATCCGGGCCGCGAGCTGGCACCGGCCGCTGGTGGGCTCGATGGTGGTCTTCGTGGATCCGGGCAGCCACTGGCTGCTGCACGTGCTCGCAGGCAGCGCGCATCTGGGCGATGGCGACGAACGATGCACCCTGTCGGCTGGCGACACCGTCTGCCTCGGTGCCGCCGATGTCCGGGCCCGCCACGCGGTCGAGGGCGGCGGTGAACTCTTCGTGGTCAGGCTCGACGCCGCCGGCTGATGCTGCGCGCTGCGGCGCGCGCGCGCGGCCCGCGCGACTCAGAACGATACGTTCAATGACAGCCAGTAGCTGCGCGACTTGTCCTTGTTGTTGAAGTCGTCGATGTAGACCGGCGTGAACGTGCCATCTGGATTGGCGGTGAAGCTGGTGCGGAAACTGGTGAAGTCCTCGTCCAGCAGGTTGTTGACGCGCGCGTTGATGGTCACGTGCTCGTTGAGCCGGTACCGGCCACCGAGGTGCAGGACGTTGTAGCTCTTGTAGAAGAGCAGGTTGCCGTCCGCGTCCACCGCATTGCGGAACCGCTTGGAACGGGATTCACCCGTGAGCTGCAGGCTGACTGTGTCGCTGAGTGTCCAGTCCAGCGTCGCATTGGCCATGTGCCGCGCAGACTGTGCGAGCGGCTGTCCGGCGTTGGGGCCGGTGGTCTGCTCGCTGTCGGTATAGGTGTAATTGGCGCGCAACGACAGCGGCTCGACGATCCGGTAGCGCCCGGCGAGCTCGACGCCACGGATCTTTGCTTCGTCGATGTTGATCCGCTGCGCGTAGGTCCCGTAGCCGAGCAGGCCGAAATCACCGAGGTTGACGCAGGGGCGCACACCGCCGGTCTGCTCGCAGCTCTGGGTGGTCTCGCCGCTGTCGATCTTGTCCTTGAAGTCGTTGCGGAACGCGGTGATGTTGACGTTGTGGCCGCCGTCGGGCGACGACCAGTACAGCGCGACCTCGCTGTTGACGCTGGTCTCGGGCTGCAGATCCGGATTGCCGACGAAGGGCGTCGTGCCCTGGGCGCCGAAGCCGGTGATGCCGTCGTAGAGATCGGTGGTCTTGGGCGTCTTGTAGCCCGTGCTGACGCCGCCCTTCAGGGTCCAGTTCGGTGCGAGATCGTAGACCGCGTAGACGCGCGGACTGACATGGCCGCCGAACCGGTTGTGGTCGTCGTGACGGATGCCGAAGGTCAGGGTCAGCGGTTCGATGGGCGTCCAGTTGTCCTCGACGAACACCGACCACATCCGGTGCGTCTCCACGGTGCCGTTGCCGAAGCCGCCGCTCTCCATGCCGAAGACGCCGTCCTCGAGCTCACCGTCGATGAACTGGCCGCCGACCACGAGGTGGTGGCTGCCGCCGAAATCCTCGACCGGGATGTCGAGCTTGGCATCCAGCGTGGACTGCCGGCTTTCCATCGTCCGCTTTGGGCGCGGCAGGAACAGGTCCTCGGCGATGGCCCGGCGCTGGGCGACACTCAGGCCCGCGTAGGGGCCGGTGCCCTGGAACACCTGGCGATGCAGCAGCCGCTCGTCCACCGTGAACGGCAGCGTGCGGCCGTGGTTGCCGGTATCGATATGCGACAGCGACACGTGGCTGTTGCCGAAGGCCCACTGACCCTGGTGGGTGATCGACCACTGATCGCGCGTGAATTTCTGGTTGGCGACATAACCCACCTGGGGCGCGGCGCGCCAGATGCCGGTGATGCCGTCGACCGTGCCCAGCGGATAGGCCAGCGTGCCCAGGTTGTTGACGAACGGGGTGTTGTCGTAGACCTGCTTGGAGGTGTCGTAATCGAGCGTGATGCTCTGCGTATCGGTCGGCGTCCAGCTCAGGCTGATGCCCGCGGACCGGTTGGTATTGTCGACCGTCTTGCCGCCGCCGCCGAAGCCGAGCGCGCGTTCGTGCGCCGTGCCCGCAGGGTCGTAGATGACCTCGTATTCCGGTTCGGACGCGCGGCGCTCGTAGCGTGAGCCGCGAATGCTCAGGCCCAGCACGTCGGGCACCAGCGGGCCGCTCAGCGCGACATCCAGCGTGGAGTCGTCGCCGAACGCGCTGTCTTCCTGGATGCTGTGGCCGAGCGTGGCCGAGCCCCGCCAGCGGTCGGAGACCTTGCGGGTGATGATGTTGATGACGCCGCCGAGCGCGTCGGCGCCGTACAGCGTCGACGCCGGCCCGCGGATCACTTCGATGCGCTCGATCGTGTCCAGCGGCGGAATGTGGTTGAACTGGTTGCCGCCGAAGCTGTTGGGATAGATGTCGCCGTGATTGTTCTGGCGCTTGCCGTCGATCAGCACCAGCGTGTAATCGGCGCCCATGCCGCGGAGGCTGATCGTGCGCTGGCCGGTCTTGTCGGCGGTTTCACCCACGTCCACGCCTTCGAGATCGCGTACGGCGTCGATCAGCGTCGTGTACGGACGGGTGTCCAGTTCCTCGCGCGTCACGATCGAAATGCTGGCCGGCGCATCGGTGAGCTTCTGCTCGAAGCCTGCGGCGGTGACGACGATGGTGTCGAAATCGACCGGCCCGGGCGCCGCGTCCGGCGCGGCGAGCGCGGGTGTCGCGATCAGGCCGAGCAGGGCGGTGGCGAGCACGGAGCGGCGGACGGGCAGAGCAGTAGTCATGGAGATCTCGCGGTCAGTCGTAAGCGGCCTGGCGACGGCTGGCCTTCGATGAGGGGGCGGATGCGTCGATGGCGATCCGGGCAGGCGTCAGGCCGGTGGCGGGGCACGTCCGGCACGGCGCTGCAGGCCGGCGCTGACGGACTGCGCACGACACGGATTCATGCGATGCGGACGCGGCGCAGGACCAGCGGGGGCGACAACGGACGGGCGGCGATGACGGCCCGTGGCCCGCGTGCCTGCCGCGGGCGTCATGCCGATGCTTTGGGCGGAGCGGTCAGTGGTGAAGCAACGCGTTGCGGCCGCCACGCGGAACGCGGGACGCATCGGAACAACACGAGGAGATGCAGCGCCCCAGGCCGGCACATCGTGCAATGCGCGGTCCAACGACCGTACGCACGCACAGGCGCGGCGGTCGTTGCCGGGTCCGATGTCGATGTCCGCCTGCCGCACGCGACCGCTCCGTCAGAATCATGTCCTGAGCGGAATTCTAACTGAGAATGGTTCTCGTAAGCAAAGGCGAACGATTCCAGCTACGGGCCAAGCCGCGGTCGGCTCAGGTGCGATCGTCGCGGCACCACACGCCGCCGTGCTCCACCTTTACCGGAAACTTGGCCACCGGCTCATACGCAGGGGCGCACAACGGGCGCCCGTCGCGGACGTCGAAGCGCGCCCCGTGGAGCACGCATTCGATCGAGCCTTCGCCCGCATCGAACTCGCCGCTCGACAGGCCGAAGTCCTCGTGACTGCACTGGTCTTCCAGGGCGTAGAGGGTGCCGTCGAGGTTGAAGACCAGCATCGGCGTGCCGGTGATCTCGTCGAAGGCCATCTTCATCTCGCCGGGCAGCAAGGCCCCGGTCGCGCAGACGAAGGTCCAGGTCTCGCTCATGCGTGTGACTCCAGGGATTTCTCCAGTACCTCGAAGCGCAGGTCGTCCCGCCGGGGGACGCCGAAGCGCAAGTCGCCGTACGGAAATGGTTTGTGGACGCCGGTGCGCCGGTAGCCGCGGCGCAGGTACCAGGCGATCAGCGATTCGCGCACGTCGATCACCGTCATCCGCATCCGTGGCAGCTGCCACGCGTCGCGTGCGATACGCTCGCATTCGGTCAATACGGCATCGCCGGTGCCGCGGCCCTGCAGCAGGGGATCGACGGCGAACATGCCGAAGTAGCCGCTGCCGTCCTCGATCGCGACATGGGCACAGGCCAGCGGTCGTCCATCCTCGCCATCGACGACGATGACCCGGCTGCCGGCGCGGGTGATGTCGTGCCGCAGCACGTCGGCATCGATGCGGGCACCGTCGAGCAGGTCGGCTTCGGTCGTCCAGCCCCGGCGGCTCGAATCGCCGCGGTAGGCGGATGTCACCAGCGCGACCAGAGCCGGCACATCGTCCGGCACGGCATCGCGAAAACGGTGTGGAGGTGGGGGGCCGGCCCGCTGGGCATCGGCGTCGAATGCGGGTGTGCTCATGCGTCCATGCTAGCGCCGGGCGCGGCCTCTCGACACCCGCACGCCTCAGCTCAGCAGTGTGCGCACCTTGCGCAGCGCGGCGACGAAGGCCTCGATTTCCTCGTGCGTGTTGTAGAACGCAGGCGAGGCGCGGCACGTCGCCGCCACCCCGTAGAACTGCAGCAGCGGATGCGCGCAGTGCTGGCCGGAGCGGATCGCCACGCCTTCGAGATCCAGCAGCGTGGCGAGGTCGTGGGCATGGGCGCCCTCGACGAGGAACGCCACCACGGCCGCCTTGTCGGCGGCGGTGCCGAAGATGCGCAGGCCGTCGATCCGCGCCAGCTCCTCGGTCAGATGCGCCAGCAACTCGGCCTCACGCGCTTCGACGTGGTCCATCCCCAGGCGCTCGAGATAGTCCACTGCCGCGCCCAGGCCGACGAAGCCGGCGATGTTCGGGGTGCCGGCTTCGAAACGGTGCGGCGGGTCGTTGTAGACCGTGCCGTCGAAGCTGACTTCCTTGATCATCTCGCCGCCGCCGAGGAACGGCGGCATCGCCTGCAGGTGTTCGCGGCGCGCCCACAGTGCGCCGGTCCCGGTCGGCCCGCACATCTTGTGACCGGTGAAGGCATAGAAATCGCAGCCGATCGCCGCGACGTCCACCGCGCGGTGGGGGACCGCCTGGGAGCCGTCGATGACCGTGACCACGCCGCGGCGGCGTGCCTCGCGGCAGATCTCGCGCACGGGGTTCACCGTGCCGAGCACGTTCGAGACATGGGTGAGCGCGAGCAGCTTCACGTCCGATGTCATCGCGCGGCGCAGCGCATCGAGATCCAGCGTGCCGTCCTCGCGGATCTCGGCCACGCGGATCGCCGCCCCGGTGCGCTCGGCGACCAGCTGCCACGGCACGATGTTGGCGTGATGTTCCATGCGCGAGACGAGGATCGTGTCGCCGGCCTGCAGCCGTGGCAGCGCCCACGAATAAGCCACCAGATTGATCGCGAACGTCGTGCCGCTGCACAACACCAGTTCGTCGCCGCGCACGTTGAGGAAGCGCGCGAGCCGGGTGCGCGTGCCTTCATAGGCCTCGGTCGCCTCGCTGCCGAGCTGATGCACGGCGCGGCTGACGTTGGCGTTCTGACGCCGGTAGAAGCCGTCCATCGCCTCGATCACCGTGGCCGGCTTCTGGCCGGTGTTGGCGTTGTCGAAATAGATCAGCGGCTTGCCGTGGACCTCCCGCAGCAGCAGCGGAAAATCGGCGCGCACCGCGTTCCAGTCGACCTGGCCGGCCGGATCGACCTGTGCGCTCGGCCCGTCGAACGGCGGCGTCACCGGCGGCAACGCGCTCATGCGAGATGCGCGGCCAGAGCGCGGTCCAGCAGCTGCTCGGCCTGTTCGCGCAATGCGGGATCGTCGATGGCGATCAGCGGCTCGCGCACGAAGGCGGTGGTCAGCAACCGCTGCGCGTCCGCCGCCGGCAGGCCGCGCGAGCGCAGGTAGAACAGCGCGCCGGGATCGAGCTGGCCGACCGTCGCGCCGTGCGCGGCCTGGACTTCGTCGGCGTGGATCACCAGCACCGGCTGGGTGTCGATTTCCGCGTTCGCCGACAGCAGCAGGTTCTTGTTGGACAGGCGCGCATCGGTGCCGTCCGCGCCGGCATCGATGGTGATGCCGCCGTGGAACACGACACGGCCGCGCTGGTCGCCGATGCCGCGCCACGTGAGTGCGCAGGCGGTGTTCTTCGCGATGTGACGGATGCCCAGACGCGTATCGACGTGCGCGCGGCCGCTGGCCAGCAGCACGCCATTGGCGGTCAGGCGGGCGTCGTCGCCGAGCAGGCGCACGTCGAGCTCATGGCGCGACAGCGCGCCGCCGGATTCGACGTCGACCCGCGTGTAAGCGGAGGCGGCCTGCAGTTCGGCATCGGTGCGCAGCATGCTCGTCGCCCCGGCATCGCGGCCCTGGATGCGGACATGGTGCAGTTCGGCGCGGTCGGCGAGGCGCAGCGAGACCACGCTGTTGTCGAGGTGACGGTGCGGCGCGGTATCGAGGTGATGCTCGACCAGCGTCAAGGCCGCGTCGGCGCCCAGCGCCACGTGATGGCGCAGATGCCACACGAGATCAGCGGCCGCGGGGGCGCCGATGAAGACCAGGTGCACCGGCACATCGATCCGCGCGCCCGCGTCGACCGAGATCGCCACGCCGTCGCGCGCCAGTGCGTCGTTGAACCGGGCGAACACCGCGTCCGCACGGTCCTCGATCACGGGCAGCGTCTGCACGCGAGGCGTCGCGTCGATCGTCAGCCCCGCCACCGGTACCCCGGGATCGGACAACGCAGGCGCGGCGACGCCATTGACGAACACCACGCGCGGCGCCGGAATGCCGGCCAGCAGTGCGGGATCGACCTGCGCGTCCTCATTCCCGGATACGGCCGCGAACTGGCGACGTTCGAGCGCGCGCAGGGACGTGTATTTCCACGATTCGCTGCGCGGGCCGGGCAGGCCGGCGGCGAGTGCAGCCTCGAGCGAGGCGCGACGCGCGGCATCGCCGTCGAAGCCGGCGGCAAGGGAGTCGAGCAGGGCGCTCATCAGGCGGCGGCCTCCGGCGCGACGCGGTCCTTGACCCACGCATAGCCCTTTTCTTCGAGCTGCAGTGCGAGCTCGGGGCCGCCGCTCTGCACGATCCGGCCGTCGGCCAACACGTGCACCACGTCCGGCCGGATGTAGTCGAGCAGGCGCTGGTAGTGCGTGATCACGATGAAGGCACGATCGGGCGAGCGCAGCGCGTTGACGCCGTCGGCGACGTTCTTCAGCGCGTCGATGTCGAGGCCGGAGTCGGTCTCGTCGAGGATCGCCAGCTTGGGCTCGAGCACGGCCAGCTGGAAGATCTCGTTGCGCTTCTTCTCGCCGCCCGAAAAGCCTTCGTTGACGCCCCGGTGCAGCAGGCGGTCGTCGAGGTGCAGCACCGCCAGCTTCTCGCGCACGCGCTTGAGGAACTGCATCGAATCGAGTTCCTCCTCGCCGCGCGCCTTGCGCTGCGCGTTGAGCGCGCTGCGCAGGAAGTAGGTGTTGTTCACGCCGGGGATCTCGACCGGATACTGGAACGCGAGGAACACGCCGGCGGCGGCGCGCTCTTCGGGCTCGAGCGCCAGCAGATCCTGACCTTCGAACTGGACGCCGCCCGCGGTGACCTCGTAACCGTCACGGCCGGCGAGGATGTTGCCGAGCGTGGACTTGCCGGCACCATTGGGGCCCATGATCGCGTGCACCTCGCCCGGCTTCACCTGCAGCGAGAGGCCCTTGAGGATGTCGCGCTCGTTGATGGAGGCGTGGAGGTTGTCGATATTGAGCATAGGGATTCGAAATTCGGGATTGGGGATTCGGGAAAAGCGGGGTCCGGTCGGAAGGCGAGATCTTGCGAATCCCGTATCCCGTATCCCGAATCCCGAAGGTTCGGACGGCGCTTAGCCGACCGAACCTTCCAGTGACACATCCAGCAGCTTCTTGGCCTCGACCGCGAACTCCATCGGCAGCTCGCGGAACACTTCCTTGCAGAAGCCGTCGACGATCAGGCTGACCGCGTCTTCCTCGGCGATGCCGCGTGCGCGGCAGTAGAACAGCTGGTCGTCGCTGATCTTCGACGTGGTCGCTTCGTGCTCGACGGTCGCACCGGGGTGCTTGACCTCGATGTAGGGGAACGTGTGGGCGCCGCACTGCTTGCCGATCAGCAGGGAATCGCATTGCGTGTAGTTACGCGCGCCGTCGGCGCCGCTGCCCACCTTGACCAGGCCGCGATAGGTGTTCTGGCCGCGGCCGGCGCTGATGCCCTTGCTGACGATCTTCGACTTGGTGCGCTTGCCGACGTGGATCATCTTGGTGCCGGTGTCGGCCTGCTGGCGATGGTGGGTCAGCGCCACCGAGTGGAACTCGCCGGTGGAATCGTCGCCCAGCAGCACGCAGGACGGGTACTTCCAGGTGATCGCCGAGCCGGTCTCGACCTGGGTCCAGACCACCTTGCTGCGGTCACCGCGGCACTCGGCGCGCTTGGTCACGAAGTTGTAGATGCCTCCCTTGCCGTTTTCGTCGCCGGGGTACCAGTTCTGCACCGTCGAATACTTGATCTCGGCCTCTTCCAGCGCGACCAGCTCGACGACCGCCGCATGCAGCTGGTTCTCGTCCCGCATCGGCGCGGTGCAGCCTTCGAGGTAGGACACGTAGGCCTTGTCCTCGCAGATGATCAGCGTGCGCTCGAACTGGCCGGTGTGGCCGGCGTTGATGCGGAAGTAGGTGCTCAGTTCCATCGGGCAGCGCACGCCCTTGGGAATGAACACGAAGCTGCCGTCGGAGAACACCGCCGAGTTCAGCGCGGCGAAGTAGTTGTCGCCGACCGGCACCACTGAGCCCAGATACTGCTTGACCAACTCGGGGTGCTCGGCGATCGCCTCGGACATCGAACAGAAGATCACGCCCTTCTCGGCGAGTTCCTTCTTGAACGTCGTGCCGACCGACACCGAATCGAACACCGCGTCGACGGCGACGCCGGCCAGTCGCGCACGCTCATGCAGCGGGACGCCCAGCTTGTCGTAGGTGTCGAGCAGTTCCTTGGGCACCTCGTCGAGCGAGGCGTACTTCGGCCCCTTCGGAGCCGAGTAGTAGCTCAGTGCCTGGAAGTCGATCGGCGCGATGTCGAGCTTCGCCCAATGCGGCACCGGCATCGTCAGCCAGTGGCGGTAGGCGGCCAGACGCCATTCGGTCATCCATTCCGGCTCGTCCTTCTTCGCCGACAACGCGCGCACGACATCCTCGTCGAGGCCGACGGGAAAGCTGTCGGACTCGATGTCGGTGATGAACCCGGCCTCGTAGCGACGGCCCAGCTGCGCGTGGATCTCCTGATTGGTCTCAGGGGCTTCGATGATCTCGGTGGCCATAGGGCTGCCTACTGTCTATGCACGGGCGAGACGGGCGTCGATGCGCTTCGTCCCGCCGGGGGAGGAAATGGGGGGCGGTGCCGGCGCGTCGCCCAGCATCTGGGCCAGGCTCACTGCCCGCAGCGCGTCGGCGACCACATCGTTGATGCGCCGCCAGTTGCTGCGTACGCCGCACTGGCTGGAAATGCCGCACTGGCCGTCGTGCAGGCTGCACTCGGTCATCGCCAGCGGGCCTTCCATCGCCTCGACGATCTGCACCAGGCTGATCGACTCGGCCGGGCGCGCCAGGCGGTAGCCGCCCGTGGCGCCGCGGAAGCCTTCGACCAGGCCTGCCTGCGCCAGGGGCTTGAGCAGCTTGCTCACCGTCGTCGGTTCCAGTCCCGAGCACTCCGCCAGCTCGGCCGCACTCGTCACCGTCTCCGGCCGTGCGGCGAGCACGGTCAGGACCACAGTGGCGTAGTCGGTGAGCTTGGTGACGCGGAGCACGGCGTGGTCCTTTCAAACGGGACCAAAATTGTACGCTTTTGGCCTCTGCGTCTCAACGCGCGCTCCCGACGCGGTTCATCCACGGCTGGCGCCCGTGTCGCCTGCAGCGACGCTGGCGGGGCACCGGGATGTTGGCCACAATGCCGCGACACCTCACGACGGGCCCTTGCGCGCGATGCCGAAGAAGTCGAAACCAACGAAGAAGATCGAAGCCCGTCTGTCGAGCATCCACGGCAATGGCGTATTCGCCACCGACGCGATCGCCAAGGGCGAGCGGATCATCCGCTACAAGGGCTTCCTGCGCACCCACGACGATGTCGACAACGCGTACGGCGAGCTCGACGAGGACGGACACACCTTCCTGTTCACGCTCAACGACGAGTACGTCATCGACGCCAACGTCGAGGGCAACGTCGCGCGCTGGATCAACCACAGCTGCGAGCCGAACTGCGAAGCGGTGGTGGAGGAAGACGCGAAGGACCGCCGGCACAAGGACAAGGTCTACATCGAGGCGGTGCGCGCCATCGCCGCCGGCGAGGAGCTGACCTACAACTACGGCATCACGCTGGCCGAGCGCCACACACCCGCGCTCAAGAAGCTCTGGGGTTGCCGCTGCGGCGCGAAGACCTGCACCGGCACGATGCTGCAGCCCAAGCGCTGAGGCACTGCGCTGCGGCCCGTCGATGCGGCGGGCCTGGATGGCCCCGAACTCAGGGCGCCGGCGCCTCGCGCAGATCCGCCGATGCGATGCGCCACGCGCGCTGGGCCTGGCTGGCACCGTCGGCCACCGCGCGGCGCAGCACGTAGCGGCCCTCGTACCGGCGGAACGTGCCGTCGGCCTGTTGCGCCCGCAGCGACACCGGGATTTCGATGAAACGCGAGCCCGCCCCGGCATCGACCGGGCCCGGCGCGCCGATGTCGACCATCACGGTCGAAGTGTCCGAGAAGCCGGCGGCGAACTGTTCCGGCGATTGCCCACTGCTGCGGCCGCCGTCCGACCACAGCGCATAAGCGCGCGGATAGTCGAGGGCGTTGATCGCCGCGTAATAGGTGCGGATGACCGCAGCGGCTTCCTCCGGTGACGGCTCGGGGCCAGTTTGCGCGAGGTCTGGCGTCACGGCGCCCGCGGGCGGCAGCAGGCCGGTCTCGGGATTGTCCTCGAGTGGCGCGAGGGTCGGGTCGACGGGATCGGGCGTCGCCGGTTCGCCGCCCAGCGGCACATCACCCGGGCCAGGCTGGCCGGGCATGCCGGTCACTGCGCCAGCGACCTGCTGGGGCTGGGGCAGGCCGGATTCGCCTGTAACGGGCCGACCGTCGGCGCCGCGCGGCGCATCGGCATCGCCGCCGCAACCGACGAGCACGCACGCGAGCGCGCAGGCGGTGGCGAGTGCGCGCATGCGCGCTGCGCCGCGCTCAGCGCGCAAGGTGCACCACCACGCGACCGCTGGCGATGTCGACGTTGCCGACCCGCGTGCCGGCCGGCAGCTTCGACAGCAGATCGTCGTCGAGCCGGTACACCGGCTCGCTGCGTGCGTACTCGGCGAGCAGGCTGTTGACGACACTCCGCGCGCCGCCGCGCAGCAGCGCGTTCGAGCCGGGCAGGTCGAACTGCAGGAGTTCGGGATTCTCGAGATGCAGACCGCGCGTGGACGGGTCGTAGCGCAGGCCGCTGATCAGCGACAGATGACCGGGCCGGCTGTCGGCGGCCATCCCGCCGATGCCGAGATCGAAATCCAGCCGCAGCCGGCGATCGCCTGTCGGGATCGACAGACGGGGATTGTCCAGCGTGACCGAAACCAGGCCGCCGACGCGATCGAAGGTGCGCGGAAAGCGCGTGTCGAGCTGGCGCTGCAACTGCGGCGCGGTGAACGCGACCTGGTCGTTGAGCCAGGCGGACACCAGGCCGATCGACGTACATGCGGCGAGTGCGAGCAACAGGATCGAAGCGAGCGGGACGGACAGGACGCGGCGCATGGCGGTCTCCGTGGCAGGTGAGCGCACCCTACGCAGGCGCGGTGAACGCGGTCTGAGCCGCGGCGACGACGCGTCAGTCCGGGGCGACGGCGAGTGCGACCCGGTGTGGCTGCAGCCACGCGAGCAGCAGGCCGAGCAGCAGCATCGACAGCACATCGAGCCCGACCTGCTTCAATGCCAGCGCCAGCGGAAACGGTTGCCCGGCATGTGCGAGCAGATGCCAGGGCAGGAACGAAACCAGGGCGATCGCGAGGCCGAAGCGCGCGCCGTGCCAACGTTTGCGGCGCACCGGTGGTGGAAGCCAGCGGTAGAGCCAGGTCATGCCCAGGCCGAGCGCCGCATACGCCAGCAGGATCCAGCCGACGTTCGCGTTCGCTTCCGCGCGCGGGCGGAACAGGTGGGCGAGCGCCAGATAGTCGGCCCGCAGCAACACGCCGTGGACCAGGAATCCCAGGACCAGCGCGGTCGCCGAGATCGTCAGGCCGCAGATCCAGAAGCGCTTGTCCATCGGGTCCCCGTGTCGAATTCGAATCGCTGAAAGATTAACGCGGCGTCGGTGACGGTTCGATCGACGCCGAGGTGATACGCCAGCCGCCGTCGATGCGCTGCATCCGGTAGTGCCCGCTGTAGTGCCGCAGCGGTCCGGTGCCGCCGACCCGCAGCCGCACCGGAATCTGCAGGGCGTCCGGCACCGGCTGGGTATCCAGCGGTTCCGGACGCGCATTGTCGGCGCGGATGCCGGTCACGTCGGCCAGTGTGCGCAGCTCGCCCTCACCCGCCTCGGGGCGGCCGTCGCGCCAGTAACCGTCGGCCTCGCTGCGATCGCTCTTGAACAGCACCGCCAGATACGCGTGCAGGGTCTGCACGGCCTCGGCGATCGCCTGGTTGCGCGCGCGCGCCAGAGCGGCGTCGGCGGCGGTGCGGGCATCGCCTGCAGACGCGGCGGAGGCATCGACGGGCGCGCCCGATACGGCGCTGGACCCGTACGCCGGGCTGCGCGTGGCGTCGTGCACGGCGAGTGCGATGCCCAGCAGGATCAGCGTCGCGATGACCAGCCACCACGCCCGATGCGACATGTTTCGACTCCCCGGTGCCGCACGCGCGGCCGGTACGGATGCTAGCGCGACGCGTCGCCGCTGTCGGCCCCGGCGCGCAGCAGGGGCAGGGGATCGAACGCGCCGTCGGCGGCGTAGACGCCGTAGTGCAGGTGCGGCGGTGTGCCGCGCGCGTTGCCGGTGTCGCCGACCGTGCCGAGCGGATCGCCGGCGCGCACGAGATCCCCGACAGACAGCAGCTCGGCCCAGTCGTCGAGATGCGCGTAGTAATGACGCTGGCGCCCCGGGCCCATGAGCCACACCTGGCGACCGCCGAGGCCCGTGTCGCGGATGCCGACCACCAGCCCATCTGTGGCGGCGAGCACCGGTGTGCCGCGTGGCGCGAAGATGTCGACGCCCTCGTGGCGCCGGTCGCTGCCGCGCGGGGCACCGAACGTGTCGGCGACGCGCGCGGCGCGTACGCCTTCGACCGGCATCTGCAGCGTCTCGGGCGGTGACGCCGCGGTCAGCGCCGCGATCGCCCGTGGCTTCGCCATGAACGGCTGGTGCCATGCCCAGTGGCCGGCGGCTGCGAGCAGGCCGACGACGAGGGCGAAGCGCAGCAGACTGCGCACCTGCGGGGTGTAGTCACGGCGTGCCGGCGCGGGCTTGGTGGCGGGGCGCTGATCCGGATCGGGTGGGGCGGACGTGGGGTCGTGCATCGCGACAGCCTCGCAGATCGCATGCGAAGCGCAGGTGTGCGTGCGCGCTGCGGCGTCTGCGAGTTGCAACGCAAAACGGCCTGCGCGAGGCAGGCCGTTTCCGGGACACACCATTGAGTCAGCGTTGGATCAACGGACTTCGGCGGCCGATTTCACTTCCTGCTCGAGCCGCGTCTTGAGCTCCGGCGCAAGACTGAGCTGGCGCGCGAGTTCGTCGAGATAACTGCGCTCCATGAAGTTGGTCTCGTCGGCGACCAGCACGCTCGCCAGATACATTTCCGACGCGATTTCCGGCGTGCTCGCGGCACTTGCGACTTCGGCCGGATCGAGCGGCTTCTCCAGTTCCACATGCAGCCAGCGCTGCACGTCGGCGCCTTCGTCGATGCGCTTGAACTCACCCTCGATGAGTTCACGCTCGCGTGCATCGATATGGCCGTCGGCTTTGGCCGCGGCGACCAGCGCCTTGAGGATCGCCTGGCTGTGCAGGTCGACCTGGGGCGCCGGCAGGCGGTCCACGGTCTGCGGCGGCGGCGCAGCCGCGCCCACCTGCTGCTTCTGGTAGTCGCCGTAGGCCTTGTAGGCCATGACGCCGATCGCGGCGAGTCCGCCATAGGTGGCGAGCTTGCGTGTCTTCTTGTTCTTGCCGAGCAGCAGGCCCAGCGCGCCGCCGGTGGCCGCGCCCTTGCCGAAGTCGGCATTGAGCAGGCTGCTGCCGGGCTTGCCGCCGGCCTGGGATGTCAGCAGGTGATTGAGAAAGCCCTGGAAACTCATGTGGGATGCTCGGAAGAAGACGCCTGGCGCCGGGACGCGCGGAGCTTGCCGGCGACGCCGTTGGTTTCATGTGCAGACCGCGATCCGCCTGCCCGAAACGAAATCGGGACGGCCAAGGCCGTCCCGATCGAAAGACACGTGGCGCCCTGGATCAGGCGGCGGCGTCCTTGAGCTTCTTGAGCGGACGCACCTTGACCTTGACCGAGGCGGGCTTGGCGGCGAACCACTGCTCTTCCTTGGTGAAGGGGTTGATGCCCTTGCGCTTCGGCTTGGCCGGCACGCTGACCGACGTGATCTTCAGCAGGCCGGGCAGGGTGAACGAACCCGCGCCCTTCTTGCTGATCGAGCCGTGCACGGCGCCTTCGAGCGCGGAGAACACCGAACGCACGTCCTTCGCCGCGATGCCGGTGGACTCGGCGATGTGCGCGACCAGGCCCGACTTGCTCAGGGCTTCCTTGATCGGCTTCGGCGCAGCCGGCTTGGCGGCAGCAGCCTTCTTCGGCGCAGCCTTCTTGGCCGGGGCTTTCTTGGTGGTGGCCTTCTTCGTTGCCATGGGTCTGTGGTTCCCTCGTCAAATATGGAGTGAGTATTCCGGGCCGAGCGAGCCGGCCAGCGAAATGTAGGGCATACCGGCACCCCCGCCAATAGGAAACCGCAATAAATATGGGGTTTTCGCCGCGCTACGACGAACGGCGACCGGATTTGCCGCGCGCCCGCACCGCGGGATCGGGCGGCCAGCGCCACCAGCCCAGCACGACGACCACCGCGACGACGGTGTAGGCGAGCACGAAGCTCCACCAGGGCAGATCGAGATAGAGCAGCTCCGACAGCCAATGGCCGACGAACGAAGCCTCGTAGGTCGCCTGCCCGGCATGCGCACGCAGTTGCTGTTCCCACGTCGTCAGCGGACACAGGCGGCCAAGCCACGCCTGCAGTGCGATCACCGCCACCAGGCCCGCGTGCAACCAGCGTAGACCGCGAAGGCGGATCCAGCGCCAGCCCAATAGGCCACCCGTCGGCACGGCGAGGGTCATCGCGACGACGAACGCGGCGATGCCGACGTGCAGCGCGAGGACCGCATCGGCGAGAAGCGCGGCGGTGGACGGCGTCAGCAGCATGGCCGCAGTGTCGCGCATCGACGCGCCTGGGTGCGTGACGCGTGCCGGTGCGACGTCCGCGTAACACCGCGCGCATTAGGCTCCAGTCCCCCGTCCCACTGGAGATCCGCATGGGTATTTCACGTCACGCCACCGCACGCTGGACCGGTGACCTCAAGTCCGGTCGCGGCGAGCTCTCGACGCCGCAGAGCGGCCTGCTCGACACCGTCCGCTACGGCTTCAACAGTCGTTTCGGTGACGAGAAGGGCACCAATCCCGAGGAGTTGATCGCCGCCGCGCACGCGGGCTGCTTCTCGATGGCGCTGTCGGCCAAGTTGACCGAGGCGGGGTTTCCGCCGGAGTCGATCGACACCCGCGCCGAGGTCGACCTGTCGATGGACGGTGGCCCGCAGCTGAGTGCGATCCGTCTGAAAACGCACGCGAAGGTGCCGGGCATCGACGCCGTCAAGTTCCGTGAGATCGCTGACGACGCCAAGCAGAACTGCCCGATCTCCAAGGCCCTGTCGGCGGTGCCGCTGTCGCTCGAGGCCGAGCTCGACAGCTGATCCCGCATGCGGCCGTGTGGCCGCGATGCGCGTTGCAATACGGCGGCGTCGGATATCTCCGGCGCCGTTTTTTTGTCTGCCGGTCGTGGTCCGGTCTGCGACCATGGCGCGATGATGTCGAACCGAACCTTCGATCTGCTGCTGGTCCACGGCGCTGGCGGCGGCTGGGAATGGGCCCTGTGGCGGCACGTGCTCGAAGCACGCGGCCATCGCGTCCATGCGCCGGACCTGCAACCCGCAGTCGCCGGCATCGCCGCCACCCGTTACGCCGACTACGCGCAGCAGGTGCGCGACGCGGTCGAACGACTGCCGCGCCCGCGTGTGCTGATCGGGGCGAGCCTTGGTGGTCTGCTGGCGCTCGACGCGGCGGACAGGGCCGACGCCCTCGTACTGGTGAATCCGTTGCCGCCTGCGCCGTGGCATGCGCACCTGCCGGCGCGCGCCTGGCCGGATGTCGTGCGCTGGGGGCGTGATGCCCGGCTGTCTTCAACCCGCCGCGCGCTGGCCGATGCCGACGCGGCGACCGCGCTCGCGGCGATGCGCCAATGGCGCGACGAGAGTGGCGCGGTGCTGCGCGCGGCATACGCCGGCATCGTGCTGGCGAGGCCGACGGTGCCGGTGCTGTGCGTGGCCTCGCAGGCCGACGACGACGTGCCGCCGGCGGTCACGCAGGCACTGGCCGAGGCCTGGGGGGCGGAACGTCTGGTCTCCGCGGCAACCACGCATGTCGGCCCTTTGCTGGGCGCGGACGCCGCGAACACTGCGCGGGCCGTGGACGCCTGGCTGCGGCGCCACGTGCCCGCGAACGGGCGCACGCCCTCCATCCAATGAGCGGGCGCCGCGCCGGAGGCGCGTCCGGGGCTCAGCGCCAGTCGATCGTGCCGCGCACCACGCTCTGCACGCGGCCACCGGACCACACGTCGCCGGCATCGTCGACCTGCAGTTCGATGATCGCGTCGTGGCCGACCTCGCGGCCCTGGCTGATGCGGTAGCGGCCGTCTTCGCCCGGCAAGGCATCGCGCGCGGCCAGCCACGCCGCCAGTGTCGCGTTCGCTGCGCCCGAGGCGGCATCTTCGAAATGTCCGGTCGCGCCGACGAAGGCGCGGACTGCGAGGTGATGGACAGGATCGGTGCTGCGCGCGAATGCGCACAGACCCATGCTGCCGGTGGCCTCGGCCAGCGCGCCGATCGCGTTCCAGTCCGGTGTCGTCGCGCGCAGGTCCGCTTCGCTGGCGAGTTCGGCCAGCCACCAGCGGCGGCCGCCATCCATCAGTACCGGCGGCAGGGCACCCAGCGGCAGACCGGCCAGGCTGGCCTGCAGGCGCGGATCGTCGGCATCGGCGGTCTCGACGATGCGCGCGCGCGGCGTACGCACCGCGATCGTGCGTTCGTGCCCGGTCCCGGTCACACGCAGCGGCAGCTTGCCGGCGATGCCGTCCTGCACCAGCAGACCGTCGCGCGGTGTGGCGAGCCCGGCTTCGAGTACGACGTGCGCGGTGCCGACGCTCGGGTGGCCGGCGAACGGCACTTCGCGGCGCGGCGAGAACATCCGGATGCGATAGCTGGCGTCGTCGGATGTGGCCGGAAACACGAACGTGGTCTCGGGCAGACGCGTCCAGCGGGCGATGGCCTGCATCGTGGTGTCGTCGAGGCCGTCGGCATCGAGCACCACGGCCAGCGGATTGCCGGCACCGGGCCGGTCGGCGAACACGTCCACCTGGACGAAACGGCGGGAAGTCATGAGCGGGGCATCACGCGGCGCGACAGCTTACCAATCGAGCGTCCCGCGGATGACGGCCTGCACCTGGCCGCCGATCCAGACCTCGCCTTCGGCATCGATCTCGACCGAGACCCGGCCGTCGCGTCCGAGCTCGCGTCCCTGGCTGGCGACATAGCCCGGGCCGAGATCGCCGAGCCGGCTGTCGCCGTGCAACCAGGCGGCGATCGCGGCGTTGGCGCTGCCGGTGACCGGATCTTCGGGAATGCCGTCCGCGGGACAGAACGCGCGCACGGCGAGCGCATGGTCGCCCGTCGGTGCGCGACCGCAGACGGCCAGACCGACGGCGCCGCTGGCGAGACACAGCGTGGCGATTTCGGCCAGCGGCGGCGCGAGGGCGCGCACCGCGCCCGCCGCGCCGAGATCCACGCACCACCACAGCGGGCCGTTGTCGAGCAGCGCATGGGGTGCCGCGGCGGCGCCGAGTGCGCGCAGCACGGTGTCGACCGCGCCAGCGCTGTTCGCAGGCATCGCCACGACGCGGGCGCGCGGCGCGCGGACGGCCGGCTGCAGCCCGTGGCCGTCGACGTCGAGCCGCACCGGCAGCAGGCCGGCCGCGCATTGCTGGACCAGTGCGCCACCATCCGCGTGGGCCAGGCCCTGGTCGATGACCGCCCAGGCCGCGCCGACGCTCGGATGGCCGGCGAACGGCAGCTCCTGGCGCGGCGTGAAGATGCGCACGCGGTAGTCGGCCCCGGCGTCGGGCGGCAGCAGGAAGATGGTCTCCGACAGGTTGGTCCAGTTCGCGATGGCCTGCATCGCGGCGGCGTCCAGCCCGTCGGCATCGACGATCACGCCGAGGGGATTGCCGGCACCGGGGCGCGCGGCGAAGACGTCGAGCTGCAGATAACGACGGGTGAGCATGGAACGGGCTCCGGCGGGATGACGTGCTTTAGAATCGTGCGCCCGACCCGTCGCGCAACTGCGCGCCCGGGCCGGCATCGCCGCCATCGTAGCGGCCGCCGATGATCACCCGTCCGCCCCCACCGTTCGAGACCCCACCCCGATGTCCTCACCCCCTGACGATCGCTGGATCGTGCTCAAGTTCGGCGGCACTTCGGTGTCGCGTCGCCATCGCTGGGACACCATCGGTCGGCTGGCGAAACGTCGGGCCGAGGAGCACGACGCGCGCGTGCTGGTGGTGGTGTCGGCGCTGTCGGGCGTCACCAACGAACTGACTGCGATCGCCGATGGCGCCACGGATTCGGCTGCGCGCGTCGCCGCGCTGGTCGAGCGCCATCGCGCGTTCGTCGCCGAGCTCGAACTGGATGTCGATGCGGTCCTCGGCACACGTCTCGCCGCCTTGCAGGCGCTGGCCACGGATACGCGCGCGGCGACGCGCCCGCTCGACTGGCAAGCCGAGGTGCTGGGGCAGGGCGAGCTGCTGTCCTCGACGATCGGCGCGGCGTATCTGGCCGCGCAGGGCCTGGATTTCGGCTGGTGCGATGCACGCGACTGGCTGGACGCGGTGGCGCTTCCGAACCAGAGCGACTGGGCGTCGCGTCTGTCGGTGAACTGCCAGCGTGAACCCGCGACCGACTGGCGCGCGCGGTTCGCGGCGCAAGCGCCGCGGATGCTGCTGACCCAGGGCTTCATCGCCCGTCACGGCGACGGCGGCACGGCGATCCTCGGTCGCGGTGGTTCCGACACCTCGGCGGCCTACTTCGGCGCGCTGCTCGGCGCCCGCCGCGTCGAAATCTGGACCGACGTGCCCGGCATGTTCAGCGCCAATCCACGCGATGTGCCCGATGCGCGCCTGCTCACGCGGCTGGATTACGCCGAGGCCCAGGAAATCGCGACCACCGGCGCCAAGGTGCTGCATCCGCGTTCGATCAAGCCCTGCAGAGATGCCGGCGTGCCGATGGCGATCCTCGACACCGAACGCCCGGACCTGCCGGGTACGGCGATCGACGCGAGCGCCGAGCCGGTGCCGGGCGTCAAGGCGATCAGCCGCCGCAACGGCATCGTGCTGGTGTCGATGGAAGGCATCGGCATGTGGCAGCAGGTCGGCTTCCTCGCCGACGTGTTCGAACGCTTCAAGCGGCATGGCCTGTCGGTCGATCTGATCGGTTCCTCGGAAACCAACGTCACCGTGTCGCTGGATCCCAGCGAGAACCTCGTCAGCACCGACGTGCTGGCGCGGCTGTCGGACGATCTGGCCGAGATCTGCCGGGTCAAGGTCATCGCCCCATGCGCGGCGATCACGCTCGTCGGCCGCGGCATGCGCTCGCTGCTGCACAAGCTGTCGGATGTGTGGGCCACATTCGGCAAGGAGCGCGTGCACCTGATCTCGCAGTCGTCGAACGATCTCAATCTGACCTTCGTCATCGACGAGGCCGATGCCGACGGTCTGCTGCCGGTGCTGCATGCCGAGCTGATCGACAGCGGCGCGATGCCGGTGCACGACGACACCGTGTTCGGTCCCAGCTGGCGCGAGATCGCGCATGGCCGCCGCGAACGTGCGCCCCAGTGGTGGCAGGGTGCGCGTGAGTCGCTGCTGGCGCTGGCAGAGCCCGGCCGGCCGCATTACGTGTATCACCTGCCGACCGTGCGCGAGCGCGCCGCCGCGCTGTCGACGGCCGATGCAGTCGATCGCCGCTTCTTCGCGATCAAGGCCAATCCGCATCCGGCGATCCTGCGCACGCTGGTCGATGCCGGCTTCGGTCTGGAATGCGTGTCGCAAGGCGAGCTCGAACACGTGTTCGCGGTGCTGCCGGATCTCGACCCCGCGCGCGTGCTGTTCACGCCGAGCTTCGCGCCGCGTGTCGAATACGCGGCTGCCTACGCACGCGGCGTCACGGTGACGGTCGACAATGTCGAAGCGTTGCGCAGCTGGCCCGAGGTCTTCCGCGGCCGCGACCTGTGGCTGCGTCTCGATCTGGGCCGCGGCGATGGCCACCACGCCAAGGTCGTCACCGGCGGTGCGGCGTCGAAGTTCGGCTTGCCGCTGGGCGCGTTCGATGTGTTCCTGATCGCGGCCGAAGAGGTCGACGCGCGCATCACCGGCATCCACGCGCATCTGGGCAGCGGCATCGAGACCGTCGCGCACTGGCGCGAGGTCTATGCGGAGCTGGCCGGGTTCGCGGATGCGGTCGGCACCGTCGACACGATCGACATCGGCGGCGGTCTGCCGATTCCGTATCGCCCTGACGACGTGCCGTTCGACATCCCGGCCTGGGCCGCGGGCCTGGCAGCGATCAAGGCCGAGTACCCGCGCTATCGCCTGGCGATCGAGCCGGGCCGTTATCTCGTCGCCGAAGCCGGCGTGCTGCTGACGACCGTGACCCAGGTGGTCGACAAGCTGGGCACGCGCCGCGTCGGCGTGGACGCCGGCATGCACAGTCTGATGCGGCCGGCGCTGTACGACGCCTGGCACGGCATCCACAACCTGACGCGGCTCGACGACGCGGACGAGACGACGGTCGAGATCGTCGGCCCGATCTGCGAATCCAGCGACGTGTTTGGTACGCGCCGCCGCCTGCCGGCCGCGACCCGCGAAGGCGATACCGTATTGATTGCCGACGCCGGCGCCTACGGCTTCGTCATGGCCAATACCTACAACCTGCGGCAGCTGCCGCAGCAGGATGTTCTGGAATGAGTGTTGTCTTCGACCGCCATGCGGTCCGCAGTTTCCGCTTCATCGATTGCGATTTCGACGTCGCGACCGGCGTCGCGCGTCTGCGCTACGCCTTCGACGATGGCCCCGAGCTGATCGAAACCGTCACCGTGCCGGGCGCGCCGTTCGAACTCGAGGCTGCACGTGCCGAAGCTGCGACACAGGCATTGCGCCTGCTGCACCTGATCGCCGGCGTCAGCTACTACAAGGCCGCCGTGCCGACGGACATCCGCATCGAGGGCTACGCGATCGATGCGCAGACCGCGGCGCTGCTCGAGGACGTGTACGTGCACGGGCTCGGCGAATTCGCGTATCGCAACGGGCTGGATCTGCACGAAAAGATCAAGTTTCCGCATGACGCAGCTGCGAACGCCGGAGCGCCTGCGCTGGGCCTGCGCACGCACGCGCTGGTCGCGATCGGCGGCGGCAAGGATTCGCTGGTCTCGATCGAAGCGCTGCGCGCGCTGGGCATCGAGCAGACGGTCAGCTGGATCGGCGGCTCGCAGCTGATCCGCGTCTGCGCCGAGCGCACCGGCCTGCCGACGCTCAACATCGGCCGCCAGATCGCCCCGGAGCTGTTCGAGTACAACCGCCGGGGCGCGTGGAACGGGCATATCCCGGTCACCGCGATCAATTCGGCGATCCTCGTGCTGGCCGCCGTGCTGCACGGCGTGGATCAGGTGGTGTTCTCCAACGAGCGCTCGGCGAGCTACGGCAGCCTGATCAAGGACGCATCCGGCGGCGAGACGCGCGAGGTGAATCACCAGTGGTCGAAGGGCTGGGCGTTCGAGCGCGCGTTCGGCGATCACGTGCAGGCGCGCGTGGCCGCGGACCTGCACTACTACTCGTTGCTGCGGCCGCTGTCGGAACTCGCGGTCGCGCGCCAGTTCGCGAAGACCGATCGCTACGACGCGCATTTCTCCAGCTGCAACCGCAATTTCCATCTGCTCGGCGAGCGGCCGGTGAACCGCTGGTGCGGCATCTGTCCGAAGTGCCATTTCGTGTTCCTGGCACTCGCGCCGTTCATGCCCAAGCCGCGTCTGGTATCGATCTTCGGCCGCAATCTGCTCGACGATGCGTCGCAGGTGCCCGGTTACGACGCGTTGCTCGAGTATCAGGACCACAAGCCCTTCGAATGCGTCGGCGAAGGCCGCGAATCGCGCGCGGCGATGGCGGCGTTGGCGAAGCGCCCGGAGTGGCGCGAGGACGCGATCGTCGCGCGCTTCGCCCGCGAAATCGCACCGCAGCTCGACGCGGATGAGCTGGATGTCGCCGGCCTGATGGCGGTCGAAGAGGACGCACACCGCATTCCCGACGCGCTGTGGGACCGCCTGCGTGCGCATCTCGCAGCTTGAGGCGATCGCCGCCAACGGCGGTCGCATCGCGCTGTGGGGCTGGGGCCGCGAAGGGCGGGCGGCGTACGCGGCGCTGCGCGCCGCGCGGGAATCGGGAATCGGGAATCGGGATTCGGTCGCACTGCCGCTGACTGTGTTCTGCACGGCGGACGAAACGGCCGAAGTAAGCGGTCTCGGCGATCCTTTGCTGCAGGTCGAGAAGATGGCCAGCAGCGAACACCTGGCGCGCTTCGACGTGGTCATCAAATCGCCGGGGATCAGCCCGTACCGGCCCGAGGCGATGGCGGCCGCTGCGCGGGGCACGCGTTTCATCGGCGGCACGGCGCTGTGGTTTGCCGAGCGTGCCGCTGCCGGTGAGGTCGCGGCCGGCACGGTCTGCGTCACCGGCACCAAGGGCAAGAGCACGACGACCGCGCTGCTCGCGCATCTGCTGCGCGCGCAGGGCCTGCGGACCGCGCTGGCCGGCAACATCGGCCTGCCGCTGCTGGAGCTGCTCGATGCGCAGGCCGACGTCTGGGCGATCGAGCTGTCGAGCTACCAGACCGGCGATGTCGCCACCGGGGGTGTGCGGCCTGATATCGCGGTCGTCACCAACATCTTTCCCGAACACCTCGACTGGCACGGCAGCGAGGCGCAGTACGTCGACGACAAGCTGGCGCTGCTGACACGCGCGCGGCCGCGCATCGCCGTGCTCAACGCCAACGATCCGCGGCTCGCCGCGCTGGAGTTGCCGGACAGCGAGATCCACTGGTTCGGCACGCCCGAGGGCTGGCATCTGCGCGGTGACGTCATGCACCGCGGCGACTGCGCGGTCATGGAGACGTCGGGCCTGCCACTGCCGGGCCGGCACAATCGCGGCAATCTCTGCGGTGTGCTGACCGCGATCGAAGCGCTGGGCATCGACGCCGCGCCGCTGGCGGCGGCCGCCGCGGATTTCGTGCCGCTGCCGCATCGCCTGCAGCCGCTGGGCACGCGCGATGGCGTGCTGTGGGTCAACGATTCGATCAGCACGACGCCGCACGCGAGCCTCGCCGCGCTCGATGTCTATCGCGATCGTCGCGTCGCGTTGCTGGTCGGCGGCCACGATCGCGGCCTCGACTGGCAGGCGTTCGCCGATGCGATGCGCACGGGCGCGCCGCACGCGATCGTGACGATGGGACAGAACGGCCCGCGCATTTTCGATCTGCTCGCACCGGTCGCGAGCGACGCCGGGTTCGCACTGTCGGCCGCCGACGATCTCGAGTCGGCGATCGCGCAGGCACGCGCGTCGCTGGATGGCGAGGGCGTGCTGTTGCTGTCGCCCGGCGCACCCAGTTTCGGTGCCTACCGCGACTACACCGCGCGGGGTCGCCATTTCGCCGCACTGGGCGGATTCGATCCGGACGCGATCACGGCGATTCCGGGGATCGGAATCGCCTGAATCCGGCGCGCACCCGGGTGCACAGCGAGCGTGGTCACGGTGTCCTGGTGGCCGGAACGACGCAGCACCCGATGGGCTAGCCCATCGCGCCCGCTCATCAGGTTCAGGCGCCACCCGCGACGGCATGCCTGCCTGGGATCCCGCCGTCTGTGCCCTGTCTCCCCGCGGACTGTGATGCGCAACGCAGTTCGCTCATCGAGGTGTCCGGTTTTTCGACCCTGCGGCGTTCTCTTGTGAGGTGAAGCGAGGGGCGCCGGTTCGGCTGCCCGCGTTCCGGCCCAGGGAGACTGCAGTGACACCATGGACTCGCGTGTGCCGGCGCTGCCGCACGTCGCGCCTCGCCGGATCGTACCGGGGCGCGCACCGATGCCGCTGATCCGTAGCTTGCTCGCCGCGCCGCTCGACACGCTGCGGCAGATCCTGAGGACGCTGATCGAGCCGCCGGTGCCGTCGCCGGTGCCGTTGCAGCAACAGCGGTTGGCGTTCACCGCCGAGATCGTCCGCGCCGACGACCTGCTGGTGATGACGCTGGAGGCCTACAACCTCGCACTGGACGAGACCACGCAGCAGCTGCGCGCCGATGGTCCCGGCGATGCGTTCATCGCGGTGCGCCTGCCGCCGCAGCACATCGTCGAGGAAACCTTCGCCGATGGCGGCACTGACGATGCGGTCACCGCGCCGCCGATTTCCGCGCGGCTGGCCGGTGACAGCCGTCTGGTGTTCCATGTCGCGCCGGCGTTGCTGCCGCTGGCGTGGTCGGTGGACGCCATCCTGACCGCGCTCGGCCGCAGTGCCCCACTGGTGCGCGACCGCACCGGCGCGCCGCCGCCGGCGCCCGGCGTGGGCCGCCCCGGCTGGTTCGGTGGGCTGGCCTCGCAGGTCACCGCGATCGAGGCGCCCTGGCGCCTGGTGCTGTCGCCGCATCCGCATACGCGCTGGGCGCATGCGGCGGCGCCCGTGAGGGATGCGGCCGGCGATGCGGTCGAGCTCTGGCATACCCGCCTCGGCGTGGCCGACAGCGCGAACGGGCCGGTCGACGAGACCGCGCGTCAGCGGCGGCGGGTGCGCGCGGTGCACTCGCCCGATTTCGGTCGCAACGCACCATCGGACACGTCGCCGTTCCCGGCGTCGCTGAGCCGGAAGGACCGGCGCGAACTGGTGCGCCTGAGTTCCGAGCGCAGCCTGCGGGGCCATGCGTCGGTGGCGGTGGACCAGCTGATCCTGTCCGCGCTGGGCGCCCACCTGCAGCTAGACGGCCAGTGGAACGCGCCGGGCATCGATCTGGTGCGTTGGCAGCATGGCGCGACGCTGGGGCGCGATCACCACGTCAAGACCGTTCGGCGTGGCTACCTGTTCCCCTGCGGGCACCGCGCGGCCCTGTTCAAGGTGACCGAACGCAAGCTCGCTCCCGCGCCGGGGCGCTGGTCTGCGAGCGCGTTCTCGCACACCCACCAGACGGTGCACGAAGGGGGCGGGCCACAGGCGTACCTGCGCACGCGCCGCTTCATCGTGGTGGAGCAGCCCGTCAGGACCTATGGCCATCGCCATGTACCGTTCACCCGGTGGGCGTTCCGCACGCTGGTGACGCCGCCGCTAGCTGATTCCGAAATGCTGGGGCCGGGCAGTGAAGCCGATGAGGCCGGCGCTTTCTGGCCCCGCTACGAGCGGGACGGTGTCGAACAGGACGTAGTCTTCGAGGTCGAAGCCACCGATCGCGAGGGACGCACCAGCCAGTTCGGCGTGCGCCAGCTCTTCGTGTTCGCATCCACCGGTGCGGACGCGCTGGCGCCGATCATCGATGCGTACAACGGGATCGCCGGGCCTGTGCCCGCCGTTCCGGAACAGCGACGTCGCTCGGATCTGGATCTGCAGCGCGTGGCCTATGCGCTAGTGCGCGAGCCCGGCGATACCGCGCTCGATACCGCGAGCATCCTGCTGGGCGCGCTCCGGGCCACCGGTTCGCCGCCGTTCCTGCCTGCGCTGGCATCGGCCGAGGTGATCGTGCCGGCGGTGAGGGAGATCACCGGCGCCGACGGCGCCAGCACCATCCGCTACGACCCGCACTATCTGGTCGCGCCCCCCAGTGAGTTCGGCAACTCCGGCGAAGTGTTCGCGCGCTTCGACGGTGCCCGCGCCGACCTCGCGTTCCCGGTGCAGAAGGTCGGCGGGCTGGTGGCCCCCGACCTGACGCCGCAGGGGCTGTCGCGCCGCTTCGGACCGGTCGGTGACGTCGAGGCGTTCGCGGCGGGGACGTTCAATCCCGCCGCTATCTTCCAGGGGGTGAATCTCCTCGGCGGCATCCCGTTGGGCGAGATCATTGCAGGGTTCGAGTTCGAGTGGCCGGAGCAGGCCGGCCTGTCCGTTCCGGGGCTGACCTCGGTGAGGAAACAACGCGATCTAGGCGACGGGAGGGGCCCGGTGCCGGTCGTCGAAACCCACTATCTGTGGGAAACCGGCGCGCTGGTAAAGCAGTCGATATTCGAGCCCGATCCCGGCGCCCGGTTCGTGCTGGATGCAATGCTTGTGACCCCGCAGCAGGGCGGAACGCCGCTGTTCGAGGTCAACGGGGCGCTGGAGAAGTTCCAGATCACCATTCCTCCAGACCATGCGTTGATCGCGGCGCGCTTCGACCACGTGCGCTTCTCGGCCGGCAGCGGCCGCAAGCTGGATGTCTCGCTGCAGTTCGCCGGCCTGGAATTCCGCGGGGCCCTGGCCTTCGTCGAAACCCTGCGCACGTACATTCCGCTCGACGGCTTCATCGATCCGCCGTATCTCGACGTGGATACCGACGGCGTGCGCGCCGGATATTCGCTCGGTCTGCCGACCGTGGGCATCGGCATCTTCGTGCTGCAGGACATCAGCGTGGCCGCCGGCTTCCACCTGCCGTTCGCGGGCGGCGCGGCCGGCCTGCGCTTCGCCTTCTGCGAACGCGACCAGCCCTTCCTGCTGACGGTGATGGCCTTCGGCGGCGGCGGCTTCTTCGCGCTGGAACTGACCACCGGCGAGGTCACCAACGTCGAGGCGGCGCTGGAGTTCGGCGCGGCGGTGGCGATCAATCTCGGCGTCGCCGCGGGCAAGGCCTCGATCACCGGCGGCGTGTACTACAAGCGCTCGCAGGGCGGTGCGTTCGTCCTGTCGGCGTACTTCCGCGCGGCGGGCGAGCTGAGCGTGCTGGGCATCATCAGCGTGTCGGTGGAGCTGTATGTCGGCCTGACCTTCCTGTCCAAGGTCGACGGCGGACAGAGTGCGCTGACCGGCACGGCGACCGTCACGGTGAAGATCCGCATCGCGTTCTTCAGCAAGACGGTCAGCATCGGCATCGAACGCCGCTTCGCCGGAAGCGATCCCAGCTTCGCCGAGATGGTCCCCGTTCCGCAGTGGGCCGAATACTGCGCGGCCTTCGCGCCCGAACCCGTTTGAGGCGCGCATGCACAAGCAGACACTGATCTTCACCGCGCTTCCCAACGGTCATGACCCGCAGGGCCGCGCACGGGTGTCGGTGCTGGCGTCGCCGCGGCTGTGGACCGGCACCGATGCCGACAGCCTCCCGCTGTCGACGTTCCCCGATCTGCTGGACTGGCCCACGCGCGTGGTCGCGCTGTCGTGGCAGGCCGAACTCGACGACGGCAGCCGGCTTCCGCTGCAGGCGGCACCGGTGGACGTGCCGGCGATGCGCGCGCTGTGGTCGGCGCTGTTCCGCGCCGATACTCGCGTGCAGCCGTACGTGTTCGAGGATTTCCGCGGCACGCCGATCGTCAGCGCGCCGTTCTGCACGCTCCACGATCTGCTGGCTGACCTGTACGCGCGTGCGTCCTCCGATCCGGCCTACGGCGCGGGCGCCGAGCGGCCGGCGCTGGAGGTGCTGGCCGCCGATCCGGACATCGGCGCCGTGGCCGAAACCTGGGTGCCCGATCCGGTGCCGGAGCCGTCGCCGCCGGGCACCGGAACGCCCCCGTTTCCGGACGCACCGCGCCATACCGAGGAGGTTCCGGTCTGGTCCTCCCCGGACGACGCGGACGACGCGCCGCCGCCCGGCTGCGGCTGCCTGACCTGGCCGTTCGGCCTGGCGCGCTGGCTGCTGGGCAAGATGTTCGGCCGGCCCGCGCCCTGGGTGGACAGCGACGAGCCGCCGGTGGAACCCGGCCCGCCGACGTCGACGCCATTGCCCACGGCGTCCTTCGACACCTCGGTCCTGCATCCACCACCGCCGCCTGCGCCGGACCCGCCGCGCAGCTTCGTCCCGCCGCCGCCGGCAAGCGCCCTGCATGCCGAGCGCCGCGCCGCGTTCGATGCGCTGGACGCGTTTCTGCAACCGTTCGACGAGACCGACCTGCCCCTGCCCGATGCCGCCGAACTGGCCGCGCGCTGGGATATCCACCAGGCCATCGCGGCGCTGGGCGATTTTCCCGAGCTGCTGCGTCGGCTCGGCCTGGTGATCGATCTCCAGGTGGCGGACGGCCACGTGCTGGACGATACGGTCACGGGCGTGCGGGTGCTGCCGTCGGGCGTGAGCTGGGCGTTGACGACGACCATGGTGTCGCCACGTACCGAAGTGCGCGTGGATACAGCCGCGGGTCGCTTCGTCGCGGCGCCCAGGCCGTCGGCGCCGGAGATCGTCGACGGCTTCCTGAGGGTGGACGACAGCGCGCGCTTCCGGGTGATCCAGAACGATGTCGTGGGCGATGCCAACAAGGTCCGCAACGCGGCGACGCGCATCCTGCGTTTCGGCCGCAAGGCCGACCGCACGTTCGGCACACCCGATACCGCCGGCCTGCCGGCGTTGCGTACCGCCGGCATTTCGCTGGTCCGCCGTGATACCGCGGGCGATCTCGCCCGGCAGTTCGAGCGCTCCTGCGCACTGAACCGTCACGTGGCGCAACGCGACCGCTCCACGCCGCCCGACCCGGTGGATGCGCCGCCGCCGGTGGCCGACGGCACGCTGTACGCCGAGGATCTGGTGCGCGGCTATCGCATCGATGTGTTCGACGCCACTACGGGCCGCTGGCGCTCGCTGTGCGAGCGCTCCGGTACGTATCGCTTTCTGGAGGCGCAACCTGCGCTGGTGTCGGTGACGGCCACGGACGAAGGCTTCGTACAACTGGCGACCACCGCGCCGCGCGACCCGGCGGCGCCCAAGAGCCTGCGCGTGGGCGAAACACTGTTCACCTGGAACGGCTGGAGTCTCGCGGCGCCGCGTCCGGGGCTCGCGATCATGCCGGACGACCGCCATGTCGATCCCGAGAACGACGCAATGACCCCATTCCGCGTGGAAGCCGACATCCACGCGCGACCCGGCAGCCTCCCGCGGCTGCGCTTCGGGCGCGAGTACCGGTTGCGCGCGCGGGCGGCGGACCTCGCCGGCAACAGCGTCGTCGGCCCGCAGGACGCGGCCTATGCCGACGACGGCCCCGCGGTCACCGCGCCCTTCACCGCCGTGCGCTACGAGCCGGTGGCGCCGCCGGTGACGATGCTGCAACGCCCGTCCATCGAGGGCGAATCGCTGGAGCGCATGGTCGTGCGCACGCCCGCTGAGGGCGTGCCGCGACCGGCCACGACGCGGCATGTCGCGCCGCCCAGGGCTGCCCAGCTCACCGCCGAACTGCACGGCGCGCTCGACGGCGTCGGCTTCGACGGGTCTCCGGCCAGTCACACGCTCTCGGCACGCGAGTCGGCGCGCGTCGAGGACGGCGCCGAACGGTGCCCGCCCGACATCGAGCTCCAACCGGACCTGCCGGCGCCGGACCCGGCGCAGTTTCCCTGGGTGCAGGCCGCCGATCGCCTGGTCGTGGCCTATCTGCCCGACCCGCAGGTCCACGGCGTGCTGTTCGACGGGCTGCCCGGCGAGACCGCGCCGGACGGGCTGCGCCGGATCGAATTCACCGGAACGTGGCCGGATCTCGACGCGTTCCGCATCCGGTTGCTGGCAGCGCCGGAAGGCGCAGCGCCGGCAGCGCCCGAGTGGCAACCGGCGGGAGATACGGCGAGCGGTGTACTCACGGTGCACCTGGCACCGGCGCAGCGCGCGGTGGTGCGGTTCAACAGCGTGATCGATCCGGACGATCTGCAGCGCCGTGGCGTGTGGGACTGGACCGAACGCCAGGCCCCGGCCAACCTGACCGAGGTCCGCGATCGCGCGGCCGCCGGCCAGCACTGGGCGCACATGCCGTGGCGCGAACTGATCCTCGTGCACGCGGTCCAGCAACCACTGCGCGCGCCGACCGCGGCCATCGTGCCGGTACGCGGACCGGGCGCCACCGATTCCGGGATCGGCGGCAGCTTCGAAGCAGAGCCCGCCAGCACCGGCCGTGTGCAACTGCGCGCGCGCTGGGTGGACTGGGTGGACGATCTGGCGCGGCCGGTGCCCGAGCTGCACACGCGCGAGGCGCTGGTGGGCGAAAGCCGGGTGCCCGAGGTCGCCGGACCGGCGCCGTTCGAGGACGCCAACGCCGAGCCCGGGGAGGCCGGGCCGACCGACGGGCCGCCGGCTTCGATCCTCCTTCGACACGAATTCCACGACACCCGGCATCACGCCGTGGCCTACACGCCGGTGGGGGTGACCCGCTTCCGCGAGTACTTCCCGCCGTCGACCAATACCGAGGCCAACACGACGCGTGCGGGTGCCGCAGCCCCTGTCGACGTGCCCAGTTCGGCCCGTCCGGAGCCGCCGCGGTTCCTGTACGCCGTGCCGGTGTTCCACTGGGACACGCGGCCGGCGACGCCGGGGCGCCTGGAGCGCACGCGGGAGGCGGGACTGCGCCTCTACTTCGATCGGCCCTGGTATTCGTCCGGAAACGGCGAACTGCTGGGCGTGGTGTTTCTCGACGACGAGCCGTTCCCGGGTGCCGACGACCCGCGCGCGGCATGGGCCACGGTGTGGGCCGGTGATCCGATCTGGCGGGGTGCCTCGGGGCCGGGTTCGGCCACCCGGGCATCGTTCCCGGGCGCGGTGGCCGCGTGCCGTGAACGCACGGTGCCGGACGGGGGTGCGACGCGGGTGTCGGTGGCGGGGTTCAAGCCCGAATTCGACCTGGAGCGCCGGCTGTGGCGGGTCGACGTACGCATCGAGACGGGGGACGTGTACTGGCCGTTCGTACGTCTGGCGCTGGCCCGGTTCCAGCCGAAATCACTCAAGGGCGTGGAACTGTCAGCGGTGCGCCGCACCCCGTTCCTGCAGATTCCGCCGCGGCGACACGCGGTGCTCACGGTGGCGGACGGTTCGGTCTCGATCCGGGTCGAGGGCCCGGCCCCGGTGGCGTCGGAGGCCAGCCGGCGGTACCCGGCGGCCCGTACGGCTCGCAACGGGCTCAACGAGATCGAGGCGGTCGTCGAGCGCCTGCGCCCGGGCGGCGACATCGACGATCCGCTGTCGTGGATGCCGCTGGAGGCCTCGCGCCTGATGATGGTGCAGGCACCGACGGCGCCGGGCCTGTGGCAGGGCACGCTGTCGCTGGCCGAAGCCTCGCCGTCGGGCCGGTACCGCGTGAGCCTCCGCGAGTACGAGTGGTTCCGCAGCGATGACGCGGACCCGGATGCAGGTGATCGCGACCTCCGCTTCGCGCGCCGCCTCATCTATGCCGACGTGTTCGTGCTGGATTGACGCCGCTCGCGGCGTCGGTAGCGGGACGCGCCGTCGCATCACGCTGTCGCAGCGCCACGATGCGGGCGCTAGCGAGGCGCGTCAGTGCCCGCGCTCGACGGCGTAGCGTGCGAGCCCGCGCAGCGCAGCCACGGCATCGTTGTCGCCCAGTCCGGCAAGCGCGCGTTCCGCGGCTTCGGCATATTCGAGCGCGCGGGCGCGGCTGTAGTCGAGGCTGCCGGCGGCGTCGATCGCGGCCAGAACCTCTGGCAGCGCATCGGCATCGCCGGTTTCGACGATGGTTCGCAGACGCGCGCACACGTCGGGCGTGGCCTGCGCCATCGCGTGGATCAGCGGCAGCGTGGCTTTGCCTTCGGCGAGATCGTCGCCGAGGTTCTTGCCCAGCGCGTCGGCATCGCCCGAATAGTCGAGTACGTCGTCGGCGATCTGGAACGCGTAGCCCAGTTGCATGCCGTAGTCGTACAGCGCCTGCTGCGTCGCGTCGTCGGCGCCGGAGGCCAGCGCACCGAGCTTCGTGCCGGCGGCGAACAGCACCGCGGTCTTGCGCTCGATGACGTTGAGGTAGGCGGCCTCGTCGGTGTCCGGGTTGCGCACGTGCAGCAGCTGCAGCACTTCGCCCTCGGCGATGCGGTTGGTGGTGTCGGCGAGGATGCGCATCACCGGCATGCGGTCGAGTTCGACCATCAGCTGGAAGCTGCGCGAGTACAGGAAGTCGCCGACCAGCACACTGGCCGCGTTGCCCCAGATCGCATTCGCGGTGCTGCGGCCGCGGCGCAGATCGGATTCGTCGACCACGTCGTCGTGCAGCAGGGTCGAGGTGTGGATGAACTCGACGATCGCTGCCAGCTGGTGGTGTTCGGCGTCGACGGTGCCGGTCGCGCGGCCGGCCAGCATCACCAGCATCGGCCGCAGGCGCTTGCCGCCGGCCGAGACGATGTGTTCGGCGACCTGGTTGATCAGCACGACGTCGGAGGCCAGACGGTCGCGGATCAGCGCGTCGATGGCGGCCATGTCGCCGGCGGCGAGGGCCTGGATCGCCGGCAGGTCGAGCCGGGCGGCCGGCGGGGCGATGGTGTTCATGCGGGATCCGGGTCAGGCAGGCCCGGAATTATAGGCAACGCCCGACGGCGGCGTGCGGCGGCACCCGAGTCCCGCCTCCGGGATGACCGGACGGCGGGAGGCTGCCGGCTTATACTGTGATGTCGAAGTCCATCACGCCGGACCAGCGCCGGCGCAATCCAAGGAATTCCCATGGCCCGCGGCGTCAACAAAGTCATCCTGGTCGGCAATCTCGGCAACGACCCCGACACCAAGTACACCCAGGGCGGCATGGCCGTGACCCGCATCAGCCTGGCCACGACCAGCGTGCGCAACGACAAGGACGGCAACAAGCAGGAGCGCACCGAATGGCACCGCGTGGTGTTCTTCGGCAAGCTCGGCGAGATCGCCGGCGAGTACCTGCGCAAGGGCAGCCAAGTCTACGTCGAAGGCGAGATCCGCTACGACAAGTACACCGGCCAGGACGGCGTGGAGAAGTATTCGACCGACATCGTCGCGAACGAGATGCAGATGCTCGGCGGCCGTGGTGACGGCGGCGGCGGTGGAGGCGCTGGCAATTACGAGCGCGGCAATCGTCCGCAGCGTTCGGCCGGCGGTGGCGGTGGCGATGCCCCGCAGCAGCGCGGTCCCGCGCCGTCGCGCCAGTCGGCTCCGCAGCAGCAGCGTCCCGCGCCGATGGACGACTTCTCGGACGACGACATCCCGTTCTGATCGGACGTCACGTCGCCCGATGTACTGCACGAACCCCCGAGCGATCGGGGGTTCTGCGTTTCAGGGATCGGCGTTCCGCCTCAGCGCACGCCGTGCATCCAGCGCCGCACCAGCGGCGACAGCACGAAGTAGGCGATGCCCGAGCCGACACCGATCCACAGCATCGGCTGGAACAGATCGGCATAGCGCGTTGCCGCGACCGCCATGTCGAAGGTCTCGCCTTCGAGGACTTCCATCGAGGTCAGCTTGCCGAACTGCGCGGCCAACACTTCCGAATACGCGGTCGCCAGCCAGAACGCGCCCATCATCAGTCCGACCACGCGCGGGACCGACAGCTGGGTCACCGCCGACAGGCCGATCGGCGACAGGCACATCTCGCCCAGTTCCAGCAGGAAATACGCCAGCACCAGCCACCACACGCTGGCGAGCACGCCGCTGCCGGCCGACTGCGCAGCCAGCATCAGCGGCACGAAGGCGAGGCCGGCGAACACCAGGCCGACCGCCATCTTCGCCGGCTTGCTCGGATTGAGCCCGCGACGGTCCAGCCATGGCCACAGCCACGAGAAGATCGGCGCCAGCACGACGATGAAGAACGCGCCGAGGAAGGTCAGCGAGCCGGCCGTCTGTGGCACCAGCACGACATCGTGGACCAGCGCGATCGCCAGCGCGACGACCATCGTGATGACCGCCGCCTTCGCCAGCCCGCCATGGCCGCGGTCGCTGGCGCGCAGCGCGGTGACCATCAGAACCGGGCTGCTGGCGAGCGCGAAGATCGCCCACGGAATGCCGGGCTGGTAATTGCCGGGCGTCAGGCCGAACAGATCCTTGGTCAACATGCGATCGGTGAACGTGACCCAGGAGCCGTAGGTCTGCTCGTAGAGGGTGAAGAAAATCAGCACGCCAATGATCAGCAGCACCAGCGCCAGCATCTGCTGGCGTTCGACCTGCGTGCAGTGGCGCACGAGGAACCAGATGAACCACACCGCGAGCGCGGCCGCGATCAGATGCATCGCGCCGTGCACGGTCCAGGTGCGCTGGATCAGCTGCCAGACCAGCGCGGCCCCGGCAAAGCTGCCGATGTAGATCCACCACTCGCGCGACAGCGGGCCGACGCGTTCGCGCAGCTTCGCCGGGTCATTCGGCTCGGCGAGACCGTAGAGATACTTCTGGCCCCAGATGAACACGATCAGCCCGGCGATCATGCCGATGCCGGCCGCGCCGAAGCCGTATTTCCAGCCGTAGGTCTCGCCCAGGAACGCGCAGACCAGGCTCGCGAACAGCGCGCCGACATTGATGCCGGCATAGAACAGCGTGAACCCGGAATCGCGCCGCGGATCCTCGGGCGCATAGAGCTTGCCGACGATCGTCGAGATGTTCGGCTTCAGGAACCCGACGCCCATGATGATCAGCGCCAGCGACAGGTAGAACACCTGCAGCGCGGCCTCGTCGCGCACCACGACGCCATCGACGATGCGCGCCTGTTCGCCCTCGTAGGCCATGCCCAGATGCCCGAGCACCAGCAGCACGCCGCCGAGCACGACCGCCTTGCGCATGCCCAGATAGCGATCGGCCAACAGCCCGCCGATCACCGGCACTGCATACACCAGACCACCATAGGCGCCGAGCAGATCGAAGCCCGCGTCGTCGCCGAACAGGTGGTACTTGAGGATGTAGAGCAGCAGCAGTGCCTTCATTCCGTAGAACGAGAAGCGCTCCCACATCTCGGTGAAGAAGCAGACGAACACGCCTTTGGGGTGGCCGAGGAAGTCGGAGGCAGGCGACGGACCGGCAGACAGCGAGGCGCCCATGGCGCGCTCCGGAGGCGATGAAGGCGCGAGTATAGGAGCGCGGGTGGACGGCGTGCGCTGCCTCGCTATCATCGGCGCGGCGGTGCGCGGGGACGCACGGCACTCGACCGATTTCGCAAGGGGAGGCGTCATGGTCCGCAAGGGACTGCAGTGGGTGTGCGCGTGTGTGTGGGCCGTGGCCGTGTTCGGCGCACAGGCGCAGGTGGATCTGGGGCCGTTCGTCGAGAACGACGGTGTGCGCGACATCAAGATCTCGCCGACCGGCGAGTTCTATGCGGCGACACTGCCGCTGGGGGAGCGGTCCGCTGTCGCGGTCATGCGTCGCTCCGATCAGACGATCGTCGGCAGCCACCAGTTGCCGGGCAATACGCACATCGCCGATTTCTGGTGGGTGGGTGATCAGCGCCTGATGTTCGGCCTCGCCGAGCGTTTCGGCGCGCGTGACTTTCCCAGCCCGACCGGTGAACTGTTCGCGATGAACGTCGATGGCAGCCGGCCTCAGCTGCTGGTCGGCTGGCGCGTACGGGAGAACAGGACCGGGACCAACATCCGGTCGTCGGCTAAAGAAGAGTTTGTCCACGCCTGGCCGATCGACCTGCTGCCCGACGATCCCCGGAACGTGCTGGTGGCGGTCTCGCCGTTCTCGAAGGATCCGTTGACGCGCGTGGACCGCATGGACGTGCAGACCGGTCGTCGGACGACGATCGCGACGGCGCCGATCTATCGCGGGCAGTTCCTGGCCGACCACGCCGGCGAGATCCGCTTCGCCGTAGGGGCGCGGGGCGACAACATCAGTCGGCTCTATTATCGTGCGCGGCGCGGCACGGACTGGCAACTGATCAACGACGAGGGCGAAAGCGGTCGCATCGAGACGCCGATCGGCTTCTCCGAAGACGATAGCGTCGCCTACCTGCAAGTGTCCCAGCCGAGCGGCCCTGATGCGGTGATCGCCTGGACCATCGCCAGCGGCGAGCGCCGCGAACTGGCACGCGATGCCGCCGTGGATCCGGAGCTGATCATGCGCCCGGGCACGGTCGCCGCGATCGGCGTGCGGTATCTGGGCGCGCCGCCGCGCACCGCGTTCTTCGATGAGGCGGGGGACGACGCGAAGCGCATGCGCATGCTGGAGAACGCATTCCCGGGACACGTGGTCCGGGTCGCCTCGGCCACCCGTGATGCGGGCACGCAGATGCTGCTCGTCACCAGCGATACCGATCCCGGCAGCTTCTACACCTTCGACGTCGCCGGCAGGCAGGCGGATTTCGTACTGCCGCGGCGGGCGCGCATCGATCCCGCGCGCATGGCGACGATGCAGCCGGTCTCGCTGCAGTCGCGCGACGGCCTGCCGCTGCACGGCTACCTCACCCGGCCCGCCGGCGCGGGCGATGCGCCGCTGCCGCTGGTGGTGATGCCGCACGGCGGCCCGTTCGGCATCTTCGACGACTGGGCCTTCGAACCCGACGCGCAGGTGCTGGCCCAGGCGGGCTATGCGGTGCTGCAGGTGAACTTCCGCGGCTCCGGCAATTACGGGCGTGCGTTCCGCCAGGCCGGCGCGCGCGAGTGGGGCGGCACGATGCAGGACGATCTGACCGACGCCACGCGCTGGGCCGTCGCCCAGGGCCATGCCGACGCCGAGCGGATCTGCATCTACGGCGCCAGCTATGGCGGCTACGCCGCCCTGATGGGGGTGGCCCGGGAGCCGGACCTGTACCGCTGCGCGGTGGGGTATGTCGGGGTCTACGATCTGCCGCTGATGCGCACCCAGGACCGGCGCGGCGGCACGTCGGCGCGCACCTGGCTCGACGAATGGGTCGGCAACGATACGGCCCAGCTCTCGGCCCGTTCGCCGACGCGTCTGGCCGACCGCATCCAGGCGCCGGTGCTGCTGGTCGCCGGCGGCGAGGACGAGATCGCGCCGGTCGAACACACCCGGCGGATGGAGCGCGCACTGCGCGCGGCCGGGGTGCCGGTGGAGACGCTCTACGTCGCCAACGAAGGCCACGGCTTCTACAAGCCCGAGAACCGGCGTGCGTTCTATACGAAGCTGCTCGGATTCCTGTCCGGGCATCTCGGCGGCGCGACCGCTCTGGAGTGAGGCCAGGCGGTGACTGCGGACCCGGCGCGCACCGCCCGGCGCGCCGCCGGCACCCATGCGCCCGCGGGGCCGCTTTGCCTGCATCGCGGCCCCGGCCTACCATTCGGGCTCTTTGTCCGGAGTCCGCGCCATGTCCTTGCGTCTTGCCGTGTTGCCCCTGTGCCTGCTCGCCGCGCTGCCCCTGGCCGCGCAGACCCGGGGACTGGATGTCCGCGACCTCGTCTCGATCGACCGCGTCTCGTCGCCTGTGCTCTCGGAGGACGGCCGCCAGCTGGTCTTCGCCCAGCGCAGCGCCGAGGCTGACGGCAGCAAGGCCGAGACCGCGATCTACGCGCGCAACCTGGTCACCCGCGACATGGCGCCGCCGCGCCGGGTCACTCCGGCGGGCTGGAACGTCAACTCGCCCTCGCTGTCGCCCGACGGCCAGACCCTGTACTTCCTCAGCGCCAAGAACGGCAGCGCGCAGCTCTACGCAATGCCGCTCTCCGGTGGCACGCCGCGCCAGCTCACCGATGTCGCCATCGACGTCGGCAGCTACCAGCTCTCGCCCGACGGCACACGCGTGGCGTTCAGTGCCGACACCTTCGCCGACTGCGGTGCGGACCTCGCCTGCACGAAGGCGCGCCTGGCCGAGCGCGCCGACGCCCCGGCCTCGGGCGTGATCTACGACCAGTTGTTCGTGCGCCACTGGGACACCTGGCGCAACGGCACCCGCAGCCGGCTGTTCGTCGCCGACCTGCCGGCTGCGCGCGCGGCCGCGGTGAAGACCGTGCGTGCGCTCGGCCACACGCTCGACGGCGACATTCCGGCCAAGCCGTTCGGCGGCGCCGACGATTACACCTGGGCACCGGACGGCCAGTCGCTGGTCGCGAGCGTGCGTATCGCCGGCCGCACCGAGCCGTGGTCGACCAACTTCGATCTCTACCGTATCGACGCCGTGGGTGATGCCGCGCCGGTGAACCTCACCGAAGCCAATCCCGCCACCGACACCGGCCCGGTGTTCAGTGCCGACGGCGGCACGCTGTTCTACCGCGCGATGAAGCGCGCCGGCTTCGAGGCCGACCGCTACGCGCTGATGGCGATGGACCTGGCCAGCGGCCAGGCCCGCGAGATCGCGCCGCGCTGGGACCGTTCGCCGAGCAGCATCGCGCCGTCGGCCGATGGCCGCGCGCTGTATGTCGCCGCGCAGGACACCGGCCAGTACCCGCTGTTCCGCGTCGATGTCGCCAGCGGCGAGGTCACTCCATTGGTCGGTGACGGCTCGGTATCCGCATTCGCGGTCGCCGGCGATACCGTCGCGCTCACCCGCAACAGTCTGCAGACCGGCGACGTGCTCTACACCGCGTCGCTGCAGCAGCTCGGCGAGGCGGGCGAGGGCGAGCCGCCGCTGCGCAAGATCACCGAGACAGCCGCCGAGCGCCTGCCCGACGTGGCCTTCGGTGCCGCCGAGCAGTTCTCGTTCCGCGGCGCCGGCAATGCCACCGTGCACGGCTACGTGGTCAAGCCGTGGAACTACCAGGAAGGCCAGACCTATCCGGTCGCGTTCCTGATCCATGGCGGCCCGCAGGGCAGCATGGCCAACGGCTGGAGCTACCGCTGGAACGCGCAGACCTATGCCGGCCAGGGCTATGCGGTGGTGATGATCGATTTCCACGGCTCCACCGGTTACGGCCAGGCCTTCACCGATGCGATCACCGGCGACTGGGGCGGCAAGCCGCTCGAGGACCTGCAGAAGGGCTGGGCGGCCGCGCAGAGCCAGTACGCCTTCCTCGACGGCGACCGCGCCTGCGCGCTCGGCGCCAGCTACGGTGGCTACATGGTCAACTGGATCGCCGGCAACTGGTTCGATCGCCGCGGCAACGCGCCGTTCAAGTGCCTGGTCAACCACAACGGCGTGTTCGACACCCGTTCGATGGGCCTGGTGACCGAGGAGCTGTGGTTCACCGAGTGGGAGTTCGGCGGCACCGTGGCCGCTAATCCGCGTGCCTACGAAAAATTCAATCCGGCGCGCCACATCGAGAAGTGGACGACGCCGACGCTGGTGGTCGCCGGGCAGAACGATTTCCGCGTGCCGATCGACCAGAGCCTGTCCTCGTTCACCGCGCTGCAGCGCAAGGGCGTCGAGTCGAAGCTGCTGTATTTCCCGGACGAGAACCACTGGGTGCTCAAGCCGGCCAACAGCATCCTCTGGCACGACACCGTCAACGCCTGGCTCGAGCAGCACATCGGCCAGTAAGCGTTATGGAACGGCCGGCTCCAAGCCGGCCGTTCTCCTTCTGACATCTTCTTTCCCGGAACACCCCGTCGATGGCGATCGAATCCACCGTGCCGTCCAACGCGCTGATCACCAGCGACATCGTCCTGTTCGGCCTCATCGCCGCCACGCTGGGCCTGATCTTCTGGCTCGCCAGCGGGCCGACGCCGTTCTGGAAGAAATTCTTCGCCTGGGTGCCGGCACTGCTGCTGTGCTATTTCGTGCCGGCGTTCTACAACACGGTCGGCCTGATCGACGGCGAGAACAGCGCGCTCTACAACCCGGTCGCGAGCCGGGTGCTGCTACCGGCGGCGCTGGTGCTGCTGACGTTGTCGATCGATCTCAAGGGCATCCTGCGCCTGGGGCCGAAGCTGCTGTTCGTCTTCGTCGCCGGCACGTTCGGCATCGTGCTCGGGGCCGTCGTGTCGTTCCAGCTGATGGAATGGATCTGGCCCGCGGCCGTGGCCGGGGACACCTGGAAAGGCATGGCGGCGCTCGCCGGCAGCTGGATCGGCGGCGGCGCGAACATGGTGGCGATGCGCGAGGTGTACGAGGTCGATGCGACCCTGTTCGGCCAGTTCGCCGTCGTCGATGTCGCAATGGCCAGCGCCTTGATGGCGACCCTGCTGTTCCTGGCCAACCGCTCGGCCCAGATCGATGCCCGCTCGGGCGCCGATACCCGCGCGATCGACGAGATGAAGGCGCGCATGGCCGCGTACGAGGCCGCCAATGCGCGGATTCCGACGCTGTCCGACCTGATGGTGATCATCGGCGTGGCGTTCGGGCTGGTCGGCCTGGCCCATGCGATCGCCGCGCCGCTGGCGGCGTGGTTCGGCGCCAACGTCGCTTCGGCCTCGCAGCTGAGCCTCGACTCCGCCTTCGTCTGGGTGGTGTTGCTGGCGACGGCGGCCGGGCTGGGCCTGAGCTTCACGCCGGTGCGGCGCCTCGAAAGCGCGGGCGCGTCGAAGATCGGCACGGTGTTCCTGTACTTCCTGATCGCCTGCATCGGCATGCAGATGGATTTCACCAAGCTCTTCGACCGGCTCGAGCTCATCGCGATCGGCGTGATCTGGATGACCGTGCACGTGCTGGTGATCTGGGGCGCGGCGCGGCTGGTGCGCGCACCGATGTTCTATGTCGGCGTCGGTTCGATGGGCAACGTCGGCGCCGCCGCGTCGGCGCCGGTGATCGCCGCGGCGTTCCACCCGACGCTGGCGCCGGTCGGCGTGCTGCTGGGCACCGTGGGCTATGCCACCGGCACGGTCGTCGCCTATTTCACCGGACAGCTGCTGCGGCTCATGGCCGGGCAGTAGCGCTGCGACGCGCACCGCGCAAGAACTCGACGCGTCAGAAAATGCCGCGATCGGGCACATTCAAGAGCAGGTCGACACCGGTTCACCTTGATCGTGATCACATCGCAAGCGTGCAGTTGGCACGCGTCGTGCTTCCGAGAACGCCGTTCCCGGAAACCGGTCGTGATCGTGCAGCAGGCAACGTTGGAAAAGGTCGTCAGCATGAGCGCGCGTGCGCCAGACGCCGCGCAGGCGGATGCGGACGCGATCCGTAGCGAATTCGAACGCGTGCAGTCGCGGGCGAAGGGCGTTTCGATGCTGCTGCTGTCCACCGCCGACGGGCGCGCGGTCGCCGATTGGACCCATGCGCGGCTCGACCCGCGCCGGGTGGCGGCGATGACCAATTCGTTCCTCACGCTGGGCGAGACGCTTGCCAAGGAAGTCGGCATGTCGGCCGCCGACCACGCCACGATCTCGACCGGGCAGGGCAGCCTGGTCGTCATCCGCATCAACGGCGCGAAGCCCTACACCCTGGCCGTGCTCGGCGACCAGCAGGCCACGCTGGCGGTGCTGCTGTTCGCCGCCCGCGAATGCGCGGCGCGCATCCGCGACCGGCTCTAGTTCGTATCTCGTGGCGCGACCGACCACGCGTCGCGCGTGCGCGGTCACACCCTCCGCTCGACCACACGTAGGAAAAGGACATCAGATGGCAGGCAATCTCAGTCTCGATCAGCTCAACGGCATCGCCGGTTTCATCGGTGCGGCCCTGGTCGACAGCGACAGCGGCATGGCATTGGGCACTCTCGGCGGCGGCTCGCTGGATCTCGAGATTGCGGCCGCGGGCAACACCGAAGTCATCCGCTCCAAGCGCAACGTCGCCAAGATGCTCGGCCTGACCGACACCATCGAGGACATCCTGATCACGCTGAGCCACCAGTACCACCTGATCCGCCCGCTGGAGAGCAACGGCGCGCTGTTCCTCTACGTGGTGCTGGACCGCACGAAGTCGAATCTCGCCATGGCGCGCCATGAGCTGAAGGCGTTCGAGCGCACGCTCGACTTCAAGTAAGCCGATTCGTCCGACGCGACACCGACCACCGCCGGCCCCGGCCGGCGGCAGGTCCGTGTCCGCACACGCGCAGCGCTCATGACCTCCCCCCGATATCAACACGCGAGCATCGCGGCGGCCGGCCTCGACCTGCTGCACATGACGCGGCTCAAGGTCGCGTGCTCCCTGCTCATGGCCGAACGGGTCCACGCCGAGCTGCACGACTGGCCGGGCGCCGACATCCGGCTTCTGGTGGCGGGCGTCGATACCGCCCCGGGCGCGGCTGCGGCGGCGGAGGGGCGCGACACCGGCGTGGCCGTGCTGTCCATCGCCCGCAACGGGCATGGGAACGTGGACGTGCTCCACCATGGCGCGACGGTCAAGGACATGTTCGACCGGCTGCTTCGCCTGCTCGCCGACGACGCGCCGGTCGTCGCGACGACGGCCGCACCGCTGCCGCAACGCCCATCGCCACCCGACGCGTCGGAGCGGTCGCAGCCGGTGTCGCGGGCGCGGCGCCTGCTCGACCAGGTGGCCACCGCGTCCGGCATCGTGACCCTGCTCGAATGCGGCGATCTGCGCCTCGCCGTCGACCGGGACCGCGGTGTGCTGCATCTTCCGGACGACGGCGCGGACGTGGCGCTGGTCCAGGCCTGCGAGCGCACGGACTGGCGGGTCGAGCACGTCGCGCGCGCCGCGTTCGATCCGATGCGCGCCGGCCTGCCGGCCGTGGCCCCGCTGGAAACCTTCGTCTGGCAGGCGGCCTCGCAGAGCGCGCATCCGATCGGCGAGCGCCCGGTCGCTGACGCGCTGGGTCTCAAGGGCTGGCCCGCGGTCGATGCCGACCTCCTGCCCGCCGGGTGGATCCTGCCGCTGGCCTGTCTGCTGCAGCGGCCCTGGTCGTGCCTGGCGCTGGCCGAGACCTGCGGCCTGGCGGAGACGGAAATGGCGCGCATCTTCGCCGCCGTGCACCACAGTGGGCTCGCGCACGTCGGAGAATCACGGACGTCACGCGTGACACCGGCGCCGGCGCCCGACCGCAGCCCGGCGTCCGCTGGGCTGCTGGCGCGCGTGGCGCGTCGTTTTGGACTGCATTTCGGAGGATCCCGTGGATAACGTCACCACCAAGCTCGTGTTCGTCGGCGACATGGGCGCAGGCAAGACGACGGCGATCCGCTCGATCTCCGACAGCGAACCGGTCAGCACCGAGATGCCGATCAGCGAGGACGTGGAAGGGGAGAAGACCCATACCACGGTGGCCCTGGACTACAGCTCGATCGAGCTGGAAACCGGCGAACTGCTGCATGTCTACGGTGTGCCGGGGCAGGCCTATCTGGATTTCATGTGGCCGATGGTCGCCGACGGCGCGATGGGCATCGTCGTGCTGGTCAATGCCGAGCGTGCCGACCGCCTGGCCAGCACCGAACACCTGCTGCGGCGGTTCGGTGAGCTCGCGCCGCAGGCCTGTTTCGCGGTCGGCGTGACCCGCACCGACCTCACCGACGCGTTCACGCTGCCCGAATTCCGCGATGCGCTGCTTGCGCGCGGGTACCGGATTCCGGTGTTGCGCGTGGACGCCCGGCAGCCGCTGCAGGTGGATTTCCTGATCAAGGCGCTGCTGTCCTACCAGTACGGCCGCTCGCTGACGCCGCCGGGCTGAGACCGGCGCGGCGCGAACCGCGTCGATGTCGCATCGGGCTCAGACTTTAGTCGTAGCGCGCGCGGATATCGTCGATTCAGGGGTTCCCTCGTCACGCCCCAGCGGCGATCCTTCCCGGGCTGCGGTGGTCTGCCGCGAACGATTAGGGGAGTACTGGAGATGAACGCGATCATTCTGCTGGTCGTCGGTTTGACGGTCCTGGCGCTCGGCTACTTCTTCTACTCGAAGTTCATCGCCGAGAAGATCTACCGGCTCGACCCCGATTTCCAGACACCCGCGCACACCCTGCGCGACGGCGTCGACTACGTGCCGACCAACAAGTTCGTGCTCTGGGGCCATCACTTCACCTCGGTGGCCGGTGCGGCGCCGATCGTCGGCCCGGCGATCGCGGTGATCTGGGGCTGGGGCCCGGCGTTTCTCTGGGTGGTATTCGGCACGGTGTTCTTCGCCGGCATGCACGACTTCGGCGCGCTGTGGGCCAGTGTCCGCAACAAGGGCAAGTCGATGGGCATGCTCAGCGGCAGCTACATCGGCCGCCGCGGGCGCAACCTGTTCCTCGTCGTGATCTTCCTGCTGCTGCTGATGGTCAACGCCGCGTTCGCGGTCGTGATCTCGAACCTGCTGGTCTCCACGCCGACCTCGGTGATCCCGGTCTGGGGCGCGATCGTGGTCGCGCTGATCATCGGCCAGGCCATCTACCGCTTCAAGATGGGCCTGCTGTGGCCGTCGATCATCGGCGTCGCGGTGCTCTACACGCTGATCTGGCTCGGCAGCATGTACCCGATCGTGCTGCCCGAGACGGTGCTGGGCATGAACGCCAATTCCACCTGGATCGTGCTGCTGTTCCTCTACGCCGGCATCGCCTCGCTGCTGCCGGTGTGGGTGCTGCTGCAGCCGCGCGACTACATCAACGGCCTGCAGCTGTTCGTCGGCCTGGGCATCCTCTACGCCGCGGTGCTGATCGCCTCGCCGACGATCGTCGCGCCGGCCTTCAACTCCGCCGTGCCGGCCGGCACGCCGAGCATCGTGCCGCTGCTGTTCGTCACCATCGCCTGCGGCGCGATCTCCGGCTTCCACGGCATGGTCGCCTCCGGCACCACGTCCAAGCAGCTCGACAAGGAAACCGACGCACGCTTCGTCGGCTACTTCGGCGCGGTCGGTGAGGGCATGCTGTCGCTGGCGGCGATCATCTGCTGCACCGCGGGTTTCGCCACGCTGGTCGACTGGCAGGCCGTCTACAGCAGCTTCGGCGGCGGCAACGTCACCGCGTTCGTCAACGGCGGTGAAGCGCTGATCTCGGCCGGCCTCGGCCTGCCGCAGAACCTCGGCGCCACGCTGCTGGCGACGATGGCGATCCTGTTCGCCGCCACCACGATGGACACCGGCCTGCGCCTGCAGCGCTATGTCGTGCAGGAAGCGGCCGAATTGGCGGGCTTCAAGGTCGGCACGATCCTGGGCACCGTGATCGCGCTGTCGGTGTGTCTGGCGCTTGCGTTCGGCGCAGGCAGCGGCGGCGCGGGCGGCATGGTGATCTGGCCGCTGTTCGGCACCACCAACCAGCTGCTCGCGGCGCTGACGCTGTCGATCATCACCGTGATCCTGATCCGCTTGGGGCGCAATCCGTGGTTCACCGGCATCCCGATGGTGTTCCTGATGATCATGTCGGTGTACGCGCTGGTGGTGCAGCTGGGCACGTTCTACAACGACGGCAAGTGGCTGCTGCTGGCCATGGACATCATCATCCTGATCGCCGCGGTGTGGGTGGCGTTCGAAGCGGGCCTGGCCATGCGCAAGGGCCGTCACGGCGGCGCCGGTCCGGACGGTGTGCTGGAGTCGGATCGGACGTGAGCCGATGACCGGGACCCCGTCCCAGTCCGCCTGGGCCCGCCTGTCGGCGGGCCTGGGCGAGTTCTACGCCGCGCCTTATCGGCGAACCCTCGCACGTGCGCAGCGTGACGAAGACGACCTGTTCATGCTGATGGTGTTCTCCGAATCGCTCGGCGTGCCGAATCCTGTGGGCTACTACACGCTGGAACTGATGCCGGCGATGTACGACCGCTTCCACGCCTGGCACCGGCGCATGGGGCTGGAGCGTTCGCCGCTGGACCATATTTCATGCTGCTGAGCCATGCGGCCGCGCGCCGCGTCGTGTTCGTCGGCGGCAAGGGCGGGGTGGGCAAGACTTCGGTGGCCTCGGCGCTCGCGCTCGCCCAGGCGCGGGCCGGGCGACGTGTGCTGCTGGTCTCCACCGACCCGGCGCACAACCTCGGTCACCTGTGGCAATGCACCGTGGGGCCCGAGCCGCAACCGCTCGCTCCGGGACTCGACGCGGTGGAGCTGGATCCCGACGCCACCGTCGCCGCGCACCTGCGCCAGGTCGGCGACGCCTTGCGCCGGCTGATGCCGCCGCATCTGGCCGGCGAAGTCGACAAACATCTGTCGCTGTCGCAGGACGCGCCGGGCATGCACGAGGCCGCGTTGCTCGAACGCATCGCCGAGCTGGTCCACGACGGCCTGGACCGCTACGACCTGCTGGTATTCGACACCGCGCCGTCCGGGCATACCGCGCGGCTGATGGCGTTGCCGGAAATGCTGACCGCGTGGACCGAAGGTCTGCTGCAGCGGCAGGAACGCAGCGAGCGTTTCGGTGCCGCACTGCGCAGTCTCGGCCGTGACGACGGCATCGGTGCGCGCGCGCTGGGCGGCGATGCACCGGCCGCCACGCCGGCCGATCGCGACCAGGCGATCCGGGCGCTGCTGCACCGGCGCCGGCACCGCTTCGAGCATCTGCGCGCGACGCTGGCCGATTCCGAGCGCACGGCATTCTTCATCGTGCTGGCCGCCGAGCGCCTGCCGGTGCTGGAAACCATCGAACTGCACGCGCAGTTGGCCCGCGCCGGCATCGCGGTTGCCGGCCTGGTGGTCAACAAGCGCGCGCCGCGCGATGCGGGCGCCTTTCTGGCCGGGCGGCATGCGCAGGAAGCCGTACACCTGGACACGCTGCACGCGGCGCTGCCCGCGCTGCCACTGCAGCAGTTGCCGCTGCTCGCCAGCGACGTGGTCGGCATCGCCGCACTCGAAGCCTTCGGCGCACTGCTTGCGGCATCGCCCGAGACGCTATGATCGGCGCCCCGTCATCGCATCGGCCCTCATGGCGCCTGCATCTCCCGCGTCGCTGCGCGAACAGCTGCAGGCGCTGATCGCCCATCTGCCCGACGGCGACGTCGAGGTCGGTCCGCTGGTCGAGGCGCTCGGCACCCAGGGCCTGTTGCTGCTGGTGATTCTGCTGACCCTGGTGTTCCTGATTCCGGTGTCGATTCCCGGCGTCAGCACCGTGTTCGGCGCGGTGATCGTGCTGATCGGCGTGGCACGCATGCGCGGACGCCCGCTGTGGCTGCCGGGTGCGGTTCGCCGCCGACGGGTGCCTGCCGGACGCCTGCGCGGCGCGCTCGACGTCGGCCTGACGTGGGTGCGCAGGCTCGAGCGCATCACCCGGCCGGGGCGTCTGGCCGCGATGAGCGATGGGCGCGGCGTCGGCCTGTTCAACGATGCCGCGCTGATCCTCGGCGCGATACTGCTGATGGCGCCGTTCGGCTTCATCCCCTTCAGCAACACCGTGCCCGGCATAGCGCTGATGTGCCTGGCGATCGGCCTGCTGCAACGGGACGGCCTGACGGTGCTGCTCGGCCATCTGATGAACGTATTGACGATCGTCTACTTCGCGATTCTGATCGGCGGTGGCGGCCTCGCGCTGCGCGAGCTCGTATCCCGGGTCTGGCCGGGCTAGACCATCGAGATCGACCCCGCGCGTCCGGGGGACTCCTGGGCGGTCAGGACATCCCCGTAGGAGCGCGCTTGCGCGCGATGGGGATTCCCCGGCATGCCCAATCGCGCGCGAGCGCGCTCCTACACTTGGTGTGTGGGCTTGGAGCTCGATGCCGGGCCTCGCGCTGCACGAATGGTTGGCTCCATCCGACCTTGCAGACCGAAGTCCACTGTAGGCGCGCGCTTGCGCGCGATGGGGATTCCCCGGCATGCCCGATCGCGCGCAAGCGCGCGTCTACAAGGGTAAGCACAGGGCAGCGTGGTCGGCCGAGGCGGGCACGTGGTCACGGGATGTTTTCGATCGGGTCGCGTCACGCGCACGCACGCGCGCACCGACGCGCCGATGGACGCGCTACAGCCAGCGCGCCTTCTTGAACATGCGGTAGAGGACGATCATCACGATGCCGACGCCGCCGATCAGCAGCGGATACGCATAGCGGTCGTCGAGCTCGGGCATGTCGTGGAAGTTCATGCCGTACCAGCTGGTGATCAGTGTCGGCGCGGCCAGCAATGCGGCCCAGGCGCCGAGCTTCTTGACGGTCTCGCCCTGGGTCAGCGTCACCAGCGCCTGGTTCACGCCCAGCGCGGTGCCGAGGATGTCGCGGATCGCGTCGATGGTCTCGTTGATGCGCACCGAGTGGTCGAGCACGTCGCGGATGTAGAGCTTGGCGTCGCTCGGGATCAGCGGGCTGCTGCTGCGCACCAGCTGCGACAGCACGTCCTGCAGCGGCGTCACCGCGACGCGCATGTAGGTCAGTTCGCGCTTGAGCTGGTAGAGCCGGATCACGATGCCGCGGTGGAACTGCTCGCTGATGATGTCCTGCTCCAGCGCATTGAGCGTCGCCTTGAAGTCGTCGACGATCGGCAGGTAGTTGTCGACGATCGCGTCGAGTACCGCATACAGCGCGGCCGGTGCGCCCATCGCCAGCAGCTCCGCTTCGCGCTCGACCCGTTGGCGCGCGGGCGCGTAGGAGAGCGATGCGCCGTGGCGCACGGTCACCAGATAGCGCGCGCCCAGGAAGATATGGGTCTCGCCGTAGGCGATGCGCTCGTCGATCGCCTGCGCGGTGTTGGCGACGATGAACAGCGAATCGCCGTACGCCTCGATCTTCGGCCGCTGGTGCGCCTTGCCCGCATCCTCGATCGCGAGATCGTGCAGCGCGAACTCGCCCTGCAGCACCGCGAGCACATCCTGATCGGGTTCGAACAGTCCGATCCACACGAAGCTGCCGTCGTCGACCGCGAGCACGTCGCTGATGTCGTCGAGCCGGATGTCGCGTTTGCCATCAGGCCCGTAGACGGCGCAGTTGACCACGCAGGTCGGGTTGGCGGTGGCCGGCGCGCCGGCGGGTGCTGGGTCGGGCGATGTCTGCATCGCGCCATCGTCCGCCAGTGGACGCGCCCGGACAAGCGCCGACGCGTGTAGGAGCGCGCTCGCGCGCGATGAGGTGTCCCCGGTGAAGCCCGATCGCGCGCGAGCGCGCTCCTACAGGTCAGTCAATGCGCAACGCATCGCACCGCCTGGCCGCCGCGCGTGGCCGTCGCGATCGACAGCCTGTCGCCGACGTCGTTCGCTGGTGGACGCCCTCGGACAACCGCCGACCCGTGTAGGAGCGCGCTCGCGCGCGATGAGGCGTTCCCTGCGTAGCCCTATCGCGCGCGAGCGCGCTCCTATAGGTCAGTCAATGCGCAACGAATCGCACCGCCTGGCTGCCGCGCGGTGCCATCACGATCGACAGCCTGTCGCGGGCACCGTCCGTCAGTGGACGCGCCCGGGCAAGGACCGACGCGTGTAGGAGGGCGCTCACGCGATGAGGCGTCCCCGGTGAAGCCCTATCGCGCGCGAGCGCGCGCCTGCAGGTCAATGCGCGACGAATCGCACCGCCTGTCCGCCGCCCGAGGCCATCGCGATCGACAGCGTGTCGCTGGACCCGACCTCACGCGATTCGATCGCGATCGCATGCGGTTCCGTGCGCCAGCCCGCGCCGTCGCCGTCGCGGTAGATCTGCGCGGTGTAGCGGCGGCCGGGTTCGAGGAAGTCCAGCGGCAGGGCGACGGTGCGCGCAGTGTCGTCGGTCACCGCGCCCAGATACCAGTCGTCGCCACCGCGCTCGCGGCGCGCGATCACCGCGTATTCGCCGATCGCGCCATCGAGCGCGCGCGTCTCGTCCCAGTCCACCGGTACATCGCGGACGAACTGGAACGCGTCGGGTCGCGATTCGTAGTGTTCGAGCAGGTCGGCGGCCATCTGCAGCGGGCTGTAGATCACCACGTACAGCGCCAGCTGCTTGGCCAGCGTCGTCGCCATCGGCGTGCCGGACTCGGTGTCCATGCCGAAGATGCCCGGCGTGAAGTCCATGGGCCCGGCGAGCAGGCGCGTGTAGACCAGTGTCGCTTCGTGTTCCGGTGGATTGCCCGGCTGGCCCCAGGCGTTGTACTCCATGCCGCGCGCGCCTTCGCGCGTGACCAGGTTCGGATACGTGCGGCGCAGGCCGGTGTCCTTGACCGGTTCGTGCGGATTGACACTGATGCGGTGTTGCGCCGCGGCGTCGACCACCCTCTGGTGGTGGCGCACCATCGACTGGCCTTCGTGCCAGGCGTAGTGCAGCGCGCCGTCATCGCCCAGCACCTTGGCCTGGCCGGCGTCGGCGACGTAACCGGTCTTGACCGCCTGCACCCCGAGGCGGCCGTAGAGCGCCATCGCGTCGTCGAGCTGCGCTTCGTAATGCGCGGCGTGGCCCGAGGTCTCGTGATGGCCGATCAGGCTCACGCCCTTTTCGCGCGCGTGGCGGGTGACCGCTCCGATGTCGAAATCGGGGTAGGGCTGCGTGAAGCTGAAGGTCTCGCCGTTGCCGAACCAGTCGCCATCCCAGCCGACGTTCCAGCCTTCGACCAGCACGCCGCCGAAGCCGTTCGCCGCGGCGAAGTCGATGTGCCGGATCGCATGCGCGGTGGTCGCACCGTGCTTCGGCCCCGACGCCCAGGTCTTGCGGTCCAGGTGCATTTCCCACCAGATGCCGACGTACTTCATCGGCCGCACCCAAGAGACATCACCAAGCGCGTTGGGCGCGTTGAGGTTGAGGATCAGGCCGGATTCCACCAGTCCGCCGGCGCGATCACTGATCTGGATCGTGCGCCAGGGTGTTGCGAACGGCGTGGCCACTTCGACCTTCGCCGCGCCGATGCCCGGCATCAGTGCGGCCTTGAAGCGGCGGCCTTCCGCGCGCGTGAGATTCATGCCCGAATAGTCGACCAGCGCCGCCTCGTGGATCGACAGGTGCAGGCCGTCACCGGTGCGCAACGTGATCGGCGTCTGCGCCAGCCCGACTTCTTCGACCGGCGTGCGGTGATAGATGTACTCCTCGCGGTTCCACTCGAATGCGGGGATCCACCACGCGGTGGCCGGGTCGGCGATGTCGAACTCCGTCAGTTCCTCGGCGATCGACAGGTGATCGAGCCCGGCCTGCTTCGGAATGTCGTAACGGAAGCCGATGCCGTCGTCGAAGACACGGAACACCACGTCGAAGCGACGCTCCGCTCCGGCGGTTTCGGCCAGCGTGACGCGCAGTTCGTTGTGGTGGTCGCGCATCTGCCGGCGCTCGCCCCAGGGCTGCTCCCACCGTTCGTCGTGCGCTCGCGTGGTCTGGTCGACGATCGCCAGATTGCGCTCGAACTTGCGCGTATCGGTGAACATCAGGCCCAGGCGCGACGGCGCGATGACGGGGCGGCCGTCGCGGCTGACGGCGTAACGCGCGCGCCCCTCGTTGTCGGTCGTGACCTCGACGCTGATGCGCGCATCCGGCGACGCGACGCGCGCGCTCGCACGTGGTTCTGCGGCGGAAACCGCGAGGGTGGCGAGTGGCAGCAGCGCAGCCAGCAATCCGGCGAGACGGTTCGACATCGGGCGGCACCCTCCCAGGCGCGGTCAGTCGTGGGGTCGTCCGGAGTCTGGCACGCGGATTCCGCGTGGCTCGGGTGCATACGTATGCAGGGAGGCATGTCTGCAGGCGCGCGTGTGTGCGGATGTGGCGCTCGCGGGAAGACCGTCGCGCGCAGGCGCGTGCCTAGTGGGAGCCCCGCTTGCGCAACGCGAACCACAGCGCCACATGCACCGGCATCAGCAGCGACAGCCATGCGGCATTGCGCTGCGGCAGCACCGGCAACCAGTGCAGGAACACCGCGACCACGCCGCACAGCACCAGGGCCCCGAGTGCCCAGCCGAACACGCGACCCGGCGCGCGTCCGCGTGCGAGCCGCCAGCCGCCCGGCAACAGCAGCAGGCACAGCGGATTGAACAGCAGCAGGTTCTGATTGCGCCAGGCGAACCCGTGCGCGGTGCCCAGCCACAGGAACAGCATGACCCCGCCGAGCAGCGCGGCCAGCGTCCAGAACGGCAACGCGGCAGCCGCCAGCGCGCGCGGCGCGGCGCGGCCGGCGACGAGGGTGCCCGCGCCCAGCACCAGCCCGGCCAGCAGCCATGGCCACAGCAGACGCGGCCGCTCGACCGGTTCCGGCGCCTGGGTGTGCGGCACGATGACCTGCTCGCTGGAGACCAGCGGGCGGCCGTCGACGTTGCGCGCCTCGCGCAGCGCATCGGCCAGCCGCATCGGCACGAAGGCGTCGTCCCACAGCGCATTGGGCCGGTCCGCGGCGGGCCCCAGGCCGATGTCGAAGCCGAGCCACATCCACGGCGCTAGCGAGGCCAGGCGCACCGCGTCGCCGCGGTAGCTGTTGCCGCGCGACCGGCCCTGGAGCTGGCTGCGCAGCGCGCCGCCGAGCGCGGTGTCGATGGCGTCGCGCACGCGCGTGGAGCAGTTGTCGGTGAAGTAGTCGTAGCGGTAGTGCGCGTTCTCGGGCTTCGCGTTCTCGGCCAGCGCCGCGGCGAGCGCACGCGCCTGGGCCGGGTCGAGATCCAGCCACTGGATCGACACTCCACGGCCGACGTCGCGGTAGTAGGCGAGGTCGTCGGCGAACGGCAGCGCGGCGAGCATGTAGCGCATGTCGCCGCGGATGAAGCGGGACACGAAATCCGGCTCGCTCGGGTCGAAGAAACCGAAGTTGTACGACAGCGGCTCCGGTTCGGCCGGATCGTCGACGATGAGCGCGTTGTGGCCGAAGCGTTCGAAGAACACATCGCCGGGCTGCATCGTCGCCACGCCGATCTGCGGCGCGTCGCGGGTCGTCGGTGCCTGCGCGGCGGCGGACACCGGCCACAGGACCAGGCACAGCAGCAGTGCCAGCGCGCGCGCGATCACGCGCGCAGGGCCACGCGCATCAGGCTTCGGCATGCACGCTGACGTGCAGCGCATGCAGGCGCCGCGAGTCGGCATCGGTGACCCGGAACGCGAACCGGCCCAGCGTGAGCTCCTCGCCGACTTCGGGCAGGTGACCGATCGCGCCGATGATCACGCCACCGATGGTGTCGTATTCGTCGTCGTCGAAGTCCGCGCCGAAGCGTTCGTTGAAATCCTCGATCGGCGTCAGCGCGCTGACCGCGAACTGGCCGTCGGCCTGGGCTGCGATCAGTGCGTTCGGGTCCTCGGCATCGTCGTGCTCGTCGTCGATCTCGCCGACGATCTCTTCCAGCACGTCCTCGATGGTCAGCAGGCCGGCGACGCCGCCGTATTCGTCGATGACGATCGCCATGTGATTGCGCGACTGGCGGAACTCGCGCAGCAGCACGTTGAGTTTCTTCGAGCCGGGAATCAGCACCGCCGGGCGCAGCAGCTCATGGATCGAGCCGGGGCCGTTGTCGGCGACCACGCCGCGCAGCAGATCCTTGGCCAGCAGGATGCCGAGAATCTCGTCCTTGTCGTCGCCATGCACGGGGAAGCGCGAGTGGCCGGATTCGACCACCTGGCGCATCAGTTCGAGAAACGGCGCATCGGCCGGCAACGCGACCATCTGCGCGCGCGGAATCATGATGTCGCCGACGGTCTTGCTGGAAATTCCCAGTGCGCCTTCGAGCATGCGCAATGTGTCGGCGTCGATCAGGCCGTCGGCATGGGTATCGCGCAGCAGTTCGACGAGATCGTCGCGGTTGCTGGGTTCGCCGGAGATCGCCGAGCTCAGGCGTTCGAGCCAGCCGCGTCGGCGTTCATGGGGTTCGGAACCGGGGGAGGGTCGACTGTCGTCCTCGGACATGGTGCGGGTATTCGTTCTGCATACGTCCGGATGGACGCGGGGCCAGTCTAACAGGATGGGTCCGACGGGCCGTCAGCGCAGCTCGCCGGCATAGGGATCGTCGACGCCGAGTTCGGCCAGGATCTCGCGCTCCAGCTGCTCCATGGCCTCGGCTTCGGGCGTGTTCTCGTGGTCCCAACCCAGCAAGTGCAACACGCCGTGCACGGTGAGATGGGCGTAATGCGCATTCAGCCCCTTGCCCTGATCCGCGGCTTCACGCGCGACCACCGGGGCGCAGATCACCAAGTCACCGAGCAGCGGCAGGCGCACGCCGTCGGGGAGACCCTCCGGCAGCTCCGCCGGAAAACTGAGCACGTTGGTGGCGTAATCCTTGCCGCGGTAATGCCGGTTCAGTGCGCGGCCCTCGTCCTCGCCGACGATTCGGATCGCGAGGTCCGCATCGCGGATCCGGCCCGCCAGCGCGGCCGCCGCCCACCGGCGGAAGCTGGCGGCGGCGGGCACGCCTTTGCGGGCGGTCGCATAGCCCACGGCGATGTCGAGATGGATCGGGCCTTGGGTCATGCGTGTCGCCTCAGGTGGAAGGCGCGCTGCCGTCGCCGGCGTCGCGACGCTCGTAGGCGCTGACGATGCGCGCCACCAGCGGGTGGCGCACGACGTCACGCGCCTCGAAGAAAGTGAAACTCACGCCCTCGACGCCGTGCAGTACGTCGATCGCGTCCTTGAGGCCGGACTTCATGTGCTTGGGCAGATCGACCTGGGTCAGATCGCCGGTGACCACGGCCGTGCTGCCGAAGCCGAGTCGGGTCAGGAACATCTTCATCTGCTCGATCGTGGTGTTCTGCGCCTCGTCGAGGATCACGAACGCGTCGTTGAGCGTGCGCCCGCGCATGTAGGCCAGCGGCGCGATCTCGATGACGTTGCGTTCCAGCAGCTTGGCGACCTTTTCCACGCCGAGCATCTCGTACAGCGCATCGTAGAGCGGGCGCAGATACGGATCGACCTTCTGGCTGAGATCACCCGGCAGGAAGCCGAGCTTCTCGCCGGCCTCGACCGCCGGGCGCACCAGGATCAGGCGCTGCACCTTGGCCTCGTTGAGGGCCTCGACCGCCATCGCCACGGCCAGGAAGGTCTTGCCGGTACCGGCCGGGCCGATGCCGAAGTTGATGTCGTGCCCATTGATGCGGTGCAGGTACTTGGCCTGGTTCGCGCCACGGCCGCGGATCGTGCCCCGCTTGACCCGCACCGCGACCTCCTGCGGCAGGTAGTCGTCGGCGTCGTTCTCGACGTTGGCCTCGCTCAGGCGCAGCGCGATCGCCTCGCTGTCGAAGACTTCGGTCGCGGTCTCGGCGTACAGCGCCTTGAGCAGGCGCTCGGTGTCGTCCAGCACGCCCTTGTCGCGGCTGCTGATGCGGAAAATGTTGGCGCGGTTGGCGATTTCCACGCCCAGACGCAGCTCGATCTGGCGCAGGTGGCCGTCGAACGGGCCGGCGAGGTTGGCGAGGCGTTCGGTGTCGGACGGCTCGAGCAGGAAATTGCGTTCGTACAGGTCGGTCATGGCGCGGATTCTAGCGGCGGGGGCGCGCGCTGGATGTGCAGGGCGCGCGATGGCGTGTCACGTCGGCGGCGAGATCGGAGCCCGCCGGCGAGGCGAGGCCGGGCGCCGTGCACCGGCACGTGGACGGCATGCCGACGCAGCCGTCCCCATCCGGTCTCGCACCGCCGCGCTCAGGCGCCGTCGCGCAGCACGATGCGGCCGCGCAGCGAGTTGCTCAGCGCGGCGGTGATCTCGACATCGACGAACTGGCCGATCAGGCGCGCCGGCGCCGGGAAGTTCACCGAGCGCATGTTCTCGGTCTTGCCGGTGAGCTCGGTCGGATCCTTGCGCGACGGGCCTTCGACCAGCACCGTCTGCACGCTGCCGACCATGCGCTCGGAGATGCCGGCGGCATACGCATTGATGTGCGCCTGCAGGCGTGACAGGCGCGCGTGCTTCTCTTCCTGGGTCACCGAATCCTCGAGATCCGAGGCCGGCGTGCCCGGGCGGCGCGAATAGATGAAGGAGAACGACTGGTCGAAGCCGACGTCCTCGATCAGCTTCATCGTCTTCTCGAAATCCGCCTCGGTCTCGCCGGGGAAGCCGACGATGAAATCCGAACTGATCGAGATATCCGGACGCACCGCGCGCAGTTTGCGGATCTTCTGCTTGAACTCGAGCGCGGTGTAGCCGCGCTTCATCGCCGACAGGATGCGGTCGCTGCCGGCCTGCACCGGCAGGTGCAGGTAGTTCGCCAGCTGCGGCACGTCGCGGTAGGCCTCGACCAGCGAGTCGGAAAACTCCAGCGGGTGCGAGGTGGTGAATCGGATGCGGTCGACGCCGTCGATCTCGGCGATGGTGCGGATCAGCAGGCCGAGGTCAGCGATCTCGCCGTCACCCATCGGGCCACGATACGCATTGACGTTCTGCCCCAGCAGGTTGATCTCGCGCACGCCCTGGCCGGCCAGTTGCACCACCTCGACCAGCACGTCCTCGAACGGCCGGCTGACTTCCTCGCCGCGCGTGTAGGGCACCACGCAGAACGAGCAGTACTTCGAGCAGCCTTCCATGATCGACACGAACGCGCTGGGCCCGTCGGCGCGCGGCTCGGGCAGGCGGTCGAACTTCTCGATCTCGGGAAAGCTGATGTCGACCTGAGGCAGACCGGTCTCGCGCTTGGCGCGGATCAGCTCGGGCAGGCGATGCAGGGTCTGCGGGCCGAACACCAGATCCACGTAGGGCGCGCGCTTGACGATCGCCTCGCCCTCCTGGGACGCGACACAGCCGCCGACGCCGATCAGCACCGGCTTGCCATCCTTCTTGAGCGCCTTCCAGCGGCCGAGCTGGCTGAAGACCTTTTCCTGCGCCTTCTCGCGGATGGAGCAGGTGTTGACCAGCACGACGTCGGCTTCCTCGACGTTGTCGGTCAGCTCCAGGCCGTCGCTGGCGGCGAGCACGTCGGCCATCTTGGCCGAGTCGTACTCGTTCATCTGGCAGCCGTGGGTCTGGATGAAGAGCTTGCCGCGCGGGGCGGGGGCGGGCGGGGCGACGGGCGCAGTGCCGGCGTGGGAGGCGGTTTCGGTCATGGCGGTTCCGGGGCGCGGCGTTGAGTCCGGGCCGGATGGCGGGCGGGTCGCGAAGTGTACCGGGAAGCGCGGTGTGCGGCCCCTGGGCGCGTTCACAATCAACCACTTGGCAAGCGTGACGGAAGTGTGGACACTCCGCTTCGTGAAACGGGGATGGGGACTCATCGCGACACTCGGTCTGCTGGCGGCCTTTCCGGTTGCCGGCAGCACGCTGTATCGCTGCGATTCCGGCGACGGCGTGCCGCAGTACGTGAGCAAGCGGGTCGCCGGCGCGAGCTGTCGCGTGGTGAGTTCCGCGCCCGCCGCGCCGCGCCGCACGACATCCGCGCCGGCGCCGGTATCGAGCACGCCGCGTACCGCGCCCGCGCCCGCGAACGTCGACAGCGGCGCGCCCGCGACCTTCATGGGCGTCACGCCGACCTCCACGCCCGCATCCGCGACCACAGCCAGCGCGACGCCGACGCCGGCGCCGGCCCCCACACCGGCCTCCACCCCGCGCGCCACCAGCGGCCAGCCCCAGCGGCGCCTGCAACAGGGCCAGGTTTACTCCTACATCAAGGACGGCGTGCGCCACTACAGCAGCAGCCGGCCCAGCGGCAGCGCCCAGGTCGCGGCGGTGCGCACGATTCCCTACAGCTTCTTCGAGACCTGTTACGCCTGCGGCGCCGCGCCGGGGGTGAACTTCGGCACGGTGCGGCTCAACCACAATGCCTATCGGGACGAGATCGCGCGGGCGTCGCGTGATTTCGGGGTCGAGGAAGCGATCGTGCGCGCGATCATGCACGCCGAGTCGGCGTTCAACCCGAACGCCCTGTCGCGCGCCGGTGCCCAGGGGCTGATGCAGCTGATGCCGGCCACGGCGCGCCGGTTCGGCGTGGTCAACGCCTACGATCCGGAGCAGAACATCCGCGGCGGCGTGGAATACCTGGCCTGGCTGCTGAAGCGCTTCAATGGCGACCTGACGCTGGCCGCAGCCGGCTACAACGCCGGCGAGGGCGCGGTGCAGCGCCACGGCGGCGTGCCGCCGTACAGCGAGACCCAGCGTTACGTGGTCCGCGTGGGCACGCTGGCCGAGCGCTATCGCGGTCAGCTGGCGAGCCGTTGATCAAGTCCCCTGCCTGCGACCGATTGTCGCTGGATTCAGCCTTCCGTTACACTCGGGCGTCTTTTGCGGCCGGCCGAGGGATCAGGGGCGGGTCCGTGGCAGCCAGTCCACAACAGCTACCGAAAAAAGAGAGCGGAGTACCGGATGGGCGACGAAGCGGTGATCGGGCCTGGGGGTGGAGAGGACCCGGTCAATGAAGGGCGACGCCGTTTTCTGACGGCCAGCACCCTTGTGGTCGGGGCTGTGGGCGCGGGCATCACCGCGATCCCGTTCATCAAGTCCTGGAATCCCAGTGCGCGGGCCCGGCTCGCGGGCGCGCCGGTGACGGTGGACATCAGTGCGCTCGAGGAAGGCCAGCGCCTGATCGCCGAATGGCGCGGCCAGCCGATCTGGATCGTCAGGCGTTCCAAGGCGATCCTCGAGGCCCTGCCGACGCTCGACGGCCAGCTCAAGGACCCCGAGTCGACGAATGTCGACCAGCAGCCTGCCTACGTGCTCGAGGCCAATCCCGAGTTGCGGTCGATCAAGTCCGACATTTCGGTGCTGGTCGGCCTGTGCACGCATCTGGGCTGCTCGCCGGAAATGGTCGCCGAGATCCGGCCTGCGCCGTTCGACGCGAACTGGAAGGGCGGCTACTTCTGCCCCTGCCACAAGTCGAAGTTCGACATGGCCGGCCGCGTCTATGACGGCGTACCGGCACCGACGAACCTGCTCGTGCCGCCGCATCACTACGCCGACGACGACACGCTGATTATCGGCGTCGATCCGCAGGGAGCCGCCTGATGGCCAACGTCCTCGTCCGCGGCGCCAACGGCGTCTTCAACTGGGTCACTGAGCGCGCACCGGCCTTGATGCCGATGTACCGCAAGCACATGACCGAGTACTACGCGCCGAAGAACTTCAACATCTGGTACATCTTCGGCGTGCTGTCACTGGTGGTGCTGGTCAACCAGATCCTGACCGGCATCTTCCTGACGATGCACTACAAGCCGAGCGCGGCGGAGGCCTTCGCCTCGGTCGAGTACATCATGCGCGACGTGGAGTGGGGCTGGCTGATCCGCTACATGCACTCCACCGGTGCGTCGCTGTTCTTCATCGTCGTCTACATCCACATGTTCCGCGGGCTGATGTACGGCAGCTACAAGAAGCCGCGCGAGCTGGTGTGGATTCTCGGCATGCTGATCTATCTGGTGCTGATGGCCGAAGCCTTCCTCGGCTACGTGCTGCCGTGGGGTCAGATGTCGTTCTGGGGCGCGAAGGTCATCATCTCGCTGTTCGGCGCGATTCCGGTGATCGGCAACGGCCTGACCGAATGGATCATGGGCGACTACCTGCCGTCTGATGCCACGCTCAACCGTTTCTTCGCGCTGCACGTGATCGCGCTGCCGCTGGTGCTGTTGCTGCTCGTCGTGCTGCACCTGGGCGCGCTGCACGAGGTGGGCTCGAACAATCCCGACGGCGTCGACATCAAGAAGGGCCCGAAGGGCAACCGCTGGTCGAAGACCGCGCCCGCCGACGGCATTCCGTTCCATCCGTACTACACGGTCAAGGACGGCTTCTACGTCTGCTTCTTCCTGATCATCGCGGCCTTCATCATCTTCTTCGCGCCTGCGTTCGGCGGCTGGTTCCTCGAGCACGACAACTTCACCGCGGCCAACCACCTGGTCACGCCCGAGCACATCAAGCCGGTCTGGTACTACACCCCGTACTACGCGATGTTGCGCGTCGTGCCGCACAAGCTCAGCGGCGTGCTGGTGATGTTCGGTGCGATCGCGATCCTGTTCCTGGTGCCGTGGCTGGACCGCAGCAAGGTGCGCTCGCACCGCTACCGCGGCCCGATCACCAAGATCATGCTGGCGGTGCTGGTGGTGTGCTTCGTGTGGCTGGGCAAGATCGGCGCCGGCCCGGGCACGGACGAGACCGAGACCGTGATCGGCCGCGTGCTGACGTTCCTCTACTTCGCTTTCTTCATCACGATGCCGGTGTGGACCAAGCTCGACAGGACCAAAGCCGTGCCGGACCGGGTGACGCTGCATGACTAACCGACTCATCGCACGGATCGCGGCGTCCGCGGCCGGCCTGCTGCTGTCGTTCGGCGCGCTCGCCGCCGCCGGCGGCCCGGTCGAACAGGCCGGCACCGACATCGGTGACCGCGCCTCGCTGCAACGCGGCGCGCAGCTGTACATGAACTACTGCGCGGGCTGCCACTCGCTGAAGTTCATGCGCTACTCGCGCATGGCCGAGGACCTGGGGCTGACCGAGGACGAGGTGATGACCAACCTCAACCTCACCGGTGCGGCCTATGGCGAGCACATCCTCTCGTCGATGCCGGCCGAGCAGTCGGCGCAGTGGTTCGGGCAGACGCCGCCCGACCTGAGCCTGATCACGCGCGTGCGCGGCAGCGACTGGGTGTTCACCTACCTCAAGTCGTTCTACCTCGACGAGACACGGCCGCTGGGCTGGAACAACACCCTGTTCCCGAATGCCTCGATGCCCAACCCGCTGTGGGAGATGCAGGGCCTACAGCGCCCGGTGCACGGCGAGGTCGACGATATCGGCGAGCCCACCGTCGCCCATCTGGAGCTCGGCAGCCCGGGCAGCCAGAACGCGCAGCAGTTCGACCAGACCGTGCGCGACATCACCGCGTTCCTCGAGTACGTCGGCGAGCCCGCCGCCCTCAAGCGCCAGCAGCTCGGCGTCTGGGTGCTGCTGTTCCTCACGTTCCTCACGTTCATGGCCTGGCTGCTGAAAAAGGAATACTGGCGCGACGTCCACTGAGCAGGGGCGGGCCCCGGGAACCGGGGCCGTGCAGGTGACCCGGGCCGCGTTGCCCGACGCGGCGCGGAAATGCGAGACTCGGGAACCGCGACGACCGGCTGCGAGGGGCAGACGGCGTCACGGGGCTGGCGGATCCAGCCTCCGGAAGGCCGACGACGGCCATGAGTGCCTCCATGCGAAATGTCCTGACACTGTTTTCCTCGGTCGATGATGTGCTGTGCCACCGTGCGCGCCTCGTGCTCGCGGCGAAGGGCGTCACCTACGACATGGTCGTGGTCGACCCGCAGAATCCGTCCGAAGACCTGATCGACCTCAATCCCTACCATTCGGTGCCGACCCTGGTCGAGCGCGAGCTGGTGCTCTACGCGGCCAGCGTGGTCAGCGAATATCTCGATGAGCGCTACCCGCATCCGCCGTTGATGCCGGTCGATCCGCTGTCCCGCGCCCGGCTGCGCCTGGCGATGCTGCGCATCGAGCACGACTGGGTGCCGCAGGTCCAGGCCATCCAGATGGGGAACAAGGCCCAGGCCGAGGCCGCGCGCAAGCGGCTCAAGGAACTGGTGACCGCCTCGGTGCCGCTGTTCAAGGCCAGCAAGTTCTTCCTCAACCCCGAGATGAGCCTGGCCGACTGCGCGATGGCGCCGATCGTCTGGCGTCTGCAGGCGTTGGAGATCCCGCTGCCGAAGGACGGGGCCAAGGCGATCGAGGATTACGGCAACCGGATCTTCCGCAGCCCCGGCTTCGTGCGCAGCCTCACGCCGCAGGAACGCGCGCTGCGCCCGCTGCCGGAATGAGGCCCCCGGCGCATTCCGGAATGCCGACGAATCGTTAGACTGTCGGCATGACGGAACGATCGCCTGCGATGACCAGCCACCGCCCGTACCTGCTGCGGGCGCTGTACGAATGGATTGCCGACAACGGCATGACCCCGCACATCCTCGTCGACGCGCGCCTGCCGGGCGTGCGCGTGCCCGCGCACGCGGTCAAGGACGGCCGGATCGTGCTCAATATCGCCGACCGCGCGGTCGCGAAACTGGACATGGACAACGACAGCGTGCGGTTTTCCGCGCGCTTCGGCGGCGTGAGCCAGTCGGTGATGGTGCCCATTTCCGCGGTGCTGGCGATCTACGCGCGTGAGACGGGGCAGGGCATGGCGCTGCCCGAGGACATCACCGGCACGGCCGAAGACGGCGCACTCGACGACGATGACGAGATGATCGCCGACGCGCGTCCGGTCCTCGAAGCCGTCGACGGCGACGGTCCGGACGACCCGCCCGACGACGACGATCCGCCCCCGGAGCCGCGCCGCGCGCACCTGCGCGTGGTCAAGTAACGCGCGCTGCGGCAGACCGCGTACACGCGCCACGCGAGTGCGTGCTCGCGACCTGTCCGGGACCTCGTGAGCCTGCCCGCGTGCAGGCCTCCTGGGCGCTGTCGGCGCAGTCCCGGGTCGGCCCGCGCTGCTCGCTGAATCGAAGCGTTCGGTAGCACGGCGCTTCGGCTGTCGGGCATCACGCCACGATGGCCGTGTGCATTCCCGGACTGCCGGCCGTGGGCCGCCCGGCCCGCGCACTTCAGTACGGCGAGACGACCTGCGGGCGCGTGGGGCCGCTGAAGGCGACCAGCTGCTCGCCGCGCAGCACCAGGTGGCCGATGTGCCGCTGGATGCCGTCGTCCGAGTATTCGAACCGGAAGCTGCGCTCGATCCGCAGACGCCCGTCGTCGCCGCGCCGCAGGCGCATCGAATGTGCATGCACGGCCTGGTCGAGCCACTGCACGCCGGCACGCTCGCAGGCCTCGCGACCGAGCCGGCCCGCCCGCTCGGCGGCCGCGCGCGACGCGCTCCACCACTGGAGCACCGCGAACACGGCCAGCATTACGAAGATCATCGTCGGGAAATCGGGCATGGGCGCACTGTGGCGGCGGTGGAGACGGGAGGCAAGTATGGCCGCTCGGCGGCTGCGCGGTTCGCGGCGAACGCCCGGGCGCAGGGGGTGACGACGCGAGCGGTCGCGCACATCACGCCGTTGCGTGGGCGTGACCGGCCACGGCAGGCCGGGCCATCGCTCAGCCCGGCGGCGGCCCCAGCTTCAAGGACAGGTCGATCGCCTGCACGTGCTTGGTCAGGCCGCCGATCGAGATGCAGTCCACGCCGTCGTCGGCAATCGCACGCAGGCCGGCCAGATCCACACCGCCGGAGACCTCCAGCGGGATGCGCCCGTCGAACGGTGCGGCGCGTGCGATGCGCACGGCCTCACGTCGTGTATCGCCGTCGAAATCGTCGATCAGCACGCGGGTGCAGCCCGCGGTCAGCGCTTGGCGCAGTTCGTCGAGGGTTTCGACCTCGACGATCAACGGCAGCGTCGGCGACTGCGCGCGTGCCTGCGCGATCGCCGCGGCGATGCCGCCGGCGGCGCGGACGTGGTTTTCCTTGAGCATCACCGCATCGAAGAGCCCGATGCGGTGGTTGTGTCCGCCGCCGACACGCACCGCGTACTTCTGCGCCTGGCGCAGGCCGGGCAGGGTCTTGCGGGTGTCGAGGATGCGCGTGCCGGTGCCGGCCACGGCGGCCACGTGCTGTGCGGTCACGGTCGCGGTCGCGCTCAGCGTCTGCATGAAGTTCAGCGACGCGCGCTCGGCGCTGACCAGCGCGCGGGCGCGGCCCTGCAGGGTCGCCAGCACGGTGCCGGCTGCCACCCGGTCGCCTTCGGCCACGCGCCAATCGATGCTCACGTCGGGATCGAGCGCGCGATGGCAGGCGTCGAACCAGGGGCGCCCGCAGACGACGGCGTCCTGCTTGCACAGCAGATAGGCGATGTCGTCGACGTCGGGCAGCAGCGCGGCGGTGACGTCGCCGCTGCCGATGTCCTCGGCCAGCGCCGCGGTGACGTCCGCGGCGACCGCCGCGTGCGGCACGTCGAAGCGGTCGTCGGCGGTCATGCCTTCGGGAAGTCGGCGACCTGGCCGGTCGCGATGCCGTCCTCGACCAGCAGCACCGGAATGCCGTCGTCGACGCGGTAGACACGCTTGCGGTCGTGGGTGACCAGCGCCTCGCGCAGGGCCTCGGTCTGCGCGTTGCCGTCGTCGCGCTTGACGCTGCCGGCGGCGATCGCGGCGTTCAGCGCGTCCAGGCCGGCGCGGTCGAGCAGCGCGAGCGGCTGGCGGCTGGCGGGGCAGACGAGGATGTCGAGCAGCTTGCGGTCCATGGGCGGCATCGGATGCGTGAAGACGGAGCGCGACAGCGTAGCACTCCGCCTGCGCGCGCCGGGCGTGCGGGGGCGGGCTGGCCGACGGAACGGTGGCCGGATGTGCATCGACGCCGACGCGGCGCGGCGAACACGATAAAATGCGGCTTTGTGGCCGGGAACCGCTCATGACCAGCAGCTCAATTCCGCCGAAGGTCGGCATCGTGATGGGCTCGCGCTCCGACTGGGAGACGATGCAGCACGCCGCGCAGAAGCTCGAGCAGTTGGGCGTCGCCCACGAGGTCCGCGTGGTGTCCGCGCATCGCACGCCGGACGTGCTGTTCGACTACGCCGCGAGCGCGAAGTCGCGTGGCCTGCGCGCGATCATCGCCGGCGCCGGCGGCGCTGCGCATCTGCCGGGCATGATCGCCGCAAAGACCGCGGTGCCGGTGCTCGGTGTGCCGGTGCAGTCGAAAGCGCTCAACGGCCTGGATTCGCTGCTGTCGATCGTGCAGATGCCGGCCGGCATTCCGGTGGCCACGTTCGCGATCGGCAACGCCGGCGCCGCGAACGCGGCGCTGTTCGCCGCCGCGATGCTCGCGGCGGACGACGTCACGGTCGCCGCGGCGCTGGATGCGTTCCGCCAGCGCCAGACCGACGACGTCGCCGCCAACGATGATCCGCGTCGATGAGCGCACCGGACCGGGCCGCGACCACGGTCGGCATCCTCGGCGGCGGCCAGCTCGCGCGCATGCTCGCGCTGTCGGGCGCGCCGCTGGGCCTGCGGTTCCTGGTCATGGACACCGCCGACGACGCCTGCGCTGGGCAGTTCGCGCCGCTGCTGGTCGGTGACTACCGCGACGAGGCCGCGCTGGCCGAGTTCGCGTCGAAGGTCGATGTCGCCACGTTCGATTTCGAGAACGTGCCCGCCGAAAGCGCGCGCTGGCTGGCCGAGCGCGTGCCGGTGTTCCCGAATCCCGGCGCGCTGGCGCTGACCCAGGACCGCCTGGCCGAGAAGACCCTGTTCCGCGAGCTCGGCATCCCGGTGCCGGACTTCGCCGATGTCGCCACGCGCGCCGATCTCGAAGCGGCGGTCGCGCGCATCGGCACGCCGTGCATCCTCAAGACGCGGCGGCTGGGCTACGACGGCAAGGGCCAGTTCCGGATCAAGTCGCCGGCGGATCTCGATGCCGCGTGGACGGCTCTGGGTGCGCAGGCGTCGAGCGTCGGCCTGATTCTCGAGGGCTTCGTCGCGTTCCAGCGCGAGCTCAGCGTGGTCGCCGTGCGCGGACGCGGCGGCGAATTCCGCGCCTGGCCGCTGACCGAGAACTGGCATGTCGACGGCGTGCTGTCGGCGAGTCTGGCACCGGCACGCGTCGATGAATCGCTGCGTGCGACGGCGCTGTCGCATGCGCAGGCGATCGCAGAGCGGCTCGACTATGTCGGCGTGTTCGCGCTCGAGCTGTTCTGCCGCGACGGCGAGTTGCTCGCCAACGAGCTCGCGCCGCGCGTGCACAACTCCGGGCACTGGACGATCGAAGGCGCGGAGACCTCGCAGTTCCAGAACCACCTGCGCGCGGTGCTCGGCCTGCCGCTCGGCGATACGGCCGTGCGCGGCACGGTCTGCATGCTCAACTGGATCGGCGCGATGCCCGAGGCCGCGCCGGTGTTGTCGACGGCCGGCGGCCACTGGCACGACTACGGCAAGCAGCCGCGCGACGGCCGCAAGGTCGGTCACGCGACGCTGCGCGCCGACGAGGCCGAGGCGTTGGCGCAGCGGCTGGCCGATGTCGGCGAGGCGCTGGGACGGCAGGCGCAGGTCGCACCGGTGGTGGCGCGCCTGCGCGAGTGAGGCGTCGACTGAGCCACGCGCGCGCGTGAGCTCGGGCCCGAAGCGCGGGGGTGACGTGGTTATCCGGTGAACGCCTGTTCGCGCGCGAGCGCGCTCCTACAGGGGCTCCTGTAGTCGCGCAGGCCGCATCGTGCTTTCTTGTAGGAGCGCGCTTGCGCGCGATGGGCTCATCGGGACGCCTGTTCGCGCGCGAATGCGGGCCGACAGGATGCTCCGGTATTCGCGAAGGCCACATCGTCCTTTTGTAGGAGCGCGCTTGCGCGCGATGGGGGTATCGGGACGGCCATTCGCGCGCAAGCGCGCTCCTACAGGACGTTCGCGTATCGACGCGCGCCTGCACGGACATATGTGTTTTCTGGCCCCGAGGTCGATCGGCTTTCGGCCCACACCGCAGGATCGCTGCTGCATGGCGTGCCTGGCCGGTTTGCTCAGGTGTCGACGCGCGGATCGTCGCTGACGACCAGCGGCACGCCGCGGGTCGGGTGTTCGAGGACGAGGACCGGCTGCGCGTAGACGCGTTCGATCGTGGCCTGGGTCAGCACCTCGCGCGGGCTGCCGTCGGCAGCGATGCGGCCCTGGTGCAGCATCACGATACGGTCGGCGTGGCCGGCGGCCAGATTCAGATCGTGCAGGACGACGATCACGCAGGCGCCGTCGTCGGCCAGGCCGCGGGCGATGCGCAGCACGGCTTCCTGGTGTTGCAGGTCGAGCGCGGCGGTGGGTTCGTCGAGGAAGACCACCGGCGTGGTCTGCGCCAGCACGCGCGCGAACGCGGTGCGCGAGGCTTCACCGCCGGACAGCGTCTGCACGTCGCGTCCCTCGAAATGCGTCACGTCGGCCGAGGCGAGCGCGGCGTCGACGATGCGACCATCGACTGCGGGATCCGGCGCATGCGGCAGCCTGCCCATCGCCACCACTTCGCGCACACTGAAACCGAAGCGCACCGCGTGGTCCTGCGGCAGCACGCTGCGCTCGCGGGCGAGCGGGCGTGCCTTCCAGTCGCGCAGTTCGGCGCCCGACAGTCGCACGCGACCGATGGCCGGGGCGAGATCGCCGCTGGCGACCGCGAGCAGGGTCGACTTGCCGGCGCCGTTGGGGCCGACGAGTGCGGTCAGCGTACCGCGCGCGAAGCGCAAATCGACTGCGTCGAGGATCGCCCGGCCGTCGATGCGTACGCTCACGCCGTCGAGCGCGAGCACGTCGTGCGCGACGTCGGCGGCATCGTGGCTCATGCGGCGCCCTTGCGACGCAACACCAGCCATAGGAAGAACGGAGCACCGAGTGCTGCCGAGAACAGGCCGAGCGGGATTTCCGACGGCGGATCGAGACTGCGCGCGGCGGTGTCGGCGACGACGATCAGCAGGCCACCGGCGACCGCCGACAGCGGAATCAGCCAGCGGTGGCCCGGGCCAGCGAGCAGGCGCACGAAATGCGGCACCACGAGGCCAACGAAACCGACGACGCCGGCGAACGCGACCGCCGAGCCGACCAGCAGCGCGCAGACCGCGATCAGCATCAGGCGCGCGCGTTTGACGTCCAGACCGATGTGCTGCGCCTGGCGTTCGCCGAGCGCGAGCATGTCGAGTGGCGTCGCGAGCGCGCGCAGTGCGATCGCGCCGAGTGCGAAGGCGGGCAGGGCGGCCAGCATCGAATTCCAGTTCGCCATCGCCAGCGAACCCATCTGCCAGAACACCAGTGACTGCAGATCGTCGGCATCGGCGATGTAGGTGAAGAACCCGATCGCCGCCGAGCACGCCGCCGCGATCGCGATGCCGACCAGCAGCAACGTCGCCGTGCCGGTGCCGCGATCGGGCCGGGCGAGCACGTAGATCAGCGTGGTCGTGGCAGCGCCGCCGAGGAAGGCCGCGACCGGAATCGTCCAGGCGCCGAAGGCGGTCGCGCCGATCACGATCGCGCCGACCGCGCCGAGCGCCGCGCCATGGGTCACGCCGACGATGCCGGGATCGGCCAGCGGATTGCCGAACAGGCCCTGCAGGCCGGCGCCGGCCATCGCCAGCGACGCGCCGACGACGACCGCCAGCAGCGCACGCGGCACGCGCAGGTTCCACACCACCGAGATGTCGCGCTGGCTCAGGGCGCCGGCGTCGACCAGGCCGAGCTTGTGCGCGATCACGTGGACCACGTCTCCCGGCGGAATGCGCAGCGGACCGATGCCGAACGACAGCACGATCACGACCACCAGCAGCGCCAGCATGCCGACAAACAAAAGCCCGCCCGGCGGTCGCCGGACGAGGCCTGTGCGTCGAGAGGCGGCGCCTGCCGTCACGCGCCGGGCAGCGCGTCGAGTTCGGCGGCCAGCGCGGACAGCGCCTGGGCCAGGGCCACCGCACCCGCGCCGCCGCCGATGCTGCTGACCTTGAGCTGCGTGTCGGGCATCACCCAGACACGATTGGCGAAGCCCGCGGGCGTCTGCTTGAGCGATGGATACGCCTTCCACAGTCCTGCTTCGCCGCCGAACACGCGCAGGTCGTCCTCGCTGACGAGGATCACCTCGGGCTCGACGGCGACGATGCCCTCGTTGCTGAGCTGCGAATAGTTGGCCACCTTGGCCTCGTCGCCGACGTTGATGCCGCCGGCGAGGCGGATCAGTCCCGCGGCTGCGGTATCGGCGCCGCCGACGGTCGGCGAGCCGCCGCCACCGGTGGCGGAAATGTGGATCACGCGCGGCCTGCGCGTGTGGGTGGCCGCGATGCGCGCGGCCTCGTCGAGCTGCTGCTGCACCTGCGCGGCGAGCTGTTCGCCTTCGTCGGCGTGGCCGAACACGGTGGCGAGCTTGCGCACCTTGTCGGGAATCGGCTGCAGCTCGTCGACGATCACCAGCGTCTGCCCGGCATCGCGCAGCGGCTGCGCGAGCTTGCCGTGGCGGCGCAGGCTGTTGCCGACGAACAGCGTGCCGTCGAGGCTGAGGATGCCCTCGACGCCGGTGGTGCGGTTGAACAGGAAATGGTGCTGCGCCTGGCGGCCGGTCTCGGTGACCGCGTTGGTCGGCGCGGCGAAGACCTGGTCGGACAGACCCAGCGCGTCCATGACCATCACGATGTCGTCGTTGCCGACGATCGTGCGGCTGGTGTCGGTGATGGTGACTTCGACGTCATCGTCGGAGCGCACGGTGACCGGCAGGTCCTGCTGCGAACGGGCGACGCGCGGAATGTCGGTGCCGGCGATGCGCAGCCAGCCTTCGGACAGGGCATCCGGCGTGGCGCGGGCCTCGTTGGTCGATGCGGCCTCGGGCGGCGTGGACGACGGCGCGCAGGCAGCCAGCGCACCGGCGAGGGCGAGGATCAGCGGAGCGCGGAGGCGGCGTTCGGACATCTGCAATCCATCTCGGGACAAAAGACGGCGGCCGGACCGAAGTCCGGCCGCCGCGTGGCGCATTTTACAAGGGTTTCTCAGTCGGCCTTCAGCGTGATCCTGCGGATCTGGTCGCCGTCGACATCCTCGGCGCCGCGCGACTTGTTGATCGCGTACACCGTGCCGTCGCCGACCGGCAGCACGTGGTTGGGGAACGTCCCGCCGTCGAGGTTGGCGACGATCGTGCCGTTCGCGTCCACCGCGGTGATCGTGCCGGCGCCGCGGCTCGCGACATAGGCGAGCTTGGTGTGCGGATCGAACGCGACATACACCGCGCCCGCGCCGACGTAGACGTCATGCAGCACCTCGCCGGTGTCGGCATTGGCGATCACCAGGTTGTCGCTGCCCTGCGCCGCGACGTAGAGGCGACGGCCCACGGGATCGATCGCGACGCCGATGCCGCCGTTGATCGTCGGGAAGCGGAACATCCTGTCGACCTTGCCGGTGGCGCCGTCGAGCACCACCACTTCGCCGGTCGACAGGCCCACCGAATAGAGCTTGCCGCCGACCGGGTCGACGGTCAGCGCCATCGGCCCGAATTCCTCGCCGCGCACGTCCGACGGCACGGTCAGGTCCTGCACCACTTCGAGCGTCGTCGCATCGAAGGCCACGAACTTGCCGCCGCCGAAACCGCTGGCCCAGACGCGGTTGTCCTTGGTGTCCACGACCACGTCGCGGCCGTGCGGGAGCACGCCCGTGTCGAACTGCTTGACCAGCGACAGATCCGACTGGCGATACACGGCCACCGTGTCGTCACGGGTATTGGTCACCCAGACATTGCCGTTGGCATCGTCGACGGCGATCCCGTAGACCGCGTACACGCGACCGTCGGTGTGACCCTCGACCTGGCCCGGCGTGACGCGTGCGGTGATCTCCAGCGTCTCGGGATCGAGCTTGAGGAGTTCCGACTGGGTGACCGGCGGCCGACCGACCGCGGCGGTGACGAACAGCGCGTTCGACGCCTTGCTGTGCGCGACCTGGTACAGGCCCTGCACCAGCTTGTTGGTGGCCACGTCGTAGCGGTCGGCACCCGACAGCGGAACGTCCTTCGACACCTTCACTTCGATCACGGCGGCAGCATCCGGGTTGGCGACGCGCACGACCACGGGATGACGGCCCACCTCGGCATCGGCGGGAATCTGCACCGAGCCGGCCACCCTGCCTTCGGCATCGGCCGTCCACGGGCTGGCATTGAGCACCGACTCGCCGCGCAGCAGCGTCACCGCCTGGCCCGGCTTGAAGCCCTGGCCGGTCATCTCGACGGTGTCACCGGCCTTGATCACCGGAGTGGTCGCGCGCACTGCGCCGGCGAAATCGGGGTCGGGCTGGCTGAAGACCTGGGCGCCGGCGATGCCCGCGGCCGCGGACAGCGCGAGTGCGAGGGTGGCCAGACGCAGGCGGCGGAATGACGTCGTATGCATGGAGAACTCCTGGAGCGTGGACGATGCCGGCGATGCGCTGCCGGCGTTGACTGAAAGGTGGTGCGTGAGGACGCGCGGCCGGGCGGTGGTCGCCCCGGCGTCAATGGTCGGGGGCCACGCCGTCGGCGCGGCTCGGGGTGTCGCTGTGATCGGCCACGCCGGTGACCACGTGCAGTGCCCACATCAGCGACGCGCGGAACATCGGGCCGTGGGTCAGCCCGGGGAATTCGCGATAGCTGACGTCGAGCCCGTCGACCTCGGCCAGCCGCTCGGCCAGACGCTGCGCCGAATCCGCGGGCGCGGCCTCGATGCGGCGCAGGTGGACCTGCACGCGCGGGTCGGACAGGTCGCGGTGGGCAACCTGGCGCTCGCCTTCGCCGAGGCCGAGCAGCACCCGCACGGGATGACCGGCATTGTTGGCGACGAAGCGCTGCTCGGGTGCGCCGAGCAGGGCGCCGTCGCCCCACCACAGCGACGGGCTGCCCGCGGCGTAGGTGTCGAACGCGCCGGTGCGCGTGTACAGCGTGTGCAACGCGAACAAACCGGCGAGCGAATGCCCCCACAGCGTCTGCTGCGTTGGATCAGTGGCCACGTGCCGCGCGAGTTCCGGCCGGATGGCGCGCTCGATGGTTTCCAGCATCGCGTCCGCACCGCCGCCGCCGATCACCGGCGCGCCGCCGCGCACCGGGCGCTCGCCGGCGACGGGCGTGTAGTCGCGCGTGCGCGCCTCGGAATCGATACGCAGGGCGTTTTCGTAGCCGACGAACACCAGGGCGTGCGGCACCGGTTGCGCCGCCAGTTCCGCCAGCAGGACCGCGTCGAATTCGATCAGCGCGGCGTTGCCGTCCAGCATCCAGAACGCGGGGAATCCGCCCGCAGGCGCCGGCGTCTTCGGCACCGCCACGTGCACGCGCCAGGCGCGCGTGCCGTCGGCGCTGGAGACGCTGAACCGCTCGACGGTGTAGTGCGCCGAGCTGCGGTCGGCGATGGTCTCGCCGATGGTCTGGCCGGGATTGCGTTGCTGCGCGGCCGCGTCGGGCATCGCGCCGATCTGCAGCGCCAACAGCAGGCCCGCGGCGGCGGCGAGGGTCGCGACGCGGGTGCGGGGAGACAGCGGTGTGCGGGTGTGTTTCATGCGTCGGAGTATCGGTCAGAAGCCCAGGGTCATGCTGACGTGGTAGGCGCGTCCGGGCTCGTTGTAGGTCGCCGCGCCGGCGCCGCTGCTGCTGGATTCGCGGAACAGCCGTTGATCGAACACGTTGTTGACGCCGCCGCCGAGGTGGATGGTCGGCGTGATGCGGTAGCGCAGGCCCAGGCCCCACACCGAATAGGGACCACGCGTGGCGCGCAGCGTCGCGCAGGCGGCGGGATCGGCGACGCCGGCGCAGCGGTCGTCGTTGTTGATGTCCGCGGTGGCCGGCGCCTGGCGGCCGTAGAACGTGCCCGTCAGCAGCAGCGAGAGCGCGCGCGTGGCCTGCCAGTCGAGCGTGGTGTTGACGGTGTATTCGGGAATCACCGACAGCGGCTGGCGCGTCACCCGGTTCTCGTTTTCGATCATGTAGGTGACGTTGTTCGACCACGACAGCACGTCGCCACGATCGCCGAGCAGCGGCACGACGAGATTGCCTTCCAGGCCCTGGACCACGGCGTCGGGCGCGTTCTCCCACTGGAAGATGCGTGCCGGTCCTGCGGCCGGCGTGCCGGGGGTCGTTCCCACGGGGACGAACCCGGCGACGATCTTGTCGGCGTAGGCGTTGTGGAAGTAGGTCAGCGAGGCCTGGTGGCCGCTGACCGGCGCCCACTCGATGCCGATCTCCTTGTTGAGGCTGGTCTCGGCGTCGAGATCCGCGTTGCCCTGCACGTAGCAGCCCGAGCCCAGGCTCGGGAAGTTGTCGGGGCAGCCGTTGCCGCGCGTGTAATAGAGATAGTTCGCGTTCGACTGGTACAGGTTGGGCGCCTTGAACGCACGCGCCACGCCGCCCTTGAGCCGGATGTCGTCGTGCAAGGCGAGCTGGACGTTGAGGCTGGGGCCGGTATGGGTGCCGAACTGGCTGTGGTGATCGACGCGCAGGCCGGGCGTGAGAATCCAGCGCCCGCCCAGATAGATGTTGTCCTCGACGAACACCGCCGAGCTCCGCGCGTCGGCCCGGCCGCCGCCGCGGTCGGGGTCCAGCCCGGGGATGCCGCCACCGCTGCTGCCCGACTGCGATACCGAGTACGGATCGTCGAGTTCGCTGTCGCGATGTTCGAAGCCGATCGTCCAGACGTGCTCGGCGGCGCCGAACGTCGTCGGCAGGCTGATCTCACCGTCGATCGCGGCGTTGCGCAGGCGCGAGGTGGTCCAGGTGTCCGCATCGCCGATGCTGCCTTCCGGCCCGCCCGCCAGGCCTTCGGCGAGGCGCGTGTTGTTGGTGCCCTCGATGGCGAGGGTCAGGCGCGAGCTCGCATCGCCCCAGACGCCGCGATGGGTGACCGCGCCGCTGGTACGGACCAGGCGGTTGGTCTCGGCGCCGGCGTCGGCCAGTTCGGTCAGCAGCGGGGTGCCGTCGATGCTGACGGCGCGGTCGCCGGCATAGATGTTGCCCTGGCGGCTGATGCCGGCCTCGAGTTCCAGCACGTGGTCGGCATCGACGTCCCAGCGCAGCAGCGCGTTGACGTCACGATTGCGCACGCCCTCGCGCCCGGCCGGCGGGGTCACGCCCGAGGCGAAATCCGCGTTGAGGTCCAGTGCGTCGGCGTCGGTCTTGTTGAGATTGCCGTAGAGGCGGAACGACAGCGCCTCGGTCAGCGGGCCGCTCAGGGTCGCGCCGACACGCTGGCTGCCGCCTTCTTCGCCGTGCTGCGGCACCTGGCCGTAGAGCCCCAACGACCCACTCAGATCACCCGTCGGGCGCCTGGTGATGATGTTGACCACGCCGCCCGAGGCGCCGGAGCCGTAGCGCGCGGCGGCCGGGCCGCGCAGCACCTCGATGCGCTCGACCGCTTCGGCCGGCACCCAGTTGGTGTCGCCGCGCGTGTTGCGCTCGCCGCTGCGGCCCATGCGGATCGAATCGCGCGAGCCCACCGGCCGGCCGTCGATCAGGATCAGCGTGTTTTCCGGGCCCATGCCGCGCAGGTCGATCTGGCGGTTGTTGCCGTACTGGCCGGACGCGCTGTTCCCGGTGAGGTTGACGCCGGGCATCGTGCGGAGGAGTTCGGAGAGGTCGTTCGCCGGCGGCCGGCGCTCGATGTCCTCGACGGTGATGACCGAGGTGCCCAGCGCCTGGCGCGCGATGGCTTCAGCGGTGACGCGGACGGTATCGAGGTCGGTGGGCCGGTCCAGGGTATCGGCGGCCGCGGCGCCGGGCAGGCACAGCAGGGCGGCGATGACGCTGGCGAGCGGGGCGGGCGTGAGGTGACGAGCAGTGCGCATTGGGGTCCGAGGCGAGGGGTCTCGGGCGGCGGCGGAGACAGGGAAGGCGTGCCCCCTAGGGGGCGATTCGACGCACAGTCTATGCTGAATGCGAATTGTTCTCAATCAGTGGATGGATGTTGTGGCAGCGCAGGCACCTCCGGCCGTCACAAATGAGACCTGTTATCATTCACGCTTTCCCGTCCGGACGGCGCGCCATCTGCCGTCGCTCCCGGATCGGCCCCTGTTCACGACTTCGAGACCTGGCGTTGTCCCCGTCGACTTCCCCGACTCCGCTGCCCACCACGACCACCGCGCATCCGCCTGCCTCCGCGTTGCCGGCGCTGGTGTTCACCGCACTGGTCGGCACGATGGCGATGATGGCGTTCGTGGCCGTGGTGGGGCCGGTGGTGCGCCTGCTCGGCCTGGCCGAATGGCACGCCGGCCTGTCGGTCACGGCGGCCGGCGTGCTGTGGATGGTGTCCGCGCGGTACTGGGGACGCCTCAGTGATCGCCTCGGCCGACGCCGCGTGCTGCTGGTCGCGCTCGCCGGCTATGCGCTGGTCTATATCGCGATGGCGGTCTTCGTCGACGTGGCGCTGCGCGCGCCGCCGGCGATCTGGCTGTCGGTCGTCGCGCTGGTGGCGACGCGGGCGCTGGTCGGCCTGTTCTATGCCGCGGTGCCATCGACCGCCGCGGCCTGCATCGCAGACGAAGTGGCGCCCGGTCGGCGCGGGGCGGCGATGGCCAAGCTGGGCACCGCGAACGCGGTCGGCATGGTGGTGGGGCCGGCCGCCGCCGGCTGGATCGCATTCCACGGCATCGCCTGGGCCCTCTACATCGCCGCGCTGTTGCCGCTGCTGTCGCTGGCGGTGCTGTGGTGGCGACTGCCCGACACGCCGCCTGCGGCTGCCTCCCGCCGGGGCCCCGCGCCGGTGATGGCATTCCGTGATCCGCGCCTGCGCCTGCCGCTGTTCGCGGTGTTCGCGGGCATGGTCTCGGTGACGATCGCCCAGGTGGTCGTGGGCTTCTTCGCGATCGACCGTCTGCAGCTCTCGCCCGCCGACGGCGCGCGCGCCGCCGGCCTGTCGCTGACTGCGGTCGGGGTCGGTCTGATCCTCGCCCAGACCCTGGTGATGCGGCTCAAGTCGGTGCCGCCGGCGCGCTGGATCGCGGTCGGCGCAATGGTGTCGGCGCTCGGCTTCGCCTCGTCGGCCGCCATCGACGCGCAGTGGCAGCTGCTGGCCGCCTACGGCGTCGCCGCGTTCGGCATGGGCTTCGTGTTTCCGTCCTTCCAGGCGCTGGCGGCCGATTCGGTCGAGGCCGACGAGCAGGGCGCGGCTGCAGGCACGGTGGCGGCGGTGCAGGGCATGGGCATGGTGGCCGGGCCGCTGCTTGGCACGTTGCTGTACCGGGTGTCGCCGAGCGCGCCCTACCTGCTGGTCGGCGGTGTGCTGGTGGTGCTGGCGCTGGCCGCCGTGGCGCACGGTGGAGGACGCCGGGCATGAGCGCCGCCCTGCACAGCCTGACCGGCGCGCCGGATCCTGCGCGCGATCCGGCGGCAAGCCTGTTCCGCCTCGACGCGCCGCTGCGACGGATCGAGACCGAGGGCGTGCGGTCGCGTCTGCCGGCCGGGCCCGCGGCCACGCTCGGCGCACGGGTCGATGACTTCTTCGCGCACCAGGCCGGCGGGGAGGCGCTGCTGGTCGGCGCGCTGCCGTTCGATCCCTCGCACGACGACGCCCTGTTCCAGCCCGCGCAGGTGCGCATGCCGGAAAGCGGCCTGCCGCCCGGCGTGGCCGCCCGGGGCGACCATGCGATCGAAGTGCCGTCGGCCGCCGATTACGCGGATGCGGTTGCGCGCTGCATCGCGCGGCTCGACGCCGGTGTGGGTGCAGAGGCGCTGCGCAAGGTGGTGCTCGCCCGCAGCCTGCGCGTCGAGGCGGCCCTGCCGATCGATCCGCGCGCGCTGGCTGCGCGCCTGGGCGCCGACCGCAACGTCACCACCTACGTCACGCCGGTGCCTGCAGACGCCGACGGGGCGTCGGGCTGGCTGGTCGGGGCCACCCCCGAACTGCTGGTGTCCCGCCGCGGGCGTGCGATCACCTCGCATCCACTCGCCGGCTCCGCGCGCCGTCTGGCCGATCCCGAGGCCGATCGCCGCGCCGCGGAGGCCTTGCTGGCCTCGGCCAAGGACCATGACGAGCATCGCCACGTGGTGGATGCGATCGTCGAGGCGCTGGCGCCGCTGTGCAGCGAACTGCAGGCGCCGGCGCGCCCGTCGCTGCATGCCACCGCGACGATGTGGCACCTCGGCACACGGATCACCGGCACGTTGAAGGACCCCACCGCCTCGGCGGCGGCGCTGGCCGGCCTGCTGCATCCCACCCCCGCGGTCTGCGGCACGCCGCGCGCGCAGGCGCTCGAGGTGATCCGCGAGCTCGAGCCGGTCGACCGCGGCTTCTACGCCGGCGCGGTCGGCTGGGCCGACGCGCAGGGCGACGGCGACTGGTATGTCTCGATCCGCTGTGCCCATGTGCAGGGGCGGACGATGCGCCTGTTCGCCGGGGCCGGTATCGTGTCCGGTTCGCAGCCGGCGCTGGAGGTCGACGAGACCGCCGCCAAGTTCCGCGCGCTGCTCGATGCGCTGGGCATCGACGAGGCGCGCGCTGCCTGATCCGCCGTGCACGTACGACCGAGGACGCGATGAGCGATACCCCCACGCCGCAGCGGCTGCCGCTGCGCCAGACCTGGCCCGACGCGTTTGTCGCACGCTATCGCGCGGCCGGGCATTGGCGGGGCGAGACGTTTCCGGCGTTCCTGCGCGAACGCGCGACGCGCTTCGCCGACGCGATCGCCGTCGTCGGTGGCGACACGCGCTGGACTTACGCGCAGCTGTGGGCCGAGGCCGAGCGCATCGCCGCCGGACTGCTCGCGCAGGGGCTCGTGCCCGGCGACCGTGTCGTCGTGCAACTGGGCAACATTCCCGAATTCATCGCCGTGGTCTGCGCGCTGTTCCGCGCGCAGCTGGTGCCGGTCTACGCATTGCCCGCGCATCGCCTGACCGAAGTCGCGCATTTCGCGCGCAAGTCCGAGGCCAGCGCCTATGTCTGCGCGGAACGCGGTGATGCATTCGACTACCGCACACTCGCTCGCGAACTGCAGGCCGAGGTGCCGGCAGTGCGGCAGGTCTTCGTGGTCGGTGATGCGGCGGAGTTCGTGGCCGTCGATGCGCTCGACGGCCCGCGCGACGCGCTGCCGGGCGATCCCGATCCGCAGTCGGTCGCGTTCCTGCAGATCTCCGGCGGCAGCACCGGCCTGTCGAAGCTGATTCCGCGCACGCATGACGATTACATCTACAGCTTCCGCGCCAGCAACACGCTGTGCGGCATCGATGCGGACAGCGTCTACCTGGTCGCGCTGCCGGCCGCGCATAACTTCCCGATGAGTTCGCCCGGTTTCTTCGGCGCGCTGTATGCCGGTGCGCGCGTGGTGCTGAGTCCCGGGCCGGGGCCCGACGCGGCGTTCCCGCTGATCGCGGCCGAGCGCGTGACCTGCGTCGGCCTCGTGCCGCCGCTGGCATTGCTGTGGGCCGATGCCGCGGGCAAGACCGCGTTCGATCTGTCGAGCCTGCAGGTGCTGCAGGTCGGCGGCGCGAAACTGGTGCCCGAGGCTGCGCGCCGGGTGGTCGCGGGCCTGGGGTGCACCCTGCAGCAGGTGTTCGGCATGGCCGAGGGTCTGGTGAACTACACGCGGCTCGACGATGCCGATGCGCTCGTGCTGACCACGCAGGGCCGGCCGATCAGCGCCGACGACGAGGTGCTGGTGGTTAACGACTCGGGTGCGCCGGTCCCCGATGGCGAGATCGGCCATCTGCTGACGCGTGGCCCGTACACGATCCGCGGCTATCACAACGACGACGCGGCGAACGCGCGTTCGTTCACCGACGACGGCTTCTACCGCACCGGCGACATGGTGCAGCGCCTGCCGAGCGGCCATCTGATCGTGCAGGGCCGGGCGACCGACCACATCAACCGCGCCGGCGAGAAGATCTCGGCCGAGGAAATCGAAGACCACCTGCTCGCGCATCCGCAGGTGTTCGATGCGGCGGTGGTGTCGATCCCCGACGAATTCCTCGGTGAGCGCAGCTGCGCGTTCGTGATTCCGGGTGACGAGAAACCGCGTCCGGCCGAGCTCAAGGCCTGGGTGCGCGGCCGCGGTCTCGCCGCGTTCAAGGTGCCGGACCAGATCGTGTTCGTCGACGCGTTCGGGACCACGGCGGTCGGCAAGATCAGCCGCCGCGAACTGCGTGCGCAGTTGCGGGCGCGTTTCCTCGACGAGCAGAAGGGCGCCGGCTGATGTACTTCGCCGATGGAATGTTTGATCCGTCATTCCCGCGTAGGCGGGATGCGTTCTTCAACAGCCCGGAGGGTTGGTCATCCAGGGACCTTGATTTTCATGGCGGACGTCCATGGACTCCCGCCTGCGCGGGAGTGACGGCAAATCTCGGATCAGAAGCGCTGACGTGCGTTTGCAAGGCAAGAAGCTGATGGCTCTCCCCAATATCCTGCCGTATCCCCTGCCCACCGCCGCCGAACTGCCGGCCGCACGCGGCCGATGGATGCCCGAGGCATCCCGCGCGGCGTTGCTCGTCCACGACATGCAGCGCTACTTCCTCGCCGCATTCGCGCAGGACGACGCGCCGCTGGCGCCTGCCGTGCAGAATCTCGCGCGCCTGCTCGCGTACTGCCGCAGTGCGGGCATCCCGGTGTTCTATACCGCGCAGCGCGGCCATCAGGACCGGCGCGATCGCGGCCTGCAGGCCGATCTCTGGGGCCCGGGCATGCAGGCGATTCCCGAGCACGAAACCATCATCGATGCATTGGCGCCGGCCGACGGTGACCACGTGCTGGTCAAGCATCGCTACAGCGCCTTCCAGCGCAGCAACCTCGACACGCTGATGCGCGCGCGCGGCCGCGACCAGCTGCTGATCACCGGCGTCTACGCGCACATCGGCGTGCTGTCGACGGCGACCGACGCCTTCCAGCGCGATATCGAAACCTTCGTCGTCGCCGACGCGATCGCCGATTTCTCGCGCGCCGACCACGACCTCGCGCTGCACTGGATCGCGCGCACCTGCGGCGTGCCGCTGACCACCGAACGACTTCTGGAGATGCTGCAGTGACTGTGGACCGCACCGGCCCCTTGACCCTCGAGCGCATGCGCGCCGATGTCGCCAAGCTGATCAGTGAAGCGCCGGAAGACGTGCGCGACGACGACAACCTGATGGACCTCGGCCTCGACTCGATGCGCGTGCTGGGCCTGGTGATGGCCTGGGGCGAGCACGGCATCGCGCTGGAGTTCTCGCAGCTCGCCGAGCACACCACGCTCGCCGGTTGGTGGCAGGTGGTGCAGGGCCTGCAGCGCGACACGCCCGCCGCCGGATGACCGCGACGGCGTCTCCTGTCGAAGCCGATGCTGGCGCGCCTGGCACGGGCTGGCCGCTGACCGAAGCGCAAGCCGGCCTCTGGTATGCGCAGCGGCTGGCGCCGGACAACCCCGCGTTCAACACCGCGCACGCCTTGTGGATCGACGGCGCGCTGAATGTCGAGGCCTTCGTGCGCGCGGCGAACCAGGCCGCCGCCGAAGCACCGGCACTGGCCTTGCGCATGCGCGAGACGGCCGAGGGGCCGATCCAGTGGATCGATGCGGGTCACGTGCCGCATCTGGAGATCATCGACCTGTCGGCCGAACCGTTACCGGACGACGCCGCGCGCGCAGCGATGACGCGCGATCGGCTGTCGCCGGTCGATCCCGCGCGTGATCGCCTCGCGCTGCAGCGGCTGTTCCTGCTCGGCGGCGATCGCTTCGTCTGGTATCTGCGCGTGCATCACCTCGCGACCGACGGTTTCGGCATGGCGCTGCTCACCGAGCGCGTCTGTGCGCTGTATGCCGACGCATCGGCCGGGGCAGCCTTCGCGCCGCTCGAGGGCGTGCTGGCCGAGGACGCGACCTATCGCACGTCGGAGAAGCGCGCGACCGACGCGGCGTACTGGCAGCAGACGCTGGCCGGCATGCCGGCGGCGTCGGGGCTCGGCGGCGGCTTTGCCCATGCCGCGCCCGATTGCCTGCGTCACGTCGAAGCGCTCGACGCGGACTTCCGCGACGGCCTCGCCCGCGCGGCGACTGCGCTCGGCCAGCCTTGGCCGGACGTGCTGACCGCACTCACCGCCGCCTACTGCCAGCGCTTCGGCGGGCAGGGCGAGGCGGTCGTCGGCGTGCCCTTCATGGGCCGCCTCGGCAGCGCATCCGCGCGCGTGCCGGCGATGGTCATGAACGTGCTGCCTTTGCGCGTGCCCGCGCTGCCGGAGGCGAGCGTCGCGGATTTCATGCAGACGATGGTCCGCGCCCTGCTGCGCGGCCGCCGGCATGGTCGCTACCGCGGCGAGCAGCTGCGACGCGATCTCGGCCTGATCGGCGGGCAGCGTCGTCTGCATGGCCCGTTGATCAACGTGCAGCCGTTCTATCGGCCGACGGTCATCGCCGTTGCGCGCGCGTCGATGGAAATCCTCGGCACCGGCCCGGTCGACGACATCACCCTGGGCTTCCGTGGCGATGGTGTGCAGGCGCTCGATCTGGAGATCGAGGCCAATCCGGATCTGTATTCCAATACCGACGTGACCGCGCATGCGACGCGGCTGCGCACCTTTCTCGCAAAGGCGTTCGAACTGGCGGCGCAGCCGGATGCGCCTCTCGACGACGTGCCGCTGGCGACACCGGCCGAAGCCGCGCGCACGCTGTTCGAATTCAACGCCACCGCGCATCCCGTACCCGATACGACCCTGGTCGCGCTGATCGAAGCGTCGATGGCCGCCACGCCCGATGCGCCGGCACTGGCGTTCGAAAGCGAGACGCTGACATACCGCGCACTCGACACACGCAGCCGCGCACTCGCACAGGCGCTGCAGGCGCGCGGGGCAGGCGCCGACACCGTCGTCGCCGTCGCATTGCCGCGCTCGATCGAACTGGTCGTCGCGCTGGTGGCGGTGCTGCGCGCCGGTGCGGCCTATCTGCCGATGGATCTTGCGCATCCTGTGGAACGCCGCGCGCGCATCCTGCGATCCGCGCAACCGGCCGTGCTGCTGGCGCATGCCGACGACGGGATCGACTGGCCGGACGAGACGCCGCGCTTCGCACCGCGCACTTGGCCGCAGATCGCGGACGACGGCGCGCTGCCGGCCGTCGACCCGCAGCATGCGGCCTACGTCATCTACACCTCCGGCTCGACTGGCGAGCCCAAGGGCGTCGTCGTCGAGCATCGCGCGATCGTCAACCGCCTCGAATGGATGCGCACGCATTACGGCATCGATGCGAGTGATCGTATCCTGCAGAAGACGCCGGCGACGTTCGACGTCTCGGTCTGGGAATTCTTCCTGCCGTTGCTGGCCGGGGCCACGCTGGTGGTCGCGGCGCCTCACGCGCACCGTGATCCGGTCGCGATCGCGCGGCTTGTCCGCGAGGCCGGCATCACCACACTGCATTTCGTGCCGTCGATGCTGGCAGCGTTTCTCGCCGCGCCCGAATCGCGTGGTTTGAATACGCGTCGCGTCTTCGTCAGCGGCGAAGCGCTGGATGCCGATCTGCGCGACCGCTTCCACGCGACCATCGACGCGGAACTGCACAACCTCTACGGCCCGACCGAAGCCGCGGTCGACGTCAGTTTCTGGCCCGCCAGTGCGGATGACACTTCGCACCCGGTGCCGATCGGCTTCCCGGTCTGGAACACGCGGCTGTACGTGCTCGATGCGCGCATGCGCGCGCTGCCGCCCGGCGTCGTCGGCGATCTCTACCTCGGCGGCGTGCAGCTCGCGCGCGGCTATCTGGGCCGCGACGATCTCACCACCGAACGCTTCCTCGACGATCCGCATGTGCCGGGCGCGCGTATCTACCGGACCGGCGACCTTGCGCGCTGGCGCGACGATGGCGCCGTCGAGTTTCTCGGTCGCAGCGACCATCAGGTCAAGTTGCGCGGTCTGCGCATCGAACTGGGCGAGATCGAAGCCGCCATCGTCGCCAGCGGCTTCGCGTCGCAGGCGGCCGTCATCGTGCGCGAGGACCGCGCCGGCGACCGGCGCCTGGTCGGCTATCTGCAGCCCACGGCCGATTTCGACGCTGCGTCGCTGCGCACGTTCGTCGCCGCACAGTTGCCGGATTACATGGTGCCGTCGGCCTTCGTCGCGCTCGCCGATTGGCCGGTCACCGCGAACGGCAAGCTCGACCGCGACGCGTTGCCGGCACCCGCGTTCGAGCCGGGCGCATTCGTCGCGCCACGCACGCCGACCGAAACCGCGCTCGCCGTGTTGTTCGCCGAGGCCCTCGGTGTCGAACGCGTCGGTGCGGACGCAGACTTCTTCGCGCTCGGTGGCGATTCGTTGCTCGCGGTGCATCTGTTGCTCGCAATCCAGCAACGCTTCGGCCGCGATCCGGGGCTCGGCGCGCTGTTCGCCACACCGACGGTCGAGGGCCTCGCCGCCGCACTCGATGCGGGCGAGGGCGACGATCCCGACCATGGCCTCGCGCCAGTGATCGCGCTCGCGCAGGGCGAGCCGGCGCGTGCGCCGCTGTTCGTCGTGCACCCGGCCGGCGGCATCGCCTGGTGCTATCGCGAACTTGCGCGCTCGCTCGCGCCCGCGCGTAGCGTGTTCGGCCTGCAATCGCCGGCGCTCGATCTGGCGCAGGCGTTGCCCGGTAGCATCGACGCGCTGGCGGCCGAATACGCCGGGCGGGTCGTCGCCCTGCAGCCGGACGGCCCCGTGCATCTGCTCGGCTGGTCGGTCGGCGGCATCCTCGCCCAAGCGATGGCCGTGCGCCTGCGCGGGCTCGGCCGCGAAGTCGGCGTCCTCGCGCTGCTCGATGCGTATCCGGCCGAGGTCTGGCGCGCCGAACCCGAACCTGATGCGATTGCTGCACTGCGCGCGTTGCTGGCGATCGCCGGCTACGACCCGGATGCCTATCCCGAGCTGCGTACGCGAGAGGCCATCGTCGACTTCCTGCGCCGCGGCGACAGCGCGCTGGGCAATCTGCCGGGCGCGGTGCTCGACGGGGTCGTGCGCGCGGTCACCGATACCAATCGCCTGGTGCGCTTGCATCACCACCATCGTTTCGACGGCACGCTGCTGCACGTGCGCGCTGGCAACGACCATGTCGATCGCCCACAGCTGCAGTCATCGCTGTGGGCCGCGCATGCCGCGCATATCGAATCGATCGAGCTGCCATTCCTGCACGCCGAACTGACCGGCCGCGACGCCACCGCGCGCATCGCGCCGCTGCTCGATGCGCGGCTGGCGGCGTCCGACACCATGTAGGAGCGCGCTCGCGCGCGATGAAGCGTTCCCGGTAACGCCCCATCGCGCGCGAGCGCGCTCCTACACGTGGGGTCCGCCCGGTGCATCGTGAGAGCGGACGCGGGCATCCACTCCCATCGCCGTTACGGCTCCGAGACATCTGCATGCAACTCAGAGGCTTCGACGAACTGGCCGGCCGCGATGCCGCGCATCGCGCCGCTGCTCGATGCGCGGCTGGTGGCGTTCGACACCATGTAGGAGGCCGCTCACGCGCGATGATGCGTTCCTTGTAACGCCCCATCGCGCGCGAGCGCGCTCCTACAATTGTGGTCCGCCTGCATCGTGAAGACGGACGCGGGCATCCACTCCCATCGCCATCACTGATCGAGACATCCGCATGCAACTCACAGGCTTCGACGGAAAGATCGCCCTCGTCACCGGCGCGGCCGGTGGCATCGGTGCCGCGGTGGTGCGTCTGCTGGCCGAGAGCGGCGCGACCGTGGTGGCGACGGATCGGATTGCGCCGTCGACGTTCGACGCCTCAGGTCCGGTTGCGTCAACGGAACGTCTCGACCACGGTCCTGCCCGCATCCGGGCCCTTGCCTTGGACGTCACCGACGCCGCGACCGTCGACGCCCTCGTCCGGAGCGTGGAAACCGAGCTCGGGCCCATCGATCTCGCCGTCAATGTGGCCGGCGTGCTGTCGACCGCGTCTGTCCTCGACCTCACCGCGGACGAATGGCGCCGCACCTTCGCGGTCAATACCGACGGCGTGTTCCACGTCTCCCAAGCCGTGGCCCGCGTGATGGCGCCGCGTCGTCGCGGCGCGATGGTGACGGTCAGTTCCAACGCCGCCGGCATCCCGCGCCAGAACATGGCGGCCTACGCCGCATCGAAGGCCGCGACTACGATGTTCGTGCGCTGTCTCGGCCTCGAGCTCGCGCCACTGGGTATCCGCTGCAATATCGTCGCGCCGGGTTCGACCCGCACGCCGATGCAGACCGGCATGTGGACCGACGCCGGCGGCGAGGCGCGCACCATCGCCGGCACGCTGGAGACTTACAAGAGTGGCATTCCGCTGGGCAAGCTGGCCGAGCCCGACGACATCGCGAATGCGGTGCTGTTTCTGCTGTCGGACCAGGCCGGGCATATCGCGATGAGCGATCTCTACGTCGACGGTGGCGCGACGCTGCGCGGCTGAGCCGGCCGTGTCGTGGCGCGCGCGGCCGGGACGGTGCGTGTCGAAGCCCTTTGCACGCAATCACGAGGACACGGCCGGCACGCGCTTGCCCAGGGACGGCGACGGCCGAGCTATCCGCGGGAATGTCCAGGCAATGATGCGATTGCTGCGGCGCTTCGTCGCCGTTTCGGCTGGACCGGGCAGAGAGGGCGTCCGCACGGATCACGCGCCGCATCGCATCGACGATGCTCGGCGTCGCAGTGCGCTGGACGCATCGTTCTTTCCGCAGCGCAGCAAGCCATTTTTCGAACTGCTGCTAGAGTGCAGCCATCGTCGATTTCCACCTTCCGCACCCATGTCGCCAGCCGTTCCAATGCGTGTCCTTTTTTTTATCCCGGTGAATGTTAGCGCTAACTTTATCGGCCGGGCGGTGGTGCCGTGACTGTCGTCGCCGGGCTCGATGCGGGCACCCAGAGCGTCAAGCTGGTGGTCTACGACGCCGATGCGCGCCGGGTGATCGCCAGTGCCAGCGCACCGCTCGATCTGATCAGCGGTGAGGACGGCAGCCGCGAGCAGCAGCCGGCCGCGTGGGTCGATGCGATGCGCGACTGCTTCAACGCGGTCGATGTCGGCATCCGCCATCGCATCGCGGCGCTGGGCGTGTCGGGCCAGCAGCACGGCTTCGTGCCGGTCGATGCGGCGGGCGAGGTCCTGGGCCCGGCCAAGCTGTGGTGCGACACCAGCACCAGCGCCGAATGCGGCGAGATCATGGACGCGGTCGGCGGCGCCGCGCGCTGCATCGAGACAGCCGGCAATCCGATTCTCGCCGGCTACACCGCCTCCAAGCTGCCGTGGACGCGCCGGCACCGGCCCGAGGTCTACGCGCAGCTCGCGACGATTCTGCTGCCGCACGATTATCTGAATTTCGTGCTGACCGGCGAGCGCTACTGCGAGCACGGCGACGCCTCCGGTACCGGCTGGCTCGACGTGCGCACCCGCACGTGGTCGAAGACGATGCTGGATGCCACCGACGCTGCGCGCGACCTGGCCGAATGCCTGCCGCCGCTGGTCGAGCCCGACGCACTGTTTCCGGTGTCGGCGGCGATCGCGAGCGAACTCGGCCTGTCGCCCGGCACACGCATTGCGGCTGGCGGCGGCGACAACATGATGGCCGCGATCGGCACCGGCTGCGTCACCGAAGGCCGGCTCACGATGAGCCTCGGCACCTCGGGCACGCTGTTCGCCTACGCCGACCGGCCGATCGTCGATGCCGGCGGCGCCTGGGCCGCATTCTGTTCGTCGAGCGGCGGCTGGCTGCCATTGATCTGCACGATGAACTGCACCGTGGCGACCGAGCAGGTCGCGAAGATGTTCGGCTTCAGCACACGCGACGGCGATGCGCGCATCGCGGCAACGCCGCCCGGCGCCGACGGCCTGACCTTCCTGCCGTTCCTCAACGGCGAGCGCACGCCCGACCTGCCGCTGGGCAAGGGCGTGCTGGCCGGACTCGGCGCGCACAACATGCGCGAAGCGCACGTGTACCGCGCGGCGATGGAGGGCGCGACCTACAGCCTGCGCTACGGCTACGACGCCTTCGTCGGTGCCGGCATGCGATTCGACCGCATCGCGCTGACCGGTGGCGGCGCGAACAGCGCAGCCTGGCGGCAGATGGTGGCCGACGTCTTCGATTGCCCGGTCGATGTGCCCGCGCAGGTCGAGAGTGCGGCCTTCGGTGCCGCGTTGCAGGCCTTGTGGTCGCTGCAGCGTGCGCAGGGCGATGCGAGCACGCTGGCCGATGTCGCCGCCGCGCATGTCGCGGTCGATCCCTCGCTCGCATGCACGCCGGACCCGGAGCGCGTGCGCGCCTACCAGCCGGCCTACCAGCGTTTCCTGCGGCACCTGGACGCGGTCCGTCCGATCTACGCCGCGCCGTCGCCATCGTCATGACCGGTCGGGCGCGGACGCGTTCCGCGCGCGCCCACGCTGAACTCACCACTTTCCACGCACTCCACGAGAACCCCACATGAGCGCACAGCATTTCATCGGCGGCCGCGAATACTTCGGCGGCATCGGCACCATCCCGTTCGAGGGCCGCGAGTCCGACAATCCGCTCGCCTTCAAGATCTACGAGGCCGATCGCCGGATCGGCGGCAAGACGATGGCCGAGCACCTGCGCTTCGCGGTGTGCTACTGGCACACGTTCTGCAATTCGGGCCAGGACCCGTTCGGCCCGGGCACGCGGCGCTTTCCGTGGGACGGCGGCGCGCCGCTGGCCGCGGCCGAAGCCAAGCTCGACGCCGCGTTCGAGTTCTTCACCAAGCTCGGCGTGCCGTACTGGTGTTTCCACGACATCGATCTGTCGCCGGACGCCGACGACATCGGCACCTACGAGAAGAACCTCAAGCACATGGTCGCGCTGGCCAAGGAACGCCAGCAGGCGACCGGCATGCAGCTGCTGTGGGGCACAGCGAACCTGTTCTCGCATCCGCGCTACATGAACGGTGCTTCGACCAATCCCGACTTCGCGGTGGTCGCGCGCGCGGCGGTGCAGGTCAAGGCGGCGCTCGACGCGACCGTCGAACTGGGCGGCGAGCACTACGTGTTCTGGGGCGGCCGCGAGGGCTACGCCAGCCTGCACAACACCGACATGAAGCGCGAGCTGTCGCACTTCGCACGCTTCCTGACGATGGCGCGCGACTACGGCCGCAGCGTCGGGCTCAAGGGCAATTTCCTCATCGAGCCCAAGCCGATGGAGCCGATGAAGCACCAGTACGATTTCGACAGCGCCACCGTTGCCGGCTTCCTCAAGGAGCACGGGCTGGAGAAGGACTTCAAGCTCAACATCGAGGCCAACCACGCCACGCTGTCGGGCCACACCTTCGAACACGACCTGCAGGTGGCCAGCGATCACGGCCTGCTCGGCAGCATCGACGCCAACCGCGGCAATGCCCAGAACGGCTGGGACACCGACCAGTTCCCGACCGATCTCTACGACACCGTCGGCGCGATGCTGGTCGTGCTGCGCCAGGGTGGCCTGGAAGGCGGCCTGAATTTCGACGCCAAGCCGCGCCGCGAATCCACCGACATGGAAGACCTGTTCATCGCGCACATCGGCGGCATGGACGCATTCGCGCGTGGTCTGGAAGTCGCGCACGCGCTGCTCGAGACGTCCCCGTGGGAGCAGTGGCGCAAGGAGCGTTACGCGAGCTTCGACGCGGGCGACGGCCAGGCGTTCGAGACGGGCAAGCTGTCGCTGGCCGACCTGCACGGCATTGCCTCGAAGGCCGGCGAGCCGCAGCAGCGCAGCGGTCGCCAGGAAGCCTACGAGAATCTGCTCAACCAGTACCTGTTGCGCTGAGGCCGCGGACGCATGACGCCACGTGCCGCCCGCACGCATACCGGACCGACGTCCGCGCGCGTGGCGGCCCGGATCCGCGCGCCGCGGCGCTCACTTCGAGCGGGGCGGGCGCGCGACCGAATCGCGCACGATCAGCCGGTGGGCGATCACGTGATCGGCGAGCACACGCGTACTGGCGTCATTGCGACGGATGCCGCGCACCAGCACTTCGATCGCGGTGTTGGTCATCGCCTCGATCGGCTGGTTGATCGTGGTCAGTTCGGGCCAGACCGTGGTCGCGGCCGAGCTGTCGTCGAATCCGACGACCGACAGGTCGCGCGGTACATCGAGGCCGCGCCGGTGGGCGACCGAGATCGCCGCGGCGGCCATGTCGTCGTTGCTGGCGAAGATCGCGGTCGGCGGCTTGCGCAGTGCCAGCAATGTTTCGGTCGCGGCGAGCCCGGAGCGGTAGGTGTAGTCGCCCTGCTGGACGAGGCTCGTGTCGAGCGGGATGCCGGCCTCGTCGAGCGCCGCCTTGAACCCCTCGAAACGCCGCGCGGTGGCGCTGAGGTAGGTGCCGCCCTTGATGCAGGCGATGCGGGTGTGGCCGTGTTCGATCAGATGCCCGGTGATCTCCTTGGCGGCGCGGAACTCGTCGACGCGGACGCAGGAGATGTCGTCGCTGAACCGGCCCGACGCGATGGCGACCACCGGCACGCCGGCGCGTACGAATTCGGTCACCGCGGCCTTGGATTCGCACAGCGGCGGCGGCAGGATCACGCCGTCGACGCGCTTGGCGAGCGCGCGCGCCGACTTGCGCTCGGCATCGGCGTCGAGCTCGTCCCAGTAATCGATGACCAGCTGGATCGCGGTACCCGAGGCCACGCGCAACAGACCGAGCAGCAGCTCGCGCAGATAGGCGCCGCTGGGATTGGTGTAGACCAGCGCGATCCGCGTGTGCTGGGCCGCGGCCAGCGAACTGGCGGCGAGGTTGGGCGTGTAGTTGAGCTCGCGCACCGCACGCATCACGCGCTCACGTGTGCTCTCGCGCACCTTGCCCTGGCCGTTGATCACGCGCGAGATGGTCATCGGCGACACGCCGGCCAGCGTCGCCACTTCGGCGATGGTGACACCGCGGGTCTTGCGGCGGACCGATTTCTTCGTCTTCTCCAACGTTCGTTCCTTCACTCGCCAGGCGATGGGCCATGCCCGTCGCACGTGGCGGGCCCATGTGCATGAAAGCCGGTTCCGGGGAGGGAATCCATATGCCGATGATGTTACCGCTAACCCATTCAGCGGGCGAGACGCGCAGACCGCGCGCCGTCCGGTTCGCGCTGTCGTTGCTGTGCGGGATCACGCTGCTGGCCGGCGCGCCGGCGCTGCAGGCCGAGGACGGCTACGACCTGTGGCTGCGTTACGCGGCGCCCGGCGGCGCATCCGCGACGGCGTCACCCGGCATCACGCAACTGGTGGCCGTGGCCGATTCGCCAGTACAGGCGGCGACACACCGTGAGCTGCAGCGTGGGCTCGAGGCCCTGTCGGGGACCGCGCCGGTCGGCGCGAAGACGGTCACGCGCGCCGGCGCGCTGCTGGTCGGCACGCCGGCTTCGTCGCCGCAGATCGCGCGTCTGGGGTTCGATCTCGACGGGCTTGGCGATGAGGGCTACCGCATCCGCAGTGCCGTCGTCGGCGGTCATGCGACGACCGTCGTCACCGCCAACACCGATGTCGGCGCTCTGTACGGAAGCTTCCATCTGCTGCGTCTGCTGCAGGCCGGACAGTCGCTCGACGGCCTCGACATCCGTGAAGCGCCGCGGCTGGACGTGCGCGTACTCAATCACTGGGACAACCTCGACCGTTACGTCGAGCGCGGCTACGCCGGCCAGTCGATCTGGGACTGGCACCGCCTGCCGGGCTGGCTCGACCCGCGCTACACCGACTACGCGCGTGCCAACGCGTCGATCGGCATCAACGGCACCGTGCTCAACAACGTCAACGCCAATGCCGAGGTGCTGACGCCGATGTACCTCGACAAGGTGGCGGCGATCGCCGGCGTGCTGCGGCCCTACGGCATGAAGGTCTATCTGAGCGCGCGTTTCAGCGCGCCGATGGAGATCGGCGGCCTCGCGACGGCCGATCCGCTCGATGCCGGCGTGCAGCGCTGGTGGAAGACGAAGGCCGACGAGGTCTACGCGCTGATTCCCGATTTCGGCGGCTTCCTGGTCAAGGCCAATTCGGAAGGCCAGCCGGGCCCGCAGGACTACGGGCGCAGCCACGCCGATGGCGCCAACATGCTGGCCGATGCGGTCGCGCCGCACGGCGGCATCGTGATGTGGCGCGCGTTCGTCTATTCCGACGAAGAGCCCGTGGACCGCGCGAAGCAGGCCTACAACGAGTTCGTGCCGCTCGACGGCACGTTCCGCGACAACGTACTGGTGCAGGTCAAGAACGGCGCGATCGACTTCCAGCCGCGCGAACCCTTCCATCCGCTGTTCGGCGCAATGCCGAAGACGCCGCTGATGATGGAATTCCAGATCACCAAGGAATATCTCGGCTTCTCGACGCACCTGGCCTACAAGGGCCCGCTGTACGAGGACGTGCTGGATGCCGACACCCAGGTGCAGGGGCCGGGTTCGACCGTCGCGCGCGTGATCGACGGCTCGCTCGACGGGCATGCGCTGACCGGCATCGCCGGCGTCGCCAACATCGGCAGCGACCGCAACTGGAGCGGCTCGCACTTCGACCAGGCCAACTGGTACGCGTTCGGGCGCCTGGCGTGGAATCCGGCGCTGTCGTCGCGCGATATCGCGGCCGAATGGACGCGGATGACGTTCTCCAACGATCCGGCCGTCGTCGAGCCGGTGGTCGGCATGATGATGGCCTCGCGCGAAGCGGTGGTGGATTACACCGGCGCGCTTGGCCTGCACCACGTGATGGGCCGCGGCCACCACTACGGGCCCGGGCCGTGGGTCGAAGGCGGTCCGCGCGCGGACTGGACCTCGGTGTATTTCCACCGCGCGGATGCGAACGGCATCGGCTTCGACCGCACGCGTCGCGGCAGCGATGCGGTGTCGCAGTACGCGCCGCCCGTGGCCGAGGTCTTCGACGACGTCGCCCGCACGCCGGAGGAATTCCTGTTGTGGTTCCACCACGTGCCCTGGGACCAGCCGATGCGCAACGGGCGCCCGCTGTGGGATGAGCTGGTGCTGCGCTACGACCGCGGCGTGAGCACGGTGCGCGACATGCGCGTGACATGGGCCGGGCTCGACGGTCGCATCGATCCCGAGCGGCATGCGCAGGTCGCGGCGTTCCTCGCGATCCAGCAGGACGAAGCGCAATGGTGGCGCGATGCCAGCGTCGCGTATTTCCAGTCGATCTCCGGCCGGCCGCTGCCCGCGGGCGTGGCGCCGCCGCCGCATCCGCTCGAGTACTACAAGGCGCTGGAGTTTCCGCATGCGCCGGGGGACACGCAATGAATCGCGCGTCTGCCGGTGCCCCGCGTCGACCGGCCGGTGCCCATGCACGCATCGGACTGGCGACGCTGCTGCTCGGCCTCGCAGCGGTCGCGCCGGTGATGGCCGACGACGCCGAAGCGGCGCTGCTGCATCCGCTGTTCCAGGATCACGCCGTACTCCAGCGCGACCAGCCGATCCGCATCTGGGGCGAGGCGGCGCCCGGTGCGACCGTGCAGGTCGGACTGGCGCGCCATCGTCGCAGTGCACGCGCGGACGCCGCGGGGCAATGGTCCGTTGAACTGCCGGCGCTCCCTGCCGGCGGGCCGCACATGCTGACCGCACGCGCCGGCGACGTGTCGCGCACGGTCGCCGATGTGCTTGTCGGCGATGTCTGGCTGTGCTCCGGGCAATCGAACATGGAGCTGCAGGTCTGGCGTTCGCTGGACGCACGCGCGGAGATTGCCGGCGCGGACAGCGACACGATCCGCCTGCTGACCGTGCCGCAGGCCGGCCACCCGGTGCCACAGACGCGCTTCAGCGCCGAGACGCGCTGGCATACCGTGACCCCCGATTCGATCCGGGATTTCTCCGCGGCCTGTTACTACTTCGCGCGCGAGTTGCAGAAGACCGTCGACGTGCCGATGGGCCTGGTCAACGCGGCCTGGGGCGGCTCGCGCATCCAGGCCTGGACCAGTGCCGACGCGCTGCGCGCCGGCGGCGGGCTCGACGCCGAACTCGACGTGCTGGCGCTGTATGCCGACGCGCCCGACGCCGCCGTCGCGCGCTGGGGGCAGGTGTGGACCGGCTGGTGGCGACAGCGCCCGGGCATCGCCGCTGATGACCGGCCCTGGGAGGGCGACGCAAACGGCGCGGACTGGCGCGATGCACCGCGCGATCTCGGCGCCTGGGAACGCTGGGGCGTGCCGGAACTCGCCGCGTTCGACGGCATGCTCTGGTACCGGACGGCCGTGACGCTGACCCAGGTACAGGCCGCGCAGCCGGCGACCCTCGTGCTCGGGCCGGCCGACGAGATGGACACCACCTGGGTCAACGGCCAGGCCGTCGGCAGCACCTACGGCGCCGGCACGCCGCGCACCTACGCACTGCCTGACGGCCTGCTGCGCGCCGGCGACAACCCCATCGTCGTCAACGTGCTCGACACCTACCGCGAGGGCGGGCTGGCCGGGCCGGCGTCCGCGCATGCGTTGAAGCTCGCCGACGGCAGCACGGTGCCGCTCGATGGCGGCTGGCGCTATCGCGTGGTGCCGAACGCGGTCGGCTCGCCGCCGCGCGCGCCGTGGCAGTCCGCGGCCGGGCTGTCGACGCTGTACAACGGCATGATCGCGCCGCTGTCGGGCATGCGCCTGCGCGGCATGCTCTGGTACCAGGGCGAATCCAACACCTTCGAGGCCGATGCCTACGCCGGCCTGCTGCGCGGCCTGCGCGACGACTGGCGCGCCCGCTTCGACGCTCCCGACCTGCCGTTTCTCGTGGTCCAGCTCGCGAACTACGGTGCCCCCGCCGACGCACCCGGCGAGAGCGACTGGGCCGCGCTGCGCGACGCGCAGCGTGCGGTGGCCACCGATCCGCACACTGCGCTGGCGGTGACGATCGACATCGGCGACCGCTACGACATCCATCCGGCGAACAAGCAGGTGCTCGGCAAGCGGCTCGCGCGCGCCGCGCGGCAGGCGGTCTACGGCGAGCGGATCGCGCCGTCCGGTCCGGTGCCGCAGCAGGCGCGTCGCGAGGGCGGCGACGTGGTGGTGACGTTCGCCGATGTCGAAGGCGGGCTGTTCGTGCACGGCGCCGCCGGGCCGGTGGGCTTCGAGCTGTGCGGCGCGGGGGTCGACAGTTGCCGCTTCGTCGAGGCTCGCGTCGAAGGCGATCGCGTGCGCCTGCGCGCCGACGCGGGGCCGATGCCGACGCGCGTGCGTTACGCCTGGGCCGACGCGCCGCTGGTGAATCTGTTCGATGCCGCGGATCAGCCCGCCGGTCCGTTCGACATCGAAATCCGCTGACCGGAATCACTGCGTCGCGCCGCCCCCGCGCGCGGCACTGCAAGACCCGACCCACACCATCCGAATGACTGTTCCGGGAGCCACGATGTCGACCTCCAGTCCCCACGACCCAAGCTCCTACAGCTCGAACCGCGATCGCGAGATCGTCGAAGCGCGGGTCATCGTCACCTGTCCCGGCCGCAACTTCGTCACGCTGAAGATCGTCACCCGCTCGGGCGTGACCGGGCTCGGCGACGCCACGCTCAATGGCCGCGAGCTCGCCGTCGCCTCGTATCTGCAGGACCACGTGGTGCCGAACCTAATCGGGCGCGATGCCGGTCGTATCGAAGACCTGTGGCAGTTTCTCTACCGCGGCGCGTACTGGCGGCGCGGACCGGTGACGATGACCGCGATCGCCGCGGTCGACGTCGCGCTGTGGGACATCCTCGGCAAGATGGCCGGCCTGCCGCTGTACCAGCTGCTCGGTGGCCGCTCGCGCGAGGGTGCGCTGGTCTACGCGCACGCCAACGGCCGCGATATCGCCGAGGCCAGCGACGCCGTGGGCGCCTACATCGACAAGGGCTTCCTCGCGGTGCGCGCGCAATGCGGCGTGCCCGGGGTCAAGAAGGCCTACGGCATCTCGTCCGGCGGCAAGCCCTACGAGCCGGCCGAAAGCGAACTGCCAGCCGAGACCGAATGGAACACGCCGCGGTATCTGGAAACGGTGCCGGCACTGTTCGAGCGCGTGCGCGCCGACCACGGCACCACCGTCGAACTGCTGCACGACGTGCACCACCGGCTCACCCCGATCGAAGCCGCGCGGCTCGGCCGCGAGCTCGAGCCCTACCGGCTGTTCTGGATGGAGGACGCGACACCGGCGGAGAACCAGCGCTCGTTCGAGATCATCCGCCAGCACACGGTGACGCCGCTGGCGGTGGGCGAGGTGTTCAACTCGATCTGGGACTGCAAGCATCTGATCGAGAATCAGCTGATCGACTACATCCGCACCACCATCGTGCACGGCGGCGGCATCACCCACATCCGCCGGCTCGCGGATTTCGCCGGCCTGCACCAGGTGCGCACCGGCTTCCACGGCGCGACCGACCTGTCGCCGGTGACGATGGGAGCGGCGCTGCATTTCGACACCTGGGTGCCGAACTTCGGCATCCAGGAATACATGTTCCACAGCGACGAGGCCAACGCGGTGTTTCCGCACGATTACGTGTTCCGCGAGGGCCGGTTGCATGTCGGCGACACGCCGGGCCATGGCGTGTCGATCGACGAGACACTGGCGGCGAAATATCCCTACAACCCGAAGCAGCTGCCGATCGCCCGTCTCGAAGACGGCGCGATGTGGGACTGGTAGCGACATGGAGGAGACCGGAATGAAGCGATCGACGACGGGTACGGCCTGGGCGGTGTGGGCCGGTGGTGTGGGGTTCGATGACTCCGCGGAGAGTGTCTGCAACGAACGCGTCGGGTCTCACCGCACGCCCGACTGTCGAACGCCACACGCACCACGCGCGCGCGCGAACGCGCTCCTGGCGACTGCGCTCGCGGCACTGTCGGCGATGGCGGGCGGCAATGCGTTCGCGCAGACGACCGCGTCCACCGCCGCCGTCGAAGCGCACGCCACTGCCGCACCCGTGCTGTTCGACTGGTTCGAATACACCGGCCGCGACCGCGCCTTCGAGCTGCCGCTGCCCGACGGACACTTCCGCAACCCGATCCTTGCCGGCTTCCATTCCGACCCGAGCATCGTCGCCGCGCGCGGCAAGTTCTACATGGTGCATTCCACGTTCACCTACTTCCCGGGCATCCCGGTGTTCGAGAGCGAGGACCTGGTGCACTGGAACCAGGTCGGCAGCGCCATCCATCGCCCGGGGCAGCTGGATTTCGACGGCCTCGGCCTGTCGCGCGGCGTGTTCGCGCCGACCATCGAATACCGCGACGGCACGTTCTACGTGGTCAATACCTCGGTCGACGCCGGCGGCAACTTCATCGTCACCGCGACCGATCCTGCCGGGCCGTGGTCGGACCCGGCGTGGCTGCCCGGCATCGGCGGCATCGATCCCTCGCTGTTCTTCGACGACGACGGTCGCGCCTACATCCTCAACAACGACGAGCCCGAGGTGCCGGTGCGCTACGACGGCCACCGCGCGATCTGGCTGCAGGCGATCGACATCGACACGCTCGAGCCCTTCGGTCCGCGCAAGGTGCTGATCGACGGCGGTGTGAAGCCGGAAGACAACCCGATCTGGATCGAGGGCCCGCACATCTACAAGGTCGACGGCTGGTACGTGCTGTCGAACGCGGAGGGCGGCACCGGCCCGCAGCATTCGCAGGTGGTGCTGCGCAGCCGCGATGTCTGGGGGCCGTACATCCCCTACGAACACAATCCGATCCTGACCCAGCGCGACCTGCCGCCCGACCGCGACCTGCCGATCACCAATGCCGGCCACGTCGACATGGTCGAAGGCCCGGACGGCAGCTGGTGGGCGGTGTTCCTGGCCAGCCGCAACTACGACGTGCGCCAGTACAACACCGGCCGCGAGACCTTCCTGCTGCCGGTGACCTGGAACGACGGCTGGCCGACGATCCTGCCGCTGGGCGAGACGATTCCGTACACGCTGCCGGCACCGTCATGGATGACGCGCAACGCCGACCAGGCACCGATGTCGGGCAACTTCACCCGGCGCGACGAGTTCGATACCCCCGAGCTCGGGCGCGAGTGGATGTACGTGCGCGTGCCCAAGCGCGACTGGGCGGATCTGGCCTCGCACCCCGGCCGGTTGGCGATCCATCCGCTGAGTGAGGGCCTCGACACGCTGGGCAATCCATCCTTCATCGGCCGCCGCCAGCAGCACCTGGTGTTCGAGGCCAGCACCGCGCTCGCACCGCCGGTGCAAGGCGTCGCCGCGGGCCTCGCGGCGTTCCAGAGCGGCAACCACTGGTACGTCGTCGGTGCACGCCGCGATGCCGACGACGCGCTGCAACTGTTCGTCGAGCGTGCCAAGGGGCAGGGCGCGCCTGTCGAAGTGCTCGCCACGCGTACGGTACCTACGGCCGACGCGCTGCGCCTGCGCATCGCGGGCGACGAGGGCGAGATCGCGTTCGCGTTCGCGGCCGACGACGGCGACTGGCAGCCGCTGCTGGAGGGCGCCGACGCGACGATGCTGAGCACCGACGATGCGGGCGGCTTCGTCGGCGTGACCTTGGGCCCCTACGCGCGCGACGAGCGATGACGCTGCCGCGTCTGTCGGACGACACGCTCGCCACGCTGCCGCCGACAGTAGTGCGGCCGGCCTTCGATCGCGCCGACACACGTATCGGCATCGTCCATCTGGGTGTCGGTGCGTTCCATCGCGCGCACCAGGCGGTCTATATCGACGATCTGCTGGCCGAGGACCCGCACTGGGCGATCTGTGGCGTGTCACTGCGCAGTCCCGACGTGCGCGACGCGCTGCGCCCGCAGGATGGCCTGTACACGCTGGCACTGCGCGACGGCGGACCGACGCTGCGCGTGATCGGCGCGCTGCGCGAGGTGCTGTGCGCGGCCGACGAACGCGATGCCGTGCTCGCGCGACTTGCGCACCCGGATGTGCGCCTGGTGATGCTGACGGTGACCGAGAAGGGCTATTGCCTGTCGGCCGACGGCGTCGAGCTCGCGCATCCCGATATCGCCCGTGATCTCGAAACGCCGGCGACGCCGTCGAGCGCGATCGGCGTCGTCGTCGCCGGGCTCGCCTCGCGCCGGGCGCACGGCCTGTCCGCGTACACGGTGCTGAGCTGCGACAACCTCGCCGACAACGGTGGGCGCCTGCGGCGCGCGGTGCTGCAGTACGCGCGCCAGTTCGATGCCGGCCTGGCGGACTGGATCGACGCGCACGCGACGTTCCCGCGCTCGATGGTCGACAGCATCACCCCGGCCACCGATGACGCGCTGCGCGCTGATGTCGACGCCGCGCTCGGCCTGCACGACGCCTGGCCTGTGCAGCGCGAGCCGTACACGCAGTGGGTGGTGGAGGATGCGTTCTGCAACGACCGTCCGCCACTCGAGCGCGTTGGCGTGATCCTCAGCAGCGATATCGCCGGCTGGGACCGCGCCAAGCTGCGCCTGCTCAACGGGCCACACAGTGCGCTGGCCTATCTCGGCCGGTTGTTGGAACTGGAGACCGTCAGCGACGCGATGCAGCATCCGGCGTTGTCCGCATTCGTGGAGCGCCTGATGCGCGAGGACATCGCACCGACGCTCGAGGCGATGAACGGCTTCGACGCCCAGGCCTACATCGACGCGATCCTCGTCCGGTTCCGCAATCCCGCGATCCGCCATCGGCTGGGCCAGATCGCCTGGGATGGCTCGCAGAAGATTCCCGTGCGCCTGCTCGGCACGATCAGCGATGCGCTCGCAGCGGGTCGATCCATCGACAGGCTGTGCCTGCCGGTCGCCGCATGGATGCACTTCGTCCGGCGCCAGGCGCAGGCCGGGGTGGCGCTGGACGATCCGATGGCGGACAGGCTGGCTTCGGTCGGCGCCACGATGATCGGCGACATGCGCCAGGACGTGGCCGCGATCCTGGCGTTGGACCCAGTGTTCGACGCGGTGGTCGATGACGCGCGGATCGTCGATGCGCTCGTGCGTGCCTATGCCGTACTCGGGGATGCGACGCCGGCCGACGTGGCAAGGGCGCTCGCCGCGGCCTGATGCGCGAGAGTCCTGTGTGTGCGTATGCGTCTGCGGATCGCGTCGAGTGGTAGCGAGTCACCGGCGCCATGGCGCTAGCCGCTGCTAGATACTTGTTCCGTCATTCCCGCGAAGGCGGGAATCCATGGACTTCGAGCCTGCGACCAGCAACGTCCCTGGATTCCCGCCTTCGCGGGAATGACGGCATTGCTTTGGCGTGGTTGGCCAGGGGGCCGTCGGCAACAGCCAATACGAGTGGCGCAGCGCATGCTCGCGAACGAGCGAAGAGCCATAAGACGCGCGCGGGTCTGCTCCCTTGCGGTGCGGTTCCTGTTCGCGCATGACCGCTTCAGCGCGACACCGCCTCACCCGGCACCGCCAGCACCGCCTCCAGAGCCGGCTTCGGCTGGCGCTCGCGATCGAACAGCAGGGTGTAGTTGGTTCGGTTCGGAATCGGATAGTCGTTCTTCCACGACATGCCGTCCTCGACGCCCCAGACGCTGACGCGGTCGATGACGTCGCGCTTGCGGTGGAACAGGCGGAACAGCTCGGCGTAGCGATCGGCCAACTGCTGCTGCACGTCGGCCGGCAGCCCGTCGCGGTAGGGATCGAGATAGCGCTTGAACTCGGGCAGCTGGAACTGCGGGTGCAGCATGCCGGTGCCGATGATCTGGCCTTCGCGGGTCAGCGGCAGCACGTCGACGTCCAGCTCGGTGATCATCACCTTGACCCCGAGCGCGGCATACGCATCGATCGAGGCTTCGATGTCGTCGAGCGACGGATAGTTCAGGCCCCAGTGGCCCTGCATGCCGATGCCGTCGATGCGGATGCCGGCGTCCTGCAGCATCCGCACCATGCGTACGATGCCGCCACGCTTCTCCGGCCGCCAGGCGTTGAAGTCGTTGTAGTACAGCGCGGTGTCGGGCGCATGCTGGCTGGCGGCCTCGAACGCCAGGCGCACCACCGCATCACCGTCGCCGCCGAAGGCGCGCGTCCACACGGTGTCGCGGTATTCGCCGTCTTCGCCGATGATTTCGTTGACCACGTCCCAGGCATCGACGCGACCGGCGTAGCGGCCTGCGACCACTTCGATGTAATCGCGCAGGCGCTCAGTCATCACCTCGGGCCCGGCAGGCGTGCCGGGGTCGGCTTCGAAAAACCACGCCGGCGTCTGGTTGTGCCACACGAGGGTGTGGCCGATCAGGTACATGCCATGGCGCTCGCCATAGGCGACGAATGCATCGGCCGGCCCGAAGTCCCAGACGCCGGGCTGTGGATGCAGCACTTCGGCCTTCATCACGTTCTCGGCGGTCAACGCATTGAAATGCCGGGTCACCAGCGCTTCGCTGCGCGGGTCGCGGCCGGCGACAATGTCGTCGTTGACCGCGGTGCCGAGCAGGAAGGCGCCGCGGTAGGCGTCCTTGAGCGTCGACGCCGCTTCGCCCGCGCTGGTGGATTGCGGGGCAGGGGCCGGATCGCGCGGCGCTGCCGTCGCCGGCAGGGTGAGGGCACAGAGCAGCGCCGCCGCGAGTGCAGATGCGAAGCAGGTGCGTCGGGTCATCGGAATCTCCTTGATGCGGAAGGTGTGTCATGGCGCCGGCTGCGTGGCGCGCGCGCGTGAGCGTGTGAAACCGGAAGCGTCCGGTGGTCGATAGCGCGCTTGCTGCACAGGCCATCGCGCGACGGGCGTCTGTTTTTTCGGCGACACACGGCGTGCGCTCGAATGGTTCCGACGTCGCACTGTGGCTGCGTCGTCGGGGAGCATGTCGTCGCGTCAACATCCATCTCAACGCCGCCCTAGAGTCGATAGGCCCGCTTCGGCAGCCGGTAGGCGAGATCGATCGCGACCTCGGTCGCCTCGTCCTCGTCGATGCGGTGCTCGGCGACCAGCCTGGACAGGAACGCGCAGTCCACCCGGCGGGCCACGTCGTGCCGCGCCGGGATCGACAGGAACGCGCGGGTGTCGTCGTTGAAGCCGACGGTGTTGTAGAAGCCGGCGCTGGCGAGTGTCTGCTCGCGGAAGCGCCACATGCCCTCCGGCGCGTCGTGGAACCACCAGGCCGGGCCGAGGAACAAGCAGGGGTAGTGGCCGGCCAGCGGCGCGAGCTCGCGCGCATAGGTGCTCTCGTCGAGCGTGAACACGATCAGGGTGAAGCCGGGCGCGTTGCCGACGCGATCGAGCAGCGGCTTGAGCGCCTGCACGTAGTCGGTGCGCAGCGGGATGTCGGCGCCCTTGTCGCGGCCGTAGCGGGCGAACAGGTCGCGGTTGTGGTTGCGGAAGCAGCCGGGATGAATCTGCATGACCAGGCCGTCGTCGAGACTCATCTTCGCCATCTCGGTCAGCATCTGCGCGCGGAACAACTCGGCCTCGGCCGGTGTCGCCGCGCCGCGTACGACGGTGTCGAACAGGCGGCGCGCCTCGGCCTCGGACAGGTCCGCGGTCGCGCAGCTCGGATGGCCGTGGTCGGTCGACGTGGCGCCATGCGCGGCGAAGAACGCGCGGCGCTGGCGATGCGCGCGGAGGTAGCCGGTCCACGCGTAGACGTCTTCGCCGGTGATCTCGCCGAACTGGCGCAGCGCATCGGGAAACTGCTCGTGCTCCGGATCGATGACCGGGTCCGGGCGATAGGCCGTCAGCACCCGGCCCGACCAGCCGCTTTCGCGGATCGTCGCGTGGTGGGTCAGCGGATCGAGCGGCGACTCGGTAGTCGCGATGACTTCGATGTTGAAACGCTCGAATAAAGCGCGTGGTCGGAACGCCGGCGTCTGCAGCGCAGTGGTGATCGTGTCGTAGTAATCATCGGCGGTGGATGCCGAGAGTCGCTGGCGCAGGCCGAAGACATCGTGGAACACGTGATCGAGCCACATCGACGACGGCGTGCCGCGGAACAGCGTCCAGCGCTCGGCGAACACACGCCAGGCCGCGCGCGGATCGACCTCGGCGCGCGAGCCGTCGGCGCGTGGAATGCCCAGCGCATCCAGGTCCACGCCCTGGCTGTAGAGCATGCGGAACACGTAGTGGTCCGGCACCAGCAGCAGTTCGGTCGCGTTGGCGAATGGCGCATTGGTCGCGAACCAGGCCGGGTCGGTGTGACCGTGCGGGCTGACGATCGGCAGTCCGGTGACTTCGGCATGCAGGCGACGCGCGATGTCGCGCTGTGTCGGGTCCGACGGGAACAGGCGGTCGGGGTGCAGGGTGAGGGGGGCGTGCGTCATGACGAGGCTCGGGTGGAATGGAGTGGCGCGTGCTGGAAGACGTGACGTGGGTTCATTGCTGCATCCGCTTGCCGGATACGACGCGATCGCGCGAATTTGTGAGTTTCGGGCCGGCGGCGTGGGATTCCGGCCTGCATGAGTGAGAGTCGGTTCGCCGATGGCGCAGGAGTCCGCACAACCCCTCGCCTTCGCCGCGCACGCTGTCGCTGTCGTTGTCGCTGGTGCTGTTGCTGTTGCTGTTGCTGTTGTTGGTGCTGGTGCTGTTGATCTTGATCTTGATCTTGATCTGTTCGAGCCGTAAAGCGAGCCGAGCATCGCAGGGCCGCGAGGCCGAAGAGCAGCCCATGTCTGAGCGCAGCGAGTTTGGGCTGCGTGCCTCGTGGACCGAGAAGCGCAGGGGACCGATGCGGCTTCATCGCATCGGATCGCGTCCGGCGACGGCGGTTTTGCTTACTTTTGACAAGACAAAAGTAAGCCGCGCGTACAGCGCGGAAGCTCTGTTCTTCGCGACGCATTGGGAATCGGGCGCCGGCGGTAGAAGAAACGAAGCACATCAAGTGCAGGGCTTTCGCCCGCTTGCGCGTGCGAGTCCCTTTTTGAGGGACCAAAAAGGAACCAAAAAGTCCCTTCGCCGGACACTCGCCGATGCGATGGAGCCGCATCGGTCCCCTGCGCTCCTCGCCTGACGCGGCACGGCGCCCAAACTCGCTTCGCTCAAACATGGGCGCCTCTGCGGCCGCGCCAGACTCCGGTGCTCGGCTCGCTTTACGGCTCGACACAGCAAGAGCCAACGCAAAAGCCGAAGCCGAAGCCGGAGCCGGAGCCAGAGCCGGAGCCAGAGCAGGAGCCGAAGCAAAAGCCGGAGCAGCTGCCGAAGCAGCAGCCAAGGCCCGAGCCGGTGCCAACGCAACTGCCACAAAGCGGACCGCAGACGAAGCGGTCGCCGCGACCGGCGAGCCTGCTGTCACGGCGCGCAACCCAAACAAAGGCGCAACAGGCCGAATCACCGCCGCGCACTCTCCGGCGGCCCGAGATAACTCGCCCGCACCCCATCCCGCACGATCTCGATCCTCTGCACCACGACACCCGCATCGATCCGCCACAGCTTCAACGTCTGTGCGCCGGCTTCGACCCGGTGCCGCGAGGTCGCCACGTGCACGCTGTCGCTGACGGCGCGCTCCCAGGCCTGGAACTGCGGATGGCCGGGTGTCGGGTCGAGATGCATCGTGACCTCCTGCGGCGCGGCGTCGCCGAAGGAGACGGCGTAGCGCAGGCCGCCGCGATGCTGGTAATCGAGCGTCGGCGACAGCACGACGCGGACCTCGACTTCGCCGGCGCTCGCCAGGTGCACCGGGTATTCGAGCCATGCGCCCGAGGCGTCCGCTGGCGTCGAGGCCGCGGTGACGGGCACCGAGGTCACCGCCGACAGCGTGCGTCCGAGATGCGGGATCGTCTCCCAGCCCAAGCCCTCCGGCGTGACCGCACGCGCGCGGTGCGCGGCCTCGATTGCGATGACGCCTTCGCTCTCGACGAAGCCGGTGACCGCCGAGGCGGGTTTCGATACCGGCACGACAATGCGCACTTCGGTGCGGTCGCTGCCGAGCAGGTCGATCTGACCGACGTGCTCACCCGCCGGTACGGCGTCCCAGTCGACATCGATACGCAGCGGCATCTCGCCCTCGACCTCGCCGGACGCCGGGGTCACACGCAGCCAGGGCTGCAAGGACGTTCCAGTGAACGTGAACGTCGCGCGTCCACGATTGAACACGACGACCTCGCGTGATGGCGCGCCATGTGGATCCATCAGCGGAAGTTGCGCCGGCAGGGTCGGCACCGGCCAGCCGCGCACATCGCCGTCAACCGCGACGCCCATCGTGCCGCGCTCGCGCACGTCCACCCGCGACAGCGCGGGCATCACGTTCCGCTCGGGCTGTTGCCAGTGGGTATAGCCGATGCGCGGTTGCGACATCATGTGGATCCACTTGCCGCCGGCGATGTCCTGCTCGTAGACGCGCGCGAGTTCGGCATCGCGGGCGAAGCGGCGTTCGGCCTCGTCGGCCCAGGCGTTCGCCGAGGCGCGTCCCTGTGCGGCGTAGAGCCGGTTGCGGGCGACGGCGACATAGAGGTGCGCGAGGTTCGCACTGGCCAGCACCGGATATTCCACGAGCTGGTAATACGCATCACGATGCGCAGCGCCCAGCGCGGTGCCGATGCGCTGCGTGCCTTCGACCAGTGCATCCCAGTCCGCCAGGACCCGATCGGCTTCACCGAAGTTCACCAGGCTCCAGGTCTCCGGCGACTGCAGCTCGGGTTTGCGCCGCGCGTTGTACTGGGTGTAGCGGGTCAGGATCTCGCCGATCTCCGCCGCATGGGCATCGCCGAATTGCTCGGCGGCGAAGGCCTGCGGATAGGCGGACACCGCCTCGACCGGATATGCATCGGGTGCCCAGGCGTAGTCGAGGAAGAAGCTGATCGGAAATTCCATCGGCTTGATGTCGCCGACGTTGACCACCCACAGGCGGTCGGCACCGTGCGCGTGTGCAAGCCGCATCTGCTCCCAGGCGCGCTCGATCTGGGTGGTGTTGATCCACTTGTAGTTGCGCGGCCCGCCGACGTAGTCGAAGTGGTAGTAGACGCCGTAGCCGCCGGCGCGGGTCGAGCCGGGCGCGGGCAGGCGACGGATGTTGCCCCAGTTGTCGTCGGCGAACAGCAGGGTCACGTCGTCGGGGACCTGCATGCCGGCGTCGAAATAGTCCTGCACTTCCTTGTACAGCGCCCACACTTGCGGGGTGGCCTCGACCGGCCGGCTGGTGACCTCGGCGAGGATGCGGCGCTGGTCGGCGACGATGGTCTCGAGCAGCGTCGTCGCGGTGGCGTCGCTCATCGGTTCGTCGCCGTCGCCGCGCATGCCCAGGGTCACGACATTCTCGTTCGTGCCCATGCGGCGGATGCCGTCGCGCCAGAACGCCTGCAGCCGTTCGCGATTGCGGGTGTAGTCCCACGCGCCCTCGCCATGCCGTGACCATTCGACGTGCGCACGCATCATCGGCTCGTGGTGGCTGGTGCCGATGACGACGCCCATCTCGTCGGCGAGGGTGGCGTTTTGCGGATCGTCGTCGTAGAACGCGCGGCCCCACATCGCCGGCCACAGGTAGTTGCCCTTGTGGCGCAGGATCAGCTGGAACACGCGTTCGTAGAACTGGTGGTTCGGCCCGCCGTAGGTCGCGGCCATCCAGCCGCCGAGCGCCGGATCCTCGTCGTTGATGAAGATGCCGCGGTAGCGCACCGCCGGCGCATCGACGAAGCGGCCCGGTGCGATGTGCAATGCGGTCTTGTGTTCGGGCGCCACGTCGGCCCACCAGGTCCACGGCGAGACGCCGATCCGGCGCGAGAGTTCGTACAGGCCGAAGATCGTGCCGCGCTTGTCGGCACCGACGATCACCAGGGCGCGCTCGATACCCGGCTCGGGCGCGTCGACGAGCTGCAGCGAATAGCCTTCCCACTGGCCGGCGACGCCGCTGGTGTCGAGCGCGTGCTCGCGCACGATGCGATCGATGCGTGGGCTGTGACCGAGTGTGCCGGCGATGATCGCCAGCGGCGGCGTGCCGGTGGACGCGGGCAGGGCGCTGGCCCCCACGCCCGAGACGGCGGCGAGATCGGCGCGCAGGTCGTCGGCGGCACGCGCGACGCCGGGGAAATCGGCGTCATCGATCAGGACCGGCAACGGGCTGCCATCGCCGATCAGGGCGAGCGCGTCGGGTACCGCCTGTACGCATACCGCAGCCGGCTGCGCGCAGTCGCGTGCGTGCAGTGGTACGGCGCAGACCAGGGCCACAAGGAGCAGCACGCCTGTAGGCGCGCGCTCGCGCGCGAAGAGGCGTTTCCGGTGACCCGGATTCGCGCGCGAGCGCGCGCCTACACTCGGCATCACTGCGTGACCTCACCGCGCACGTAGCTGCGCAGCCACGCCATCGCAGGACGCTCGCTGCCGTCCTCACGGATCAGGTAGGCGCCCTGTTCGTCGCGCCACAGGCCACGGCGGAAGCCCCACAGCGTCATGCCTTCGACGGCGGGGTGCTCCCAGAACACAGGGAACACGCGCTGGTAGCTGGCCAGCTGCATGGCATCGTCGACACCGTCGAGATCGAACTCGGTCACGTGCACCGGCAGGCCGGTCGCGCCGAGTGCATCGAGGTTGGCGCGATGCACATCCATCGCCGTTTCCTCGGTCGTGGAGAAGGCATGGCCCTGCACGCCGATCACGTCGATCAGGCTCTCGGCCTGCAGCAGGCGCACGATCTCGAGGTAGCGCCACGTCGCATCCTCGCTGTTGGTCACGCTGTACTCGTTGAGCATCAGCTTGGAATCGGGGAAATGCGTGCGCGCGAGGCGGAAGGATTCGAGGATCCAGTCCCAGCCCGTCTCGCCGTCGCCGCCCAGCGCCCCGATGTAATTGCCGCCGCCTTCGTCGTCCTTCGACGGCGGATCGTTGAGCGGCTCGTTGACCACTTCGACGATGTCGATGCCCGGATAGCGTTCGGCCACGGCCGCGAACCACTCCTCGATCTCGGCGCGCTGCTCCTCCGGCGGCAAGGTCTCGATCCACTCCGGCTGCTGATTGCCCCAGACCATCACATGCATCTGGAACGGCAGGTCGTTGTCCTGTGCGACGCGCCAGGCGGCGTCGAGCTCGTCCCAGTTCATGACGTCGCGTTCGGCCTCGACCTCGCCCCACTTGCCGCCGTTCTCCGGCGTGACCTTGTTCCAGTAACCCGCGAAGCCTTCGGCCTGCGGCGGACTGTGCGCGCCGCCGAGAAATTTCGCCTGGCCGGCGGCGATCGGCGTGCGCGCATCCGCATCGGCTCGGGCGGCTTCCGTCGGTGACTGGCCATCCTGCGCGCCGCATGCGGCGAGGACGAGCGGGAGCGCGATCAGCGCGGCAAGGGGGGCGGTTCTGAAGCGATGCATGGTGGTCATACCTCCTGGAGCGATGAGCAGTGTTGAACGCTAACGGTGTGCCGCGTTCGCGGGCGGATGGTGCGGAGCGGAAATGCCGTCGCGCTCACGATGTCGCGGGCGGCGCGAGATCCAGACGCGCGGGTTCGAGACGTGGCGCCAGGACATGGATCGCCGCCAGCGCGGCGAGATACGCGCCGCCGGCCATGAAGAACATCGCGGCGTAACTGCCGGTATAGCCGCGCAGCCAGCCGGCACCGAGGTTCATGAAGAAGCCCCCCATCGCACCGGCGAAGCCGCCGATGCCGACCACGGACGCGACGACGGCACGCGGGAACATGTCCGAGGTCAGCGTGAAGAGATTGGCGGAGAAGCCTTGATGCGCGGCTGCCGCGAGCCCGATCAGCCACACCGCGACCCACTGGCCTTCCACATGCGGCGCGAACACCACGGGCAGGATGCACAGCGCGCAGATCAGCATCGTGGTCTTGCGCGCGGCATTCGCGCTCCAGCCGCGCTGCATCAGTCGCGAACTGAACCAGCCGCCGCCGACCGAGCCCACGTCCGCCAGCAGGAACACGGTCACCATCGGCAGTCCGATCGTGCGCAGATCCACGCCGAAGCGGTCCGCCATGAACATCGGAAACCAGAACAGGTAGAACCACCACACCGAGTCACTGAGGAACTTGCCCACGGTGAACGCCCAGGTCTGGCGGAAGCGCAGCAGTTGCAGCCATGAGGCACGCACCGGCGGGTCGGGCGGATCGCTGTTGATCAATGCCAGTTCCGCCGGCGACACCTTGGGGTGTTCGGCCGGGCGCCGATACACAGGCAGCCAGAACGCGAGCCACACCAGGCCCGCGAGCCCGGTCACCACGAACGCGGTGCGCCAACCCCAGGTGAGTGCCAGCCAGGGCACGAGCAGGGGTGCGACGATCGCGCCGATGTTGGAACCGGCATTGAAGACGCCGGTCGCGAACGCGCGCTCGCGCTTGGGAAACCATTCGGCGACGGTCTTCACCGCAGCGGGGAAATTGCCCGATTCGCCGAGGCCGAGCACGAAGCGCGCGATGCTGAAGCCGGCGACCGATTTCGCCAGCGCATGCGCCGCGGCCGCGAACGACCACAAGGTGAGATACACGCTGTAGCCCACGCGCGTGCCCACGCGATCGATGAACCAGCCGGCGAACAGGAAGCCGATCGCGTAGGCGAGGGTGAATGAGGCGCTGATCACGCCGTAGTCCTGCTCGCTCCAGCCGAACTCGACGCGCAGCGTCGGCGCCAGCACGCCGAGCACCGCGCGGTCGACGTAGTTGATCGTGGTCGCAAAGAACAGCAGCGCGCAGATCACCCAGCGGTAGCGGCTGAACGTGGCCGCGGGCGAGGCCGCGTCGCGCACTGGGTCGGCAGACGTGTTCATCGGAGAACAGCCAGCGCGTCGAATGCGCGCGTCGGTGTCGGCACCATCGATGTCCCCTGGCGATATGCGCCCGATCAGTGATAGCGCTATCACTAACACAGGCGATCCGGGAACACGTTCTGCAGCGCATCAATCCCGTGGAGATTGCGTCGCAACGGCCGGGATTCGCTGCAATGCAGCGAAAAAACCGTATCGGCTGTGATGCGCGGTCCATGCTGCTACGCAGCGTGACGGCGACGGAATGATAGCGCTACCGTAAAAAACACGTCATCTCGGGACGTCAAGTCCAGCGGCGTCGGGGTACTCGAGTCAACACATCATGCTGCCGGCGCGACCTCGCGTCCGGGCAGCCCGTCACCAGAAACGGGAGGGGAGTACGGTGCAAGTGAATGTCACACGAACCACGTTGTCACGCGCGTTGAGTCTGGCGCTTCTGGGTATGGCGAGCGCCTCGGCGCTGGCCCAGAATCCGCCCCCACAGCCCGCGCCAGCGACACCGCCGCCGGCCGAGCCCGCTGCCATGACGCAGCTGGACACGGTGTCGGTCACCGGCTATCGCCAGAGCCTGCAGTTCGCCACCGAAGCCAAGCGCGACTCCACCGGCTTCACCGACTCGATCTTCGCCGAGGATCTGGGCAAGTTCCCGGACACCAACATCGCCGAGTCGCTGACCCGCATCCCGGGCATCCAGTTGAATCGCGACGTCAACGGTGAAGGCCTCAACATCGCCATTCGCGGGCTCGGCAGCAGCTTCACCAAGACGCTGATCAACGGCGCGTCGGTCGCCACCGCATCGATCGGCCTGGACGCGACCAACCAGAACCGCGAGGTCGATCTCAACATCTTCCCGACCGAGTTCTTCACCCAGGTCACGGTGTACAAGTCGCCGCAGGCCAGCCTGCCGGAAGGCGGCGCCGCCGGCGTGGTCGACATGCGCAGCGTGCGGCCCTTCGACCGGCCGGGGACCCATGTCTCGTATCAGCTGCAGGCGGACTACAACGACATCAGCGGCAAGACCAGTCCGCGCGCGTCGTCGATCTTCAGCTGGACCAATGAGGAAGGTACGTTCGGCACGCTGGTCGGCGTGACTTCGACACGCGGCAAGATCGGCGTCGAAGGCTACGAGACCATCGGCTGGACCAACCCCAACCTCACCAATGCGCAGTGCGGCAGTCCCGGCGCGGCCGGCACCTTTCCCACGCTCGGCCAGCGCTGCAACCTGACCGGTGGCAACGGCTGGCGCATTCCCGACACCGTGCCGAACAATGCCTCGACGATCGCCGCCGGCCTCACGCCGGGCACGCCGATCGACGCGGCCTGGCTTGTCGCCAACAACCCGGGGCTCACGACCGACCAGATCGGCGAAGCGCTGATTCCGCGGCTCGGCCGTCCGGTGGACATGTCCGGCGACCGCGACCGTGATGCCGTGCTCGCGGCGTTCGAATGGCGTCCGAACGACCGCCTGCACATGTGGATGGACACGCTCTACACCAAGGCCAAGCGCACCAACGAACGCATCGACATGAACCTGATCGGGCGCAACGGCCAGCTGATTCCGCTGGACATGCAGGTCGACGCGAACAACGTCGTCACTGCCGCCACGTTCACCAATGCGCAGTTCTTCCTCGAATACCGGCCCTACATCGAGGACGTGCAGTACTGGCACATCACGCCGGGCGCGACGTTCTGGTTCACCGACGATCTCAAGCTCGACGTCGAAGCCAACCTCAGCCGCAGCTGGATGTTCCGCGAGTCGCCGACCATCCTGGTCAACTCGCCGTTCACCACGCTGCAGTACGTCAACGACGGCAGCGTGCCCAGCTGGACCACCGATCTCGACCTCAACGATCCCAACCTCGGCTGGACCTGGGCCGGTGGTGGCCGGGTCAACGTGCAGAACGAGAAGCGCGTGACCGAAACCAGCGGCGTCCGCGCCGATCTGCAGTTCGGCGAGGACGCGCGCAACGTGCGCGTCGGCGTCGCCTGGGACCGCAACGCCCGCACCATCCGCGGCTTCGACAACAGCCCCGCGTACGAGAACCTGGTCTGCCGTGGCCTGAATCCGGATGGCACCGTGCCCGATCCCCGTCCGGCCTGCGCCGGCACCGGCACGGCCCTGATCACCAATGCGGAGCTGGCGTCGTACCTGCGGCCCGGCCCGCAGGGCTTCATCACCGTCGACGGCGACCGGTTCAAGAACGACACCGACTATTACCGCTACCGCGACGAAGCGCCGGAGTCGGGCGGCCCGAACACCGGTGGCTCGACCGGCGGCTTCACCGAGCGCACGCTCGCGGCCTATATCGAACTCAACGGCACGACCGAGATCTGGAACCGCGACCTGCGCTTCAACGCCGGCATGCGCTGGGCCAGCACCGACCAGGACATCTCCGGTCCGGTCACCTTCGGTGGCGTGCGCCAGTACCAGACGCTGAGCGGCGAATACAGCGAGTGGCTGCCGTCCTTCAGTGCCGCGTGGGACGTCGCCGACCGCGTGGTGCTGCGCATGTCCGGCTCGCGGACGATGACGCGGCCCAATCCGAGCTCGATGCTGCCGTCGACGACCTTCACCGACCAGTCGGCACAGGTCGCGTCGCAGGGCAATCCCGAACTCACGCCGTATCTGTCGACCAACTTCGACCTCGGCGGCGAGTGGTACACGGGCGACGAAGGCTTCGTCGGTCTGACCCTGTTCAACAAGCGGGTCGAGGGCTACACCTTCCAGGGCGTGACCACACGGCCGTTCCTGTCGCTGGGCATTCCCTTCGACGACCTCACCGACACCCAGCAGCAGGCGATCAACAACCGCGGCGGTCCGGGCACGGCCACGGTCAACGTCAACCAGCAGGTCAACGCGGACGCCGCGCTCAATATCCGCGGCTGGGAAGCGATCTGGGTGCAGCCGCTGCGGTTCGTGCTCGACGGCCTGGGCTTCATGGCGAACTACACCAAGATCGACATCTCCACCGTCGGCCGTGATGCCAACGCACTCGCGGGCAATGTCTACGGTGTGGCGCCGTCGATGTGGAATGCCACCACGTACTGGGAGAACAGCGTCGCCTCGGTGCGGCTGTCCTACACCTGGCAGGAAGGCGCCTTCGGCACCGGACCCAACCAGCAGGGCATCCCGCAGGCGCAGATCTTCGGTGACGACCGCGGTCAGCTCGATCTGGCGGCCAGCTACACGCTGTCGAACGTGTGGTCGCAGCCGCAGCTCACCTTCAACATCCTCAACATCACCGGCGAGGAGCGTCGTTCCAACTTCTGGTATGCCAATGCCGTCAACGATCTCTACGATCCGGGGCGGACCTACAGCATCGGTATCCGGGGCACGTTCTGATCCAGGCAGTCCACCGCGTTGTCTCCCCACGGTCTGTCCCGGCGCTCCGGCGTCGGGGCGGGCCGTGCTTTTCCCACCGGCATCGTGAGCCTGCCGGAACCGTCCGTACCTTCGCGGTGCATGCGGTGCCGGACGGCCGTCGATGTCCATGCGCCTTCCACCGTGTCCGCGCCTGCGGCCACGGCATTCCCACGGGTGCCACGCCGCAATGAATTCCGCCTCTCCCTCCCGCGCCACCGAAGTGCTGTCCGTCCGCGAAAAGCTCGGCTACAGCCTGGGCGATCTCGCCGCCAACCTGATCTTCCAGACCCTGGTCACGTACCTGGCGTTCTTCTACACCGACGTCTACGCACTGCCGGCCGCAACGGCAGCCACGATCATCTTCGTCGTGGGCCTGCTCGGCGCGTTCGTGTTCACGCCGATCATCGGCCTGCTGGCCGACCGCACGCACACACGCTGGGGCAAGTTCCGTCCCTGGATCCTGTGGACCGCGGTGCCGTTCGGCGCGCTGGCACTGCTGGCCTTCAGCACGCCGGATCTCGGCGAACGCGGCAAGGTGATCTACGCCCTGGTCACGTACACGCTGCTGGTGCTGGTCTACGGTGCCAACAACCTGCCGTATGCGGCCCTGAGCGGCGTGCTGACCGGCAACATGGACCAGCGCAACAGCCTGTCGTCCTATCGCTTCGTCGCGGTAATGGTGGCGCAGTTCGTGATCCAGGTGCTGCTGCTGCCGATGGTGCTGATCCTCGGTGACGGCGATCGCGTCCGCGGCTTCGAGCAGGTGATGACGATCTTCGCCGTCGTCGGTACGGTGTTCTTCCTGATCACCTTCCTGACCACGCGCGAGCGCATCGTGCCCGCGCAGACCCAGTCCTCGGGGGTGATGCAGGACCTGACGGATCTGGCGCGCAACCGTCCGTGGCTGATCATGCTGGCGCTGACGGTGCTGGTGTTCGTCACCCTCGCGCTGAAGGGGGGCATGACGATCTACTACTTCCAGTACTACCTCGACGCCGCCGCGCTCGCCGCGTTTCTGCAGGGCACCGGCTTCAATGCCTTCATCGCCGGCCTCAACGCCACGCTGACCGGCGCGGGCCTGGCCGGCTTCCAGTGGCCGGAGGACGCACCGACCTCGGCCTTCAGCCTGTTCAATGCCGGCGGCATCATCTTCATGATTCTCGGCATCGGCCTGTCGCGACCGCTGGCCGACCGCTTCGGCAAGCGCGACGTGTTCGGCGGCGCGCTGTTCGTGGCGACGCTGTTCGTGCTGGCGTTCTATCTGTATCCACCGGACGCGATCTGGCTGGTGTTCGGCTCGCAGATCCTGCATGGCTTTTTCTACGGCATCACGATTCCGCTGCTGTGGGCGATGATCGCCGACGTCGCCGACTACTCGGAATGGACCAACCACCGGCGTGCGACCGCGATCATCTTCTCGGCGATGCTGTGCGGTCTGAAGGTGGGCTTGAGCATCGGCGGCGCGCTGGTCGCCGGCATCCTCGCGCACTACGGCTACGCGACCGGCGGGGGTGCGCAGTCGTTCGCGGTAACCGACGGCATCCGGCTGGCGATCAGCCTGTACTGCTCGATCCCGTTCCTGCTGGCGGTGGGGCTGCTGTTCTTCTACCGGATCGACAAGACCATGGAGACGCGTCTGGAGCGCGAACTGGCCGAACGGCGCGTCGCGGCGGAGGTGGGCGCATGAGCGCGCATTCCGCACCGGCGCCGGCCGACGACGCGCAGGGCGACGCCGCGCTGTCGGCGGAGCTGGAAACGCTGGCTGGCAAGGCGATCTCGGCGCCGCTGGTCACCCACATCTACACGGCCGATCCGTCCGCGCACGTGTTCGACGGGCGGCTGTACATCTATCCCTCGCACGACATCGATGCCGGCACGCCGTTCGACGATGAAGGCGGCCACTTCGGCATGGAGGACTACCACGTGCTGCGCATGGACTCGCCCGAAGGCGAAGCCGTTGACTGCGGCCTGGCGCTGCACGTGGGTGACGTGCCGTGGGCGAAGCGCCAGATGTGGGCGCCCGATGCTGCGCATCGCGACGGTCGCTACTACTTCTATTTCCCGGCCAAGGATGCCGACGACATCTTCCGCATCGGCGTAGCGGTCGGCGACCGTCCCGAAGGTCCGTTCACGGCGCAGCCCGAGGCGATGGCGGGCACGTACTCGATCGATCCGGCAGTGCTCGACGACGAGGGCACGCACTATCTGTACTTCGGCGGGATCTGGGGCGGGCAGCTGCAGAAGTACCGTGACAACGTCCGCGATGCCGCGCATGAGGAGCCCGTCGGCGACGCGCCTGCGCTCGGCGCGCGGGTCGGGCGCTTGCGCGCGGACATGCTCGAACTCGATGAGCCCACGCGCGAGGTGGTGATCCTCGACGAGCACGGGCAGCCGCTGCGCGCCGACGACGACACGCGGCGCTTCTTCGAAGGCCCGTGGGTGCACAAGCACGCCGGGCGCTACTACTTCTCGTATTCCACCGGCAACACGCATCTGCTGTGCTACGCCGTGGGCGACACCCCGTATGGGCCGTTCACCTATCAGGGCGTGATCCTCAAGCCGGTCGTCGGCTGGACCACGCACCACTCGATCGTCGAGTTCGACGGCCGCTGGTGGCTGTACTACCACGATGCGCTGCACTCGGGCGGCGTGACCCATCTGCGCACGTCCAAGGTCACCGAGCTGCATCACGACGAGGACGGGCGGATCCGCACGATCGATCCCTATGGTCGATGACCCGGGGGACGGCGCACTGGCGCCACTCGCCGCGGGACCGCGGCTCGACATCGAATGCGGCGCGCTGCAGGTCAGTGTCGCGCCCGGCGCGGGCGGCCGCATCGCACAGATCGTGCAGGCCGGCGAGGCCCAGCTGATCGGTCCCGACGACGGTCACCCGCAGACGATCGCCTGGGGCTGTTATCCGATGCTGCCCTGGGCGGGACGGGTGCGGAACGGGCGCTTCCAGTTCGACGGGCGCGACCATCAACTGACGCCGAACCTCGGCCCGCATGCAATCCACGGCGTCGGATTCGCGCTGCCGTGGCAGGTCGAACTGCACACGGCGGACTGCATCGTCCTGTCGCTGCAGTTGCCGCGCGACGCGCGCTGGCCGTTCGGCGGCATCGCGCGCCAGACGATCCGCGTGATGCCGCGTTGCCTGCGGCTGACCCTGGGCCTGCAGGCCGAAGACCACGCCATGCCGGCAGTGATCGGCTGGCATCCCTGGTTCCGCAAGCCGGACCGCATCGAATTCGCACCCGCCGCGGTCTACCCCCGCGATGCGGAGGGCATCGCCACGCGACCGCTGGCGCCGCCGCCTCCACCGCCCTGGGACGACTGCTTCACCGGGGCCGATGGTGCCGTGCTCCATCGTGGCGGACAGCGCGTCGCGCTTACATCCGACTGCAGCCACTGGGTGGTCTTCGACGAGACCGCGCACGCCACCTGCATCGAACCCCAGTCGGGTCCACCTGACGCCTTCAGCCTCGAGCCTTGTCGACTGGAGGCGGGGCAGGCGATGACGCGCTGGTTCGAGATGACCTGGAGCCGCTGACGCCAGGGCAATCCCTGACGGCCGCGGGCCGCCGGCCCGCGGTGGCGCCCGTCCGGCGTCCTATCGACGCGGCAACGCGTGTGCGGAGCCTGCCGGAGGCAGCGGTCCTCACGCCATGGCCCGACGCGGGTGGACCGTCATGCGAACCCGATGCACGCGGATGCCATCGAACGGATCGGAGTCGCCTCCGTCGTCTGGCGCAGCGCCGGGGCAGCGGATAGTCTTCGAACACCCCGCGCGGCCTGGGGCCGGTTGTGCCGGGACGCGTCCACACTGAAAGGACTCTCCGTGAGCGATCCCTACAATTCGCATGGAACAGCCGCGCCTCCCGTCTCGCCCTATGCGCCGCCCGCAGCTGTTCTGCAGGCGACGCCGGATCCGATCTCGCGGCTCGCGGTGTCGGAGACGTGGAAGCGCCGGTTCCGCCTGATCGAACGGGCAGGCGGGCCGGCACTCCCCGATTTCCGCTCGCTTCCGGCGAAGGAGCGCTTCGGCCTCAACTTCAATTTCCTGGCGTTCTTCTTCGGTCCGATCTATTACCTGATCAAAGGATTGTGGCGGCAGGCGGTGGTCTACCTGGCCTGCGCGGTCGCGCTGGTGATCGTGTTCGAGCTGATGGGGCTCGGACGGTTCGCGCGCGGAGTGGGCTACGGTGTCGCGGCGCTCTACGCGATGCGCGCGAACGTCAGCTACTACCGGCGGGTCGTGCTGGGTGATGCGCCCTGGTTCTGAGACGCCGCGGTCCCTCCGCCTGTCGAGTTCCGCATTGACTGTGACATGCGGCCCGCCAGGCGACGCGATCTCCAGCGCGGCGAACGGCGCCGGTGTTGGCGGCGGCTTGCGGGACGTCCACCGGACCCGGTCTAGGCAAGCGCCGCCTTCGAGTGGGGAGCGGACCATCGCGCGGACGGTCCATGCGCACGACGTGGCCCCGTTTCCGGGCGCCTGCCCGGGCAGGCGCCCAGGCGCGCCGGAGTCGCCGGTGTCTGCGGCCTGAGAACATCCGGTGGGTGCCCGACGCAAGCAGCCCGCGTCCCGACACGACATGAGCCGCGCCAGGCGCGGCTCGCATCGCGCTGGACGGAGACAGTCGGCGACCCGCCATGCACCGTGCTCGTCCGGCGTCGACACGGGCTCGACACCCAGCGACCGCCCGCGTGCGTGCACCGCAGGACAGCCCCGCTGTCGGCGACGATCTCGAACGTAGGCGGCGGCGATGCATCGAGGGGCACGCCATGGCGGAGTCAGTGGTGACTGCACACGCGCGTGCGCGGATCAAGTGGGCCGCGCAGCTGCGTCTGTCGTGTTGATCAAATAATGACCAGTGGTATCGACGCCGCCTCGAAAGCGGACTCCGTGCGGTTATCCACATGTTTGTCATCAGACGATCCACACCCGATGTGGACAACGCCACCGAGGGCGCTTCACGACGCCCCGTCAAGTCGCCGGACATGCGACGACCGGATGCATCGAAGCCGCGATCCGTCGTGCGTCATGTCGCCGGCGACGGCCATGCAGCGGATCAACCCGCACGGCGCGCGCGGCTGCACATCGGCGTGCGCAGATCAAGCGGGGATCGAATCCGTTTCGATTGCGGTGGTGAAGAAATAGCCAGCGCATCGGCGCCGCCTTGCAGGCGGATCGGTGCGGCTTATCCACATGTTTGTCATCAGACGATCCACACCGGATGTGGACAACGGCGTGACTAGCCGCGCGTTGGCGGCGCGTCAACGTCGGGCTGTAGGTCGCTCGCGTGCGATGCCGGCAGTATCTCCGCCGCATCGAGCGAGCGCGCCATCGCGCGGCCGGCGTCGGTGAGCTGCGCCAGCGTGCGCTCGCCGTCCTCGAAGGTGCGTACCCAGCCGGGGCCGTGCGTGTCGCCGATCGCGTCATCGCCCAGATAGGCGAGGGTGCGCAGCAGCACGCTCATGCGCACGCCCAGGCGCTTGCACAGCCGCGGCAGCGACGTCCCGTCGGGCGCTGCGGCCAGTTCGACCAGCAGCGCTTCGAGCAGGGCTTCCTCAGCGGACGACGGCATGGATGTCGCGCTGGCGCGGCACGTGCGCGCCGACGTCGGCGACGTGCGGGGTGACGATGACCGGCACCGATTTCGACGTCGGCGTCCGCGATTCGTCGGCGAAGCTCGACAGCGGCACCAGCGGATTGGTCTCCGGGTAGTACGCCGCCAGGCAGCCGCGCGGGATGTTGTATTCGACCAGCATGAAACGCGGCGCCTGCCGGCGCACGCCGTCGTCGCAGATGCTTTCCAGGTCCACCCAGTCGCCGGCCTGCATCCCCAGCGCGGCGATGTCGTCGGCATGTGCGAACAGGACGCGGCGCTCGCCGAACACACCGCGGTAGCGGTCGTCGAGGCCGTAGATCGTGGTGTTGTACTGGTCGTGAGAACGCGTGGTCGCCAGCGTGAATACCGGCTGCGTGCCGTGCGTGCGGCGCGCGCGATGGATCGGATTGTCGGTCGGTACCGGGCAGGCGAAGAACACCGCCTTGCCGGCGGGGTTGACCCAACGACGGTCGCGCGCGGTGTTCGACAGGCGGAAACCGCCGGGCACGCGCACGCGCGTGTTGAAATCGCGGAAGTCGTCGAATGTCATCGCGATCATGTCGCGGATGCGGTCGTAGTCCTCGATCGCGCCGAGCCAGTCGATCTTCGAGCGCGCGCCGAGCGTGGCGTGCGCGAGGCGCGCGACGATCGCCGGTTCCGACAGCAAGGTGTCCGAGGCCGGCGGATTGATGCCCGACGACAGGTGCACCATGCTCATCGAATCCTCCACGGTCACGCCCTGCGGGCCACCGGCCTGGATGTCGATCTCGGTGCGTCCCAGGCACGGCAGGATCACCGCGTCCCGGCCGTGGACCAGATGGCTTCGGTTGAGCTTGGTGGTCACGTGCACGGTCAGGTCGCAGCGGCGCAGGCCGCGCGCGGTGGCCTCGGAGTCCGGCGTGGCGATGGCGAAGTTGCCGCCCATGCCGAAGAACACCTTGGCGCGGCCGTCGATCATCGCCTCGATCGCGCCGACGGTATCGAAGCCGTCCTCGCGCGGCGGCTCGAAGCCGAACACGTCGCGCACGCGGTCGAGGAAGGCGGCCGGCGGCTTCTCGTAGATCATCATCGTGCGGTCGCCCTGCACATTGCTGTGCCCGCGCACCGGACACGCACCCGCGCCCTCGCGGCCGAGATTCCCGCGCAGCAGCAGCAGGTTGACGATCATGTTGATCGTCGCCACCGAATGCTTGTGCTGGGTGATGCCCATGCCCCAGCACGCGATGACGCGTTCGCTGGTCAGATACAGCTCGCCGGCGCGGCGGATCTGCGCCTCGTCGAGGCCGGATTCCTCGATGATCACGTCCCACGGTTCGGCCAGCACGTCGGCGGCGAAGCTCTCGAAGCCGGTGGTGTGTTCGGCGATGAAGGGCTGATCGAGCAGGGACGCACCGCCGTTGCCGGTGGCTTCGACGTCGCGTTCGAGCACGTGCTTGATCATGCCTTTGATCGCGGCGAGGTCGCCGCCGATCTTGAGCTGGAAGTAGTCCGACGAGATCTGCGTCGAGCCGTTGGTCGCCATCTCCAGCTTGTCCTGGGGATCGGCGAAGCGCTCGAGCCCGCGCTCGCGCAGTGGATTGAACGAAACGATCTTCGCGCCGCGGCGCGCCGCCTCGCGCAGTTCGCCCAGCATGCGCGGATGGTTGGTGCCCGGGTTCTGCCCGAAGATGAAGAGGCCGTCGGCGTGCTCGAAATCGTGCAGCGACACCGTGCCCTTGCCGACGCCGATCTGCTTCTTCATCGCGGTGCCGGACGACTCGTGGCACATGTTCGAGCAGTCCGGAAAATTGTTGGTGCCGTATTCGCGCACGAACAGCTGGTACAGGAACGCGGCTTCGTTCGAGGTGCGGCCCGAGGTGTAGAAGATCGCCTCGTCGGGCGAGGGCAGGGCGTTGAGGTGCCCGGCGATCAGCGCGAAGGCCTCGTCCCAGCTCACCGGCACGTAGTGGTCGGTGCCCGCGTCGTAGCGCATCGGCGTGGTCAGCCGGCCCTGCTGCTCGAGCCAGTAATCGCTGTACTCGGCCAGCTGGGCGACGCTGTGCTTCGCGAACAGCTCGGGGCCTGCGCGGAACTTGGTCGCCTCGGCGGCGACGGCCTTGGCGCCGTTCTCGCAGAACTCGAAGGTCGAGGTGTGGTCGCGATCGGGCCAGGCGCAGCCGGGGCAGTCGAAGCCGTCGGGCTGGTTCGCGCGCAGCAGCGTCTTCGCGCCGCTGATGGCGATCTTCTGTTCACTCAGGTGCCGGGCGACGCTCTTCAGCGCGCCCCAGCCGCCGGCCGGGCCGTCGTAGGTGCGGATCGTGTCGTTGCTCATGATGTGGAGTTCCTGCCTGGGCGCGCGGTCGCCGGCGCATCGGCCGGTGGGGGCAGCAGCCGCTGCGCGTGGGTGTACACGGCCTGCCCGTCGTCGCGGGCGAAACCGATCAGGGTGAGACGGGCGCGGTCGGCGAGCGAGATCGACAGCGCGGTCGGTGCGGAGATTGCGGCCATCAGCGCGATGCCGACGCTGGCCGCCTTCATCGCCATCTCGTAACTGGCGCGGCTGGTGACGACGAGAAAACCGTCGGCGGGGTCGAAGCCATCGGTGTGCAGCGCGCCGATCAGTTTGTCGAGCGCGTTGTGGCGGCCGACATCTTCACGGGCGAGCCGCAGCGTGCCGTCGAGCGCGGCCCAGCCTGCCGCATGCGTGGCGCCGGTGAGCGCGGCGATCGACTGGGCATCGCGCAAGGCCCGCAGCGCCCGCGAGAGCGCGTCGGGCGACACGCGGACATCCGCCTCGACCGGCGGCGGATACCGCAGCGCCGCTTCCAGCAGTTCGCTGCCGCAGACGCCGCAACCGCTGCGTCCGCTCATGCTGCGCCGACGCAGCGCCAATGCTTCGGCGCGCTCATCGGGAATCCGCAGGCGGATCTCGATGCCTTCGATGAAGTGCTGGATGCCGTCGATCGCCACATCGCCCGGCGCCGCGACGATGCCTTCGCTGAGCGCGAAGCCGCGCGCGAAATCCTCGAGATCGGCGGGTGTCGCCATCATCACCGCGAACGGCACGTCGTTGTAGACGAAGGCCACCGGCACCTCTTCGGCGACATGGTCGTCGAGGTGCTGCAGCGTGCCGTTGCGCCAGCGGTCGACCGCGCGCCGCACGGCGCCGGTCGGAGTGTCGATGTCGGAAGTCGGAGTCATGGGGCGAGGGTAGCGGCGGCCACCTGAAGCGGCCGCCGGTGCCGGGCGGGGCCTCAGGTGAACAGCACCAGGGCCTTCTGCAGCGTGACCCACATGCCCCACAGCAGCGGCAGGCCGACCGCGGCCCAGCATGCCGCGACCAGCAGCGGGTTGCCGCCGCTGCCGATGCGGTCCATTTCGGCTTCGGAGATCAGCGATTTGCCGCTGGCGTCGACCTTCTCGTGGGCCAGTTGCTTCTCGTGCGCGAGTTCCTCGGGCGTCATGAAGTGCTTCGGATTCACCGGGCGCACCAGCAGGTTGCACACCAGGCCCAGCACCAGCATGCCGGCGAGGATGTACATCGTGGTGTTGTAGACCTGCGACGGCGGCATGCCGAGACCCAGCTGGTATTCGCGCATGTAGCCCACGACCACCGGTCCGAGGATGCCGGCCGTGGCCCAGGCGGTGAGCAGGCGGCCGTGGATCGCGCCGACCATCTGCGTGCCGAACAGGTCGGCCAGATACGCCGGCACGGTGGCGAAGCCGCCGCCGTACATCGACAGGATCACGCAGAACGCGGCGACGAACAGCGCGATCGAGCCCGCATTGCCGAGCGTCGGCGCGGCGGCGTAGAGCGCGAAGCCGAGCACGAAGAAGATCGTGTAGGTGAGCTTGCGGCCGAACTTGTCCGACATCGAGGCCCAGAAGAAGCGCCCGCCGATGTTGAACAGGCTGAGCAGGCCGGTGAAGCCGGCCGCGATCGCCGCGATGGCCGCGAGCTGGGTGCCGTCGAGCTCGCCGAAGCCGGCATCGATGCCGATCAGACGCCCGCCGAACATCTCCTGCAGCATCGGCGAGGCCATGCCGATCACGCCGATGCCTGCCGAGACGTTGAGACACAGCACGCCCCAGACCAGCCAGAACTGCGGGATGCCCCAGACCTTCTTCACGTGGACGTGGCCGCGGGTGATCATCGCGTTGTCGCTGGCCGGCGGCGGCGTCCAGCCCTTGGGCTTCCAGCCGGTCGGCGGCACGCGGTAGCCGAACGCGCCGGCCATCATGAAGACGAAGTAGACGATCGCCATCACCACAAAGGTTTCCTTGACGCCGACCGAGGTCGGGGTCGCGAAGTGGCGCATCAGCATGTCGGCCAGCGGGCTGCCGATCAGCGCGCCGCCGCCGAAGCCCATGATCGCCATGCCCGTCGCCATGCCGCGGCGGTCGGGGAACCACTTGATCAGCGTCGAGACCGGCGAGATATAGCCCAGGCCCAGACCGATGCCGCCGATCACGCCCGAGCCCAGCCACAGCATCCAGATCTGATGCAGGTGCACGCCCAGTGCCGAGATCAGCAGGCCGCCGCACCAGCACAGCGCCGAGACCACGCCGGCCTTGCGCGGGCCGGCGCGTTCCAGCCAGCCGCCCCATATCGCCGCCGAACAGCCCAGCAGCACGAAGAACAGCGTGTACATCCAACCCAGCTCGGACACCCGCCAGTCGCAGCTGGCCGAGGTGATGCGCTCGAAGAAGCCCATCTCCGGGCCGCAGGTCAGCGGGGCATCGATGCCGATGGCCATCGACAGCGGCAGCCAGAACACGCTGAACCCGTAGGCCATGCCGATGCACAGATGGATCGCCAGTGCGGCCGGCGGCACCAGCCAGCGGTTGAAACCGGGCCTGGCGATGATGCGTTCCTTCGACAGCAGGCTGCCTTCGGGCGCGCGGCTGGCGGGATGCGTGGTGGTGGAGCTGTTGGCCATGAAATCCTCCCCGGTTCGATGCGCCGAAACGCGATGCAGCCGCCGACGTATGTTCTCGACGACATATTGGCTGCGACAAAGTGTCGCAACCCTACGCCGGGACCGGTTGCGGAGCCAGTTCCATTGGTCGAATATCCGGCTATCGAAAGCATATTGAACCTGCGTCCGGGCCGCGCTGCCCCGCAACACGGCCACGAGGAGTCCGCGCATGTACAAGGTCCGCATCCAGCCCCGCTGGGAGCTCGAAGGCGCCGATGGCGCCCGCCTGCCGGCGCATCTGGTCGAGCTGCTGGTCGCGGTGCGGGCGAGCGGCTCGCTGGCGGCGGCCGCGCGCACGATCGGCCTGTCCTACCGCTATGCCTGGGGCCAACTGCAGGAGGCGCGTGCGGTATTCGGGCAGCCGTTGCTGCGGATGACCCGGGGCCGTGGGGCCAAGCTCACCGCGATCGGTGAACGCCTGGTCTGGGCCGACAACCGCATCGCCGCACGCCTGTCACCGATGCTCGACAGCCTGGCGACCGAACTCGAAGCCGAGCTCGAGCGCACCGTCAGCGCGCATGCGACGCCGCTGCGCGTGCACGCCTCCCACGGCTTCGGCGTGGAGGCGTTGCGCCGCACGATGGCCGAGGCCGACCTGCCGCTGGATCTCAAATACCGCAGCCCCGACGACGCGCTGTCGGCGCTGCGCAGCGGGGCCTGCGACATCGCCGGCCTGCATCTGCCGATCGGTGAACTGGAGCCGGTGTTGTTCGCGCACTATCGCGACCGGCTCGACCTCGATGCCGACCGGGTGATCCATCTGGCGATGCGCCGTCAGGGCCTGGTGCTCGCGCCGGGCAATCCGCGGCGCATCGAGACCCTGCAGGATCTCGAACGGCCCGACATCCGCATGATCCACCGCCAGCCCGGCTCGGGCACGCGGCTGCTGCTGGAGGCCATGCTCGCGCGTCACGGCATCGCGTTCGAGCGCATCCGCGCCTGCGACGTCGAGGAACTCACGCATGCGGCGGTCTCGGCCTACGTCGCCAGCGGCCTGGCCGACGTCGGCTTCGCGCTGGAACCGCCGGCGCGCAAGTACGGGCTGGATTTTTTCCCGCTGATTACCGAGCACTACTTCTTCCTGTGCCACAACGACGTGCTCGACGCCGGCCGCCTGACCGATCTGCTGGCGCTGCTGCGCAGCGATCGTTTCCGCCGCGAACTCGGCCTGTTGCCGGGCTACGACCCGAGCTACTGCGGTCGCGTGCATACCCTCGCCGAGGCGTTTGAGTCGGCGCGTTGAGCGTGCACGCGGGTGACCGCCACGTCGCGTTGCTCGCTTCGGGTCCGCGTCAGCGCCATGGCAGCCCGATGCGCCGTGCAGCACCCGATGTGCGATCTCTGCGCCTGTGAAGCATCGCGTGTCGCGCGCCGCTTGCGCAGCAGGCAACAGGGCCCTGGATACGCAACAAACGAGAACGTTTGATCCGCGCCCGTGGCCCAGCGCGTGACACGCGGCCGGTGGTGCGCTTCAGTGCCCTCGCGTGATCGAGACCGTCGCATCGCTGCCACGTGGCCGGTTGTCAGCCTGTCGCACGGGGCGTAGCGTGCGGCGGCGCGCTGCATTGCACGCGCGCAACGACGTGGATCACGGAGACGGCATGCACTGGGCACTGCAACTTCTGGGTATGGCGATCGGCGGCGCGCTCGGCGGCGCGGCGCGGTTCTGGCTGTCGGGCCGGATCGCGCGCCGGATCGGCGAGGCGTTTCCCTGGGGCACGCTGGTGGTCAACCTGACCGGCGCGTTCGCGATCGGCGTGCTGGCCGCGCTGCTGGCGGACCGTTCCGCCCAGGCGGTGCTGCAGATGTCGCTGTGGACCGGGCTGGTGATCGGCGTGCTCGGCAGCTACACCACCGTGTCCTCGTTCTCGCTGCAGACGCTGGCGCTGCTGCGCGACGGCGACTATGCACGCGCTGCGGGCAATGTCACCGCGTCGGTGATCGGATGCCTGGCCGCGGTGTCGGCCGGTTATCTGCTGGTGCTGCAGCTCTGGGGTCGCGGATGAGTGCCGGGCGTGTCTATGCGGCCGTGATGCTCGGCAGCGCGCTGGGCGCCGTTGCGCGCTTCGGGTGCTCGCTGGCCGTGCTGCATCTCGCGGGACCGGGATTTCCCTGGGGCACGTGGGCGGTCAACGTGGTGGGCTCGTTCCTGATCGGTCTGTTCGCCGCGGCGACCGGGCCAGGCGGCCGGATCGTCGCGACACCGGCGCAGCGTCAGTTCCTGCTGGCCGGATTCTGCGGCGGGTTCACCACCTTTTCGGTCTTCAGCCTGGAAACGCTCGTCCTCGTCGAGGCCGGCGCATCGGGGCTGGCCGTCCTCAACGTCGTCGCTTCGCTCGCAGCGTGGCTGCTCGCCGTCTGGGCCGGCCACGCTGTGGGCGTACGTCTCGGCGGGCGGGGATCAGGCGCACAGTAAAGCCGCCCGGTCTGCTGCCGGCCACGCTCGGTCATCGAACGCGTCGGCAGCTCGCGTCCGGGACGCGCGCCGCGTCCAGCCCCGCGCCGCGGGGCATCCATGACAGTCACCGCGTGTCCGATCGGCGCGTCGCTGCTGATACGCCCCGATCGTCCAGCGGGTGGCCACACCTTCAGCCATCGGCTCGCTGCGGCCGCCATGCGGTCGGGATAGCGATCGTGCCTGTGCGCACACCGGCGCACGATCGCACCGTCCGACGACGCCGGCGGATCGTTGTGATCCGCGCGACGCGACGACGCGTTACTCGATCGTTTCGTCCAGCATCAGCTGACGCGCGAAGCGCACCGGCGGCGCGCCCTGGGCGAGCATGGCGTCGTGGTACTGCTTGAGGTTGAAGGCCTCGCCGGCCTTGGCTTCCGCCGCCTTGCGCGCGTCGAAGTGTTCCTGCGCGCCGACAAAATAGGTGGCGAGCTGGGTCGACGACAGTTGCGCGCGGATCCACTTGCCTTCGGCTTCGCTGGTCTGCTGGAAGGTCTGGCGGACCATCAGGTCCATCGCCTGTTCCTTGGTCCAGTTGTCGACGTGGATGCCCTGGTCGAGGATCGCGTTGGCCACTGCGCGCGCATAGAACTTCAGCTGCATCAGACGGAACAGCGGATCGTTGTCGGCGTAGCCGGCGTCGGCCATCATCCGCTCGGTGTAGACCGCCCAGCCTTCGGCGAACGGGCCGGAGCGGAACACCGCACGCAGCGTCGAGGGATGGTTCGCCGAGTGCGCGCCCTCGAGGTAATGGCCGGGCATCGCTTCGTGGATCGTGAGCACGTGGATCATGTGCTTGTTGTATTCGCGCAGGAACGAATCCACCTGAGCATCGTCCCAGTCGTCGGGAATCGGCGAGATCGCGTAGTACGTGTCCAGGCCCTTGTCGAGCGGACCGGGTGAGTCGCAATAGGCCACGGCGACACCGCGCTGGAATTCCGGCATCAGGATGATCTTGACCGGATCGTCCGGCACGGTGACCAGGTCGTGCTGGCGGGTGAATTCGGTGGCGACCTCCAGCGTGTGCCTGGCGAACTCGACGACCTCGTCGCGGCCCGGCTTGTCGGCATAGGCGACTTCCATCGCCGCTTCGATCGCGGCCTGGCGCTGGTCTTCGCTCGGCTGCGCCGGGGTGTCCGGTGCACCGTCGCGATCCTTCAGCACGGCCTGGGCGACGACATACATCTCGTCGCGGATGCGCACGAGTTCCGCTTCCGCGCGCTGGCGGATGTCCTGGCGGCTGAGCGAGGAATTGAGCGCGAACTTCAGCTTGCGGTCGTAGGTGTCGGCACCGATGCGGAACTCGCCCTTGGCGTTGGGCACCAGCGTGCCGTCGAGCCAGGCCTGGTGTTCGTCGACGGCGGTGCGCAGCGTCGTGACCGCGGCGTCGAGGCGCGCGCGGGCCTCGCCCTGCAGCTGCCCGGCGTTGGGCGTGATGAAGGTGTCGATCAACGCGAGCACACCGCGGTTCTGCGCCGCGACGGTGCGCGCATGGGTCGGCGGCACGCGCGCCGGATCGAGGTTTTCGCGGGCCTGGGCGAGCAGGGCGGGGATCTTCTCCATGCGCGCGGTCGCCGAGACCAGGCGCTCGGGCATCGGTGCGAAATCGCGCGCCATCAGGCCGTAGATCGCGCCACCGGCGAGTCCGCTGTAGATCTGCGGGTCCCACACCGCGCTCTGCAGCGTCTCGGCGTCCCAGATGCCGTATTCGAGCGTGTTCTTCAGGATCAGTGCGTCGACGTGATTCTCGCGCGAGAGTGCGGCGAACTCGATCGCGTCGAGCTCGGCGAGCATGCGCCGGTAGAACGCGGTCGAGGCCTCGCGCCCGGCAGGCGACAGATCGTCGACCTCGGCATCGAAGCGGTGGTCGCCGATCTGCGTGGCCGAGATCGGCGACACGCGCATGGCTTCGTCCAGGTAACGCTTGGACAGGTCCGCGAACGCGGCGTCGGCCTGCGACGGTGCGGTGGCGGCCGCGCCGGCTTGCGCGGTGGCGGGCGTCGTGGGCGCCTCGCGGTTGCAGCCGGCGAGGGCGGCGGTGAGCACGGCAACGGCGAGCAGGGAACGGCGCATGTGGAAGCTTCCGGCAGTCGGGACAGCGGGCAAGCATAGGCGCGTACACCCGGCGATGCCTGTGCCGATCGTGCCGGATTGCGCTGTAGGCGCGCGCTCGCGCGCGATGAGTCTTGGCCGTTAGCGCCCTGTTCGCGCGCCAGCGCGCTCCTACAGGAATCGGATTTGACGCATGTGCCACGCGCAACCAAGAATCGGGTGCTGTGCGGCCATCGCCGCGGGGAGAGTGCAATGCGGCGTCGCGACTTCATGGCCTGGGGCGGAATCGGCATGGGCAGCCTGCTGTTGCCCGGCGGCATCGGACGCGCGATCGCGGCCGAGGAGCTGGCCAGTACGCTCGATCCGGCGCTGAAGAAGCGTCTGGCCGACGTGGCGCTGCAGGCTTCGCGCGACGGCGGTGGCAGCTATTGCGATGTGCGCATCGGCCGCTATCTGCGCCAGTACGTGATGACCCGCGAAACGCGCGTCGAGAACGTCGTCAACGAGGAATCGACCGGCGTCGGCATCCGCGTGATCGCCAACGGCGCCTGGGGGTTCGCCGCCACGCGCGCGCTGGATCCCGACAGCATCGCCGAGGCCACGCGCCAGGCGCTGGCGATCGCGAAGGCCAATGCGCGCATCCAGACCGAGCCGGTGCAACTGGCGCCGGTGCGCGGCGTGGGCGAGGTGGCCTGGGCCACGCCGGTGCGCCGCAACGGCATGACCGTGCCGCTGGAAGAGAAGGTCGCGCTGTTGATGGACGTCAATGCGGCCGCGACCGCGGAAGGCGCGGACTTCGTCAGCTCGCGGATGTTCCTGGTCAACGAGCAGAAGTATTTCGCCAGCACCGAGGGGTCGTACATCGACCAGGACGTGCACCGGATCTGGGCGCCGTTCACCGTCACCGCGGTCGACAAGGCCAGCGGCAAGTTCCGCACCCGTGATGGCCTGTCGGCGCCGATGGGCCTGGGCTACGAATACCTGACGCCCGATCCGTCCCAGCGTTTCGAGCTGCCCGGCGGGGTGATCGCCTACGGCCAGGCTTACGACATGCGCGAAGACGCGGCCGCCGCGGCGCGCCAGGCGCGCGAGAAGCTCACCGCACCGGCCGTGCAGCCGGGCCGCTACGATCTGGTGCTCGACCCGTCGAACCTGTTCCTGACGATCCACGAGAACGTCGGCCACCCGCTCGAGCTCGACCGCGTGCTCGGCTACGAGGCCAACTACGCCGGCACCAGCTTCGCCACGCTCGACAAGCGCGAGGAGGGCTACCGTTGGGGCAGCGACATCGTCAACTTCGTCGCCGACAAGGTCCAGGCGGGCAGCCTCGGTGCGGTGGGCTATGACGACGAAGGCGTGCCGTGCAAGCGCTGGGATCTGGTCAAGGACGGCATCCTGGTCGATTACCAGGCGACGCGCGACCAGGCGCACATCCTCGGCAAGACCGAATCCGACGGCTGCAGCTACGCCGATGCATGGTCGAGCGTGCAGTTCCAGCGCATGCCCAACGTCTCGCTGGCGCCGGGCAAGACGCCGCTGACGGTCAAGGAGATGATCGCCGACGTCGAGCGCGGTCTGTACATCCACGGCCGCGGCTCGTACTCGATCGACCAGCAGCGCTACAACGCGCAGTTCGGCGGACAGCTGTACTACGAGATCAGGAACGGCGAAATCGCCGGCATGGTCGAGGACGCCGCGTATCAGATCCGCACGCCGGAGTTCTGGAACGCGTGCTCGGCGATCTGCGACGCACGCGACTTCCGCCTCGGCGGCTCGTTCTTCGACGGCAAGGGCCAGCCGAGCCAGGTCTCGGCGGTGTCGCACGGCTCGTCGACGACGCGCTTCGACGGCATCAACATCATCAATACGGCGCGGAATATTTGACCATCCGCATCGCCAGAACTCGTCATTCCCGCGAAGGCGGGAATCCAGTGACTTTGTCTTTTTGGCAAATGTTACGGAAGACGCTGGATTCCCGCCTTCGCGGGAATGACGGGCTGAGTGGTGCGGGGACGCATGTGTCGTGTTCTATGCCGAAAGTCACTGGACGCTGTACACGCATCGCGTCAAGAATCGGGATGGCCCCGCAGGATGCGATGCCACCCTTGCCAACCCCGTCCACGGCGAGCGCCGCTGCGGACCCGTTCCGGGAGAGCTCCCTTGCATAGACGCGATTTTCTCGCCCTCGCCAGTGTCGGAGCGGGCGGCCTGCTGCTGCCTGCCGTTTTCGGCAAGGTCATCGCCGCCGAGCAGTTGGTGTCGACGCTGGACGTCGGCTTCAAGAAACGGCTCGCCGATGCCGGCCTCAATGCCGCGACATCCGCGGGCGCCACGTATTGCGACGTTCGCGTCGGCCGCTACCTGCGCCAGTTCGTGATGACGCGCGAGGACAAGGTGCAGAACGTGGTCAGCACCGAATCGATCGGCGTCGGCGTGCGCGTGATCGCCGGCGGGGCCTGGGGCTTCGCGGCGACCAACGCGCTGACCGAACAGGGCGTGGCCGAGGCCGCGCGCCAGGCGACCGCGATCGCGATGGCGAATTCGAAAGTGCAGACCGCGCCGGTGCAGCTGGCGCCGGTGCGCGGCGTGGGCGAGGTGTCCTGGCGTACGCCGATCACCAAGAACGGCATGGAAGTGCCGGTCGCCGAGAAGGTCGAGCTGCTGCTCGGCGTCAACGCCGCCGCGATCGGCGCGGGCGCGAGCTTCGTCAACTCCACGCTGTTCCTGGTCAACGAGCAGAAGTACTTCGCCAGCACCGACGGCTCCTACATCGACCAGGACGTGCACCGCATCTGGGCGCCGATGACGGTCACCGCGATCGACAAGGCCAGCGGCAAGTTCCGCACCCGCAGCGGCCTGTCCTCGCCGATGGGGCTGGGCTACGAGTATCTCGACGGCGACGCCTCGCAGAAGTTCGTCTCGCCCAACGGCGTGGTGAACTACGGCCGGTCCTACGACATGCGCGAGGACGCGATCGCCGCGGCGCGCCAGGCGCAGGAAAAGCTTCGGGCGCCGTCGGTGAAGCCGGATCGCTACGACGTGGTGCTCGATCCGTCGAACCTCTGGCTGACCATCCACGAGAACGTGGGCCATCCGCTCGAACTCGACCGCGTGCTCGGCTACGAGGCCAACTACGCCGGCACCAGTTTCGCCAACCTCGATCGCCGCGCCGAGCGGTTCCAGTACGGCAGCGACATCGTCACTCTGTTCGCGGACAAGACGCAGCAGGGCAGCCTCGGCGCCGTGGGGTACGACGACGAAGGCGTGGCGACCAAGCGCTGGGATCTGATCACCAACGGCCGCCTGGTGGATTTCCAGACCATCCGCGACCAGGCCCACATCCTCGGCAAGACCGAATCCGATGGCTGCTGCTACGCCGACTCCTGGTCGAGCGTGCAGTTCCAGCGCATGCCCAACGTCTCGCTGGCGCCGGGCAGGACGACGCTCAGCGTCGCCGACATGATCAAGGACGTCGAGAACGGCATCTACATCATCGGCGACGGGTCATTCTCGATCGACCAGCAGCGCTACAACGCGCAGTTCGGCGGCCAGCTGTTCTACGAGATCAAGGACGGTGCGATCACCGGCATGGTCGAGGACGTGGCCTACCAGATCCGCACGCCGGAATTCTGGAACGCCTGCACCGCGATCTGCGACGAGAGCGACTTCCGCCTCGGCGGTTCGTTCTTCGACGGCAAGGGCCAGCCGAGCCAGGTCTCGGCGGTGTCGCACGGTTCGTCCACCGCCCGCTTCGACGGCATCAACGTGATCAACACCGCGCGTTCGCTCGGCTAAGGAGACCCACCCATGACCATCTTCACCGAAGCCCAGGCGCGCGAGATCCTCGAAAAGACCGTCGCCCTGTCCACCGCCGACGAATGTACGGCCACGCTGTCCGGCGCCGTCGACGGCAACATCCGCTTCGCGCTCAACAACGTGTCGACCAGCGGCATCGTCAGCAATGCCGAGCTGGCCGTGCAGGTCGCGTTCGGCAAGCGCGTCGGCACCGCCAGCATCAATGCCTTCGACGACGCCTCGCTGCAGAGCGTGGTCAAGCGCGCCGAAGACCTCGCACGCCTGGCGCCGGAGAATCCGGAGTTCCTGCCGGCGATCGGCAAGCAGGCGTACCGGGCCAGCCCGACGTTCAGCGAATCCACGGCGGCGATCACGCCGGAATTCCGGGCGAATGTCGCCGCCGGTTCGATCGCGCCGTGCCGTGCCGAGCAGCTGATCGCAGCCGGCTTCCTCGATGACGGCAAGCGCTTCGTCGCGTTCGCCAACAGCAACGGCAACTTCGGCTACCAGCAGGCGACCAATTTCAATTACACCTGCACCGTGCGCACCGAGGACGGTCGCGGTTCGGGCTGGGTGGGGCGCAACCTCAAGGACGCCAGCGAGTTCAACGCCGAGCGCGACGTGCGCGTGGCGATGCGCAAGGCCAGCGATTCGGCCGAGGCGCAGGCGCTGGAGCCGGGCAAGTACACGGTGATCCTGGAGCCGGCCGCGGCCGCCGGCCTGATCAGCTTCATGATGCGCTTCTTCGACGCGCGCACCGCGGACGAGGGGCGCAGCTTCCTGTCCAAGCGCGGCGGCGGCAACAAGCTCGGCGAACAGGTCTACGACCCGCGCGTGAACATCATCGCCGACCCCTGGCATCCCGAAGCGGCGGTGATGCCGTGGGACGGCGACGGCCTGCCGCGCGAGCGCATGCCGATCATCGAGAACGGCAAGATCGCCAACCTCGACTACTCGCGCTTCTGGGCCCAGCAGCAGGGCAAGCGCGCCGTGGGCCGCCCGGGCAACCTGCTGATGTCGGGCGGCGAAGGCTCGACCGCCGACCTGATCCGCGGCACCGACCGCGGCATCCTGGTCACGCGCACCTGGTACATCCGCATGGTCGATCCGCAGACCGTGCTGCTGACCGGCCTGACCCGCGACGGCACGTTCTACATCGAGAACGGCGAGATCAAGTACCCGCTGAAGAATTTCCGCTTCAACGAGTCGCCGGTGATCATGCTCAACAACATCGACGAGCTGGGTCGCCCGGTGCGGGTGGGCGGCGACGAGTCGTCGATGGTGATGATGCTGCCGCCGATGCGGCTGCGGGACTTCACGTTCACGTCGTTGTCGGATGCGGTCTGAGGTTTTCGTTTCGCGGTTCCGTGTTCGTCGTGGCGAGTGCACGCTTTCCACGACGCGCGCTATGCGGCTCTCAAACCCGGAGGGCGGCGGGCATGGATGCCCGCCGTTTTTCGACCGAGCCAGGATGGCGAGTCGAAAAATTCCGGAACAAGTGATGAGCCGGATGTGCTCCGTCGGGGAGGCCCTTTCTTTTGCTTACTTTTCTTTGGGCCAGCAAAGAAAAGTGAGCCGCTCGCCGGCAGGCGAGTGGAAGCTCTGCTTCCGCTGTCGGCTGCCGCAGAGAATGCCAAGACAACATCAAACGCTTTCGTCCGCTGACGCGGCCGAGTTCATTTCTTTTGCTAAGCGGCAAAAGAAACGGAACCAAAGAAAAACGCTTTCCCGACGAAGCAGCCCCACGGCGGCAAACGTTCCGGGATTTTTCGACTCGCCATCCATGGCTCGGTCGAAAAACGCCGCACATCCATGTGCGGCGCCCTCCGGGTCTGCGGTCTGCAATGGCCATTCGTTGGCGAGCCGAAGTCAGAGCGGAGGCGGAAGCCAAAGCAGAAGCCAGGGCCAAAGTCCAAGGGGCGTCGAGGGCTGTGCGGATCGGATGACTCCGGAAGGGACAGGGGCCTGCAAGCAATGAACCGCCGCCAGTCCCTGCAACTGCTGCTCGGCGCGGCCGCCGGCATGGCGCTGTCGCCGCTGGCGGCGCAGTCCGCGAGGTACGACTTCTGGTTCACCCGCCTGCGCTACGAGTCCGGCAACTGGGATGTGGACCAGCGGATGCCGGCCAACGTGCTCACCTCGCTGGTCGACTACACCAGCCTGCGCGTCGATCCCGAGGAGCGGGTGGTCGCGCTGTCGGATCCGAAGATGCTCACCGCGCCATTCTGCTATCTGGCCGGGCACAAGCTGGTCGAGTTCAGTCCGGCGGAGCGGCGCAATTTCGAACGGTATGTACGCAATGGCGGCTTCGTGTTCGTCGACGACTGCAATCACGACATCGACGGCCTGTTCGCGAAGTCGTTCGAGGCGCAGATGGCGGCCATCTTCGGTGCCGCGGCGCTGAAGAAGCTGCCGAACTCGCATGCGTTGTACCGCAGCTTCTTCCAGTTCCCGGACGGCCCGCCGACCACGAGTTTCGAGCTCAACGGCTGGGGCGATGATCTGGTGCACGACTATCTCAAGGGCATCGAGATCGACGGACGCCTGGCCGTGCTCTACAGCAACAAGGACTACGGCTGCGAATGGGATTACGACTGGCGCAACAAGCGGTTCCTGGCCGAGGACAACACGAAGTTCGCGGTCAACATCGTCATGTATGCGCTCACCACATGACCTCTGTGCTGATCGCGACGTGCGCGCTGATCTCACGATCGCCTCCTGCAGGCGCGCGCTCGCGCGCCAACGGCGTTCCTGTGATGCCGCATCGCGCGCGAGCGCGCGCCTACGCAAAGCTCGGAGGCGCGAATGACCGCACTCATCACCAACGTCGAACCAGATGTCTCGCAGATGGGCTCGACGCCCTGCGCGAGGCGGCGGGTCGGCCGCTCCGCGCAAGGCGCGGTGATGGACGCGCCGACCGCATTCCTCCTGTAGGCGCTCGCGCGCGCGGCGTTTCTGTCATGCCCCATCGCGCGCGAGCGCACTCCTGCACACACACTGGAACCCCGAATGACCGCTGCCCCCACTGAAGCCGATCTCGCCGCGTGGCGCGCGAAGCTCGATGCCCTGCGCGATGCGATCGGCCGTAACGTCGTCGGCCAGGCCGACGTCGTCGAGCAGTTGCTGGTCGCCTTGCTGGCCGGTGGCCATGCGCTGCTCGAAGGCGTGCCGGGCCTCGGCAAGACGCTGCTGGTGCGCACGCTGGGCCAGGCGCTGGACCTCAGCTTCCGGCGGATCCAGTTCACCCCCGACCTGATGCCCGGTGACATCCTCGGCACCGAACTGCTCGAGGAAGACCACGGCACCGGGCGTCGCCAGTTCCGCTTCCAGGAAGGCCCGGTGTTCACGCACCTGCTGCTGGCCGACGAGCTCAACCGCACGCCGCCGCGCACCCAGGCCGCGCTGCTGGAGGCGATGCAGGAGCGCACCGTCAGCCATGCCGGCGTCACCCGCCCACTGCCGGCGCCGTTCTTCGTGCTGGCGACGCAGAACCCGATCGAGCAGGCCGGCACCTGGCCGCTGCCCGAGGCCCAGCTCGACCGGTTCCTGCTGCACGTGATGCTCGACTATCCCGGCGAAGCCGAGGAGCTGGCGATCCTGGCGCAGACCACCGGCGCCGCCGGTGCCGAGGTGCCCCGCGTGATGGGCGCCGAGGACCTGCTGGCGCTGCAGGCACTGGTGCGCCAGGTGCACGTGGGCGACGACCTGATGCGCTGGATCAACCGCCTGGTGCGTGCGACGCGGCCCGGCGACGATGCGCCGGAGATCATCCGCGAGAACGTGCGCTGGGGCGCGGGTCCGCGCGCCGGCCAGTCGCTGGTGCTGACCGCCAAGGCGCGTGCCCTGCTGCAAGGCCGTCTGGCCGCGACCCGCGACGATGTCGCCGCGCTGGCCGCACCGGTGCTGCGTCATCGCCTGGTGCTGTCGTTCGCGGCGGAGTCGGCCCAGCTCGGGCCCGACGCCGTGGTCGCCGGCCTGCTGCGCGCCGTGCCCGCGCCGGACCGCTGAGCCCGCCGATGGCATCGCCTGTCGCTGCGGATCTGTTACCGCCTGCGCTGCGCGCGCGTCTGCGCGGGCTGCGCATCCTGCCGCGTCGCGCACGCGGCGGGCACGGTATCGGCCTGCACGCCAGCCGCAGCCGCGGCGCCGGGATCGAGTTCGCCCAGTACCGCGGCTACGAGCAGGGCGACGAGCCGCGGCGCATCGACTGGAAACTCTATGCGCGCAGCGACCGCTTGTTCGTGCGTGAGGCCGAGCGCGAGAGTCCGCTGCGCATCTGGCTGCTGCTCGATACCAGCGCGTCGATGGCGCAGGCCGACGAGGCCCGGCCGGACTGGTCGCGCCTCGATGCGACGCGGCAGCTCGCGCTGTGCCTGGCCGAGATCGCGCTCGCCCAGGGCGATGCCTGCGGGCTGGTGCTGTGTCCGGCGACGCAGGCGCCGGTCGATCCAGGCGCCGGCCCGCGCCAGCGCGACCGCCTGCGTCAGGCGCTGGCTGCGGTGACGTCGGCGGGCGTCTGGCCGTCAGGCGCCGAACGCACGCCGGCCTGGTCGCGCATCGCCCGCGGCGATCTGGTGATCGCGCTCGGCGACTGGTTCGATCCGGCCGCGGTCGATGCGCTGGAGCGCCTGGCCGCCACCGGGCGTGAGGTGATCGCGTTGCAGGTGCTGACCGTCGAAGAACGCGAGTTCCCGTTCCGCGACGGGCGCCGGTTCGTCGATCCGGAAACCGGCGAGGCCTTGCTCGGCGACGGTCCGGCGCTGCGCCGCGACTATCTCGCGCGTTTCGACGCGGCGCAGCGTGCGCTCGATGCGCGCCTCGACGCCGCCGGCATCCGTCATGCGCGGCATGGTCTGGACGCGGCGCCCGACGCCGTGCTGCGCCAGCTGTTCGACGCGCGCGCGGCCGGGGCATGAGCTGATGGGGGTCGGCCTGCTGCTGCCCGCCGCACTCGCCGCGCTCGCCGCGCTGGTGCTGCCGTTGCTGCTGCATCTGGCGCGGCGCAGCGAGCAGCGGCCGACGCCGTTCGCCGCATTGCGCTGGCTGCGCCAGCGGCCGCGTCCGCGCCAGCGGCTGCGCTTCGACGACTGGCCGTTGCTGCTGCTGCGTCTGCTGCTGCTGGCCCTGCTCGCCCTGTGGCTGGCCCAGCCGGTGCTGCGCGAGGCCCGTGCGCCGGGGCGGGTGGTCGCGGTCGCGCCCGACGTCGACGCCGCGCACGTGCCGGGGGCCGCACCCGGCATCGAACGGCGCTGGCTCGCGGCCGGCTTTCCGCTGCTCGAAGCGGGCCCGGCGCCGGAGGCAGCCGCGCCGCTGTCGAGCCTGATCCGCGAACTGGCTGCCGATCTGCCGGCCGACGTACCGCTGACCCTGATCGTGCCGGACGTCCTCGACGGCGTGGATGCGGCGCGTCTCGTGCTCGGGCGCGCGGTCGACTGGCAGGTGGTGCCGTCATCGGTGCCGACCGACGATGCGCCGATCCCGCCTTCAGCCGCGCCGACGCTGGCGATCCGTCACGCTGGCGACGACCCGGCGGCGCTGCGCATCCTGCGCGCCACGGCATTGGCCTGGCACGACGACGACACGCCGGCCGCACTCGATCTCGCCGCCGATCCGGCGCTGCCGGACACCACGGTGGCCTTGGCATGGTGGCGGCCGGGGCCGTTGCCGGAGGCGCTGCGCGACTGGATCGACGCCGGCGGTACCGTGCTGCTGTCTTCGGACGCGACCGACGCCACGCTGGACGCATGGACGCCGCTGTGGCGCGACGCCGACGGCGCGGCGGTGCTCGAATCCACCCATCGTGGCGCCGGCCGCGCGCTGCGCTTCACCCGCCCGCTGACCCCGGCGGCGGTGCCGATGACGCTGGACGCCGACTTCCCGCAGCGGCTGAGGACGGCCCTGGTGCCGGACCGCGCGCCGACGCGCGTCGATGCCGCCGCCTACGCACCGGACCGCGGTGCGCCGAGCGGTCATGCCGCGCGCGCGATCGAGACGCGTGATCTGCAGCCGTGGCTGGCGCTGCTGATCGCGACGATCTTCCTGTTCGAGCGCTGGCTCGCGGCGGCGCGGCGCAGGACCGTGCGCGCATGAACGTCCCCACCCACCTGCAGGCCGCCGTACGTGCGGCCCGGCTACGGGCCGCGCTGCACGTCGTCGCCATCGGTGCGCCGCTGGGCCTGGCGCTGGCCTGCGTGGTCACGCGGATGGCCGGGCTCACGCCGGCCCTGGTCGTCGGTGTCGTGGCGGGCGGCGTGCTCGCGGGCCTCGCGGCCTGGCGCGCCCGCCGGCACGACACCACCGCGCTGGCGCGCGCGCTCGATGCGCAGCGCCCCGACATGGACGACAGCGCCGCGCTGTTGTTCGCCGATCTGCGTGACCTGTCGCCGCTGCAGGCCCTGCAGCGCACGCGGCTGTCGGCGCGGATCGAAGCCGATCCGACGATGCCGCCGCCGACGCCATGGCCCTGGCGCCGGCTGGCGCTGGCCTGGCTGCTGGGCCTGGCGCTCGCCGTGCTCGCGCTGGCCTGGCCGTCGACGCCACCGGCCGGCCAGACTGCACCAGCGGAAGGCGCCCGCCGCGACGCGACAACCGGCCCGGTCGTGCTGCAGGCGCAGCAGCTGCGGATCGAGCCGCCGGCCTATAGCGGCCTGCCGGCCCAGCAACTCGACACGCTGGATGCGCAGGCGCCCGAGGGCGCGCACCTGGTGTGGACGCTGCGCTTCGCGCCGCAGCCGGACACCGTGCAGCTCGAGAGCCTCGACGGAAGCCGCCTGGCCTTCATCCGCGACGGCGACGCCTGGGTCGCACGCCAGCGCCTGGACCGCTCGATGCTCTACCGCATCGCGGTCGACGGCGACGACGACGGCGCCGCCGCGCGCGCGCAGCCCTACCGCATCGACGCGCTGCCCGACCGCCCGCCGCAGGTGCGCGTGCTCGAACCCGAGGGCACCCTGACCACGATGACGCCAGGCCAGCGCGGCTGGCGCTTGGTGTTCGAGGCCGAGGACGACTACGGCGTCGCCGCCGACGCCCAGCTGCGGATCACGGTCACGCGTGGCACCGGCGAAAACATCACGTTCGAGGACAGCACGCGCACGCTGCGCGGGCAGGGCGCGGCACGCACGCGGCGCTTCGAGACCACGCTCGATCCGCGCGCTTTGGGCCTGCAGGACGGCGGCGATCTGATCGCGCAGCTGCGCGTCGTCGACACCCGCGCGCCGCAGCCGCAGGCCGCGACCAGCCCCAGCCTGATCCTGCGCTGGCCGCTGCCGGTGCCGCCCGATGCCGACGGGCTCGAAGGCCTGGCCCGCGACGTGCTGCCGGCGTACTTCCGCAGCCAGCGCCAGATCATCATCGATGCCGAAGCCTTGATCGCGCAGCGCCCGTCGCTCGAGACCGCGGACTTCGCCACGCGCTCCGACACCATCGGCGTCGACCAGCGCCTGCTGCGCCTGCGTTACGGGCAGTTCCTCGGCGAGGAGAGCGAAGGCGCGCCGCGCCGCCCGCTGCCGACCGCGGATGCCGAACCCGAACCCGCGCCGCCCCCGCGCCGCCCCCTGCCGACCGACGATTCCGGCCAGCAGGACACGCCCGCGTCCCCGCCACCGGCGGCCGATGCCGCGCACGACCACGACCACGACGAGCCCGGACACGCCGGCGCCGACGGCCACGCGCACGACGACGACCATGACCACGACCACGACCACGGCGGCGCACCGCGCGATGCGATGACCTTCGGCCGTGCCGAGGACGTGCTCGAGACCTTCGGCCACACCCACGATCTTCCGGAGGCGGCGACGCTGCTCGACCCGAAGACCCGCGAGATCCTGCGCAGCGCGCTGCGTGAGATGTGGCAGTCCGAGCTGCACTTGCGCCAGGCCGAACCGCAACGCGCGTTGGCGCCCGCCAACCGCGCGCTCGAACTGATCAAGCAGGTGCAGCAGGCCGACCGGATCTATCTCGCCCGGGTCGGCACCCGGCTGCCGCCGGTCGACATGGGCCGCCGGCTCGGTGGCGATCGCGACGGCATCGCGCCGCGCACGGTGCCCGGCCCGGACGTCGACGGCGACGATGCGCCGACGCTCGCCTGGCGTGCGCTGGCCTGGGACGAAGCGCCGGACCTCGCGGCGCTCGTCGCGTGGGCGAAGGCGCATCCGCGGCAGGTGGATGATCCGCTCGCCTTGCTGGCCGCGGTCGATGCACTGCAACGCGATGCCGGCTGCGCCGACTGCCGCCAGCAACTGCGCGGACAGGTGTGGCAGGCGCTGCAGCGGCCGCTGCCTGCACCCGTGCGCCGACTGCGGCTCGACACGATGGGTGCGCGCTATCTCGACGCACTGGGCGAGGACGCGCCATGACCCCGGAGCGCTGGCTGGGCGTGGTGCTGGCGGCCGCCGCGGTGCTGTCGATCGCACGGCTGGTGCTGGGGCATCTGCGCGCGCCGCCGGCCGCGCGGCCCGCCGGCTGGCGTACGGCGGCGCTGGTCGTGCTGACCGGCGTGTCGACATTCCTGCTGTACCGCACGCTGCTGCCGCCGCCGGTGCCGGTGGCGCGTGACACGCTGGTCGTCTTGACCGCGAATGCCGCCGGGCTGCCGGGGCCGCCGTCGCGCGCCGTGGTCGCCTTGCCCGAAGCCGCGGACGCACCGGCCGATGCGCTGCGGATGCCGGACCTCGCCACCGCGCTGCGCCGTCATCCCGAGGTGCGTGCGCTGGTGGTCGTCGGCGCCGGCCTCGAGGCGCGCGATCGCGATGCACCTGCTGGGCGTGCATTGGCGTTCGTGGCGGCCGAATTGCCGACCGGCATCGTCGACCTGGCCGCGCCACACGCGGTCGCCCCGGGCGCCCGCTTCGACGTGCACGCGCGCATCGAAGGTGTGGACGCGGCGCGGGTGGCGCTGCTCGACCCCGCAGGCCGCGTGGTCGACACGGCGGAGGCCGATGCGCAGGGGCGCGTCCGCGTGTCGGGCACTGCGCGCGGCGCGGGTGCCGTCACGTTCGCGGTGGTGATCCAGAACGCCGAGGCCGCGACCGCGGCCCGGGTCGAGGTGCCGGTGATCGTCGACGCCGCGAGCCCGGTCCGCGTGCTGCTGTTCGCCGGTGCACCGAATCCAGACGTGCGCGCCCTGCGTCGCTGGGCCGAGGACGCGGGTCTGGCCCTGCGCTGGCGCACGGCCTTCGGCGGCGGCGCGGGTGTCGGCGATGCGCCGCCGCTCGATGCCGCCGCGCTGGCCGAACAGGATCTGGTGATTCTCGACGCACGCGCTTTCGACGGCCTCGGCGCCTCGGCGCGTGCCGCGCTGCGCACGGCGGTGAACGCCGGACTCGGCGTGCTGGTCCATGCGCCGCAGCCGCCATCGAACGCGCTGCGCACCTGGCTGCGCGATGCCGGACTCGCGATCGACACCGGCCGTACGCGCGACTGGCGCCCCGAGGCCGGACCGGACGACGTCGCCCGGCTGCGCGCCTGGGCCGGCCCCGGCAGTGACGATGCGCCGTTCGATCCGTTGCTCGCCAGCGAGCCGCCGCCGGAACTGGCCTATCTGCCGCTGTCGGGGGGCGTCGCCGGCCCGCGGTCGGGCGCGCCCGACATGATGCGTTGGCAGGCCGTGGGCCGCGGACGTCTCGGCGTGGTCACGTTGGCCGACAGCTGGCATCTGCCGCTGGCCGGGCGCGCGGAGTTGCATGCCGAGCTGTGGAGCGGCTGGGCCGGCACGCTGGCGCGCGCGACGGCCGATGCATCCGCGCGGGTCGACGGCGAGGCCCGCGTCGGCACGCGTCTCGCGCTGTGCGCGCTCGACGGCGAGGCCCACGTACTGGCGCCCGACGGCACGGCGATTCCGCTGCGGCCCGATCCTGCCGCGCGCGCCTGTGCGGGGGTCTGGCCCACTTCGGCCGGCTGGCACCGCCTCGTCGACGCGTCGGGCACGTCGACGTTCCGGGTGCGCGCCGCAGATGAGGCGCCGGGCCTGCACGCCGCGGCGCTGCGCATGCACACCCGGGCGCTCGTGCGCGATGTCGCCACGGCCTCGGCGAGTGAGCGCATGCGTTCAGGTGCGAGCTGGCCGTGGTTCCTCGGCTGGCTGCTGGCGACCGCCGCGCTGTGGGCGCTCGGCCGCGCGCGCATGGGCCGCGCGCCGGTATCGGCGACGGCGCGTATCGAATAATCTCGCCCGCTTTGCCGGGGAGACGACGATGGCCATCACGAATCCAGCCCAGGCCGGGACCGGCCCATCAGGCCGCAGCGCGGCCATCGCGTTCGTCGCAGGCGCGCATCGCATCGCCGCGGCGGCGCAGCTTATGAAGCGTTCGGCATTGCAGCGCATGGCGGCCGGACGCGGCATCGACGCGCCCGTATCGGCCAGGCCGCGCCCATGTGCCTCGACGCATACGACGACGCGCCGCCTCCGGGCCCTCGTGCTCGGGGGCGTCGTCGCCATCGTGGCCGGCTGCGGCGATCCGGGCTACGACCGTCTCGGCGCGACGGCCGGTGGCGCGGCCCAGGCCCGGGAAGGCGACGGTGCGACTCTGGCCTACGAACACACGGTGGGCGTGCAGCTCGACGGCACCGCCATCGTGCCGCGCCTGCAGGAAATCCAGGCGGCCTGCCGTGACGCGCGCTTCGGCGCCTGCACGCTGATCGAGGCCCAGCAGTCGGCCGGCGAACGGCCCCAGGCGCGCGCCGTGCTGCGCATGGCTCCGGCCGGCATCGAACCGATGATCGCGCTGGCCGGCGAAGGCGGCGACGCCGGCGAACGCAGCACGCGGACCGAGGATCTCGCGGTCGCGGTGCGCGACACCGCCACCGAGCAGGACCGGCTCGCGCGCGAACTGCAGCGGCTGCAGGCGTTCGAGGCGCGCAGCGACCTGTCGGTGGCCGACATGATCGCGTTGTCGGAGCGCCTGGCCGCGGTCGAGGCCCAGGCCGAGACGACGCGACGCGAGGGCGCGCAGCACCGCCGCCGTATCGACACCCAACTGCTCACCATCGACCTGCGCGCGCGCGATGGCGAGCAGGGGCGCGGCGAGATCGTCCGCGCGCTCGGCGAGGTCGGCGCCACGCTCGCGATGGGCACGGCGTGGACGATCCGCGCCGCCGCGTTCCTGCTTCCGCTGGGTCTGGTGCTGCTCGCGGCTGCGGCCGTGCTGCGTGCCGCGTGGCGCCGACGCCGTCGCGGCTGAACAGGTGACGCGGCCTCCGTGGTTGTCGGGGGCAGGGGGGTGGGGCAGACTCGGGTGGCCACGGCCCGGCCGTCGGCACCCGATGCGCGCTCAGGCGCCGCTTCCCGGCGCAGGCACCGCCTGCGCCTTCGTCTCCAGGAGGACGCCGTGGTCACTCGCCGTGATGCCCTGAAACTCTCGCTCGGTGCCGGTCTGGCACTGGCTGCGCCCAAATTCGTGTTCGCCGCACCATCAGGTGCCGCGATCACCCGCGCGATCCCGTCGAGTGGCGAACGCCTGCCGGTCATCGGCCTCGGCAGTTCGGCCACGTTCTCGCGCGCGGCCGGCGACGACGCCGCGTCACTGTCGGAGGTGCTGCGCACCCTGATCAGCGAGGGCGGCAAGGTCTTCGATACCGCGCCGAGCTACGGCGAATCCGAACCGGTCGCCGGTCGCGCGGTGCAGGAACTCGGCATCGCCGACGAGGTGTTCTGGGCGACCAAGGTCAACGTTGCCGGCCGCGAGGCCGACGCCACGGCCGATCCGGACCGCGCCCGCGCGCAGCTCGACGCCTCGTTCGAGCGCCTCGGCCGCACGTCGATCGATCTGATCCAGGTGCACAACCTCGGCGACATTCCGACCCAGCTCGGCCTGCTCAAGGCGCTCAAAACCGAGAAGCGCGTGCGCTACATCGGCGTCACGTCCACCAGCAAGCCGGCCTATCCGAAGCTGATCGAGACGATGCGCAACGAGCCGCTGGATTTCATCGGCGTCGACTACGCGGTCGACAACCGGGATGTCGAAGAGACCATCCTGCCGCTGGCCGCCGAGCGCGGCATCGGCGTGCTGGTCTATGCGCCGTTCGGCCGCACGCGGCTGTGGCAGCGCGTCGCCGACCGGCCGGTGCCGGACTGGGCGCAGGATTTCGACGCGACCACCTGGGGCCAGTTCTTCCTCAAGTTCGTGGTCTCGCATCCGGCAGTCACCTGCGCGACGCCGGCGACCAGCCGCGTGGCGAATCTCGTCGACAACCTCGGCGCCGGCCGCGGGCGCCTGCCCGATGCCGACCAGCGCCAGCGGATGATCGAGCTGATCGAAGGTCTGCCGGCGGCGGGCTGAGGACGATCGGACGAGCGGCCGTCATCCCCGCGCATGCGGGGATCGGTGCGACTTCAAGCCTTTGAAATCATCAAGGCGCCGGGTTCCCGCCTGACCAGCCGTTCGGCGGCCGAGCGCTGCGGGAATGACGGCCAGGTGGCGTGGGCCAGACCTGTCCGGGTCCGTGCGTTGGTGCAGGCGTTGCTGCAGTTCACGCCGCAGGCGGCGTGAACTGTCCGAGCGGGATCCGCAGATACCGCCGGCCGTTGGCATCCGGCGCCGGCAGGCGGCCGCCGCGGATGTTGACCTGCAGCGCATGCAGCATCAGTGCCGGCAGCGGCAGGGTCGCGTCGCGCGCCTGCCGCGTGCGCACGAACATTGCCTCGTCGACATCGCCGGCCAGATGGATGTTGCGCGCGCGCTGTTCGGCCACCGTGCTCATGCAGGCCGGTTCGCGGCCGTCCTTGCCGTAGTCGTGGCCGACGAACAGCGCGGTGTCGTCGGGAAGTGCGAGGATGCGCTGCAGACTGGCGTAGAGCTGGTGCGCGTCGCCGCCGGGGAAGTCGGCGCGCGAGGTGCCGCTGTCGGGCATCATCAGCGTGTCGTGGACGAAGGCGCTGCTGCCGATCACGTAGCTGATCGAGGCCATCGTGTGGCCCGGCGAGAACAGCACCCGGGCCTCGAGTGCGCCGATGTAGAACGTGTCGCCATCGGCGAACAGCCGGTCCCACTGGCGGCCGTCGGTCTCGAGATCGTCCAGGCCGTAGATGTCCTTCCACAGCGCCTGCACGCCGGTCACGCGCGCGCCGATCGCCATCGGCGCGCCCAGACGTTCCTTGAGATACGGCGCAGCCGACAGATGGTCGGCATGCGGGTGGGTGTCGAGGATCCACGCGACCGTGAGCGCCTCGCGCTCGACATGGGCCAGCAGGGCGTCCGCGTTGTGCGTCGACACGTGGCCGGCGCGTGCATCGAAGTCCAGCACCGGGTCGATGATCGCCGCCTGACGGCTGGCCGGATCGGCGATCACATACTGGAAGCTGCCGGTCCTGCTGTCGTATAGCGAATGGACCAGGGCGTCCTCGCGCGGATGGTGTTGCAGGGGCATGGTGCCTCCTTGATGGTGGTTCAACGCACGACGCGTGCGAAGCGCGCGGCCTGGCCGGTGGACGCAGGCATCGGTGTGGATGTCGGCGTGTCCGTCGGCTCGACGCCGAGTGCCGGCAGGCCTGCACCGTCGCCGCAAAAGATCGCGTGCAGCGCGCCGAGCAGGGTGCGCATGCGCGGATCGGCGATCGAGTAGTGGATCGAACGCGATTCGCGCCGGGTCTTGACCAGATCAAAGCGGCGCAGCTCGGCGAGCTGCTGGGACAGGCCCGGCTGGCGCAGGCCCAGGTCGCGCTCGAGATCGGCGACGGACGGTTCGCCCTGGGCGATCTGGCACAGCAACAGCAGCCGCGTGGGCGTGGCGATCATGCGCAGCAGTTCGGCGACTTCGGGCACCTGCGCCTTCATCGCCTCCAGGTCGGCGGCCGGTAGGGTCACGGCGCCCGCCAACGGAAGTACCAGGCTTCGTCATCGGCCGGTTGCACGGCGAGTGCGGCATCGGCATCCACGGCGACCGGTTCGAGGAGGCGACCGCCCGGCTGCCAGCCTTCCGGAGTGGCCGCACGTTCGCGGTCGGCAGTCTGCAGCGCGGTGACGAGCCGCAGCAGTTCATCGACCGAGCGGCCCACCTCCATCGGATACCAGTTCATCGCGCGCACGATGCCTTGCGGATCGATCACGTACGTCGCGCGTGTCGTCGCGCTGTCGCCTGCGGTGGGGTCGACCATGCCGTAGCCGCGGGCGATCGCCATCGACGGATCCTCGATCACGGGGAAGCCGACCGTCACGCCGAAGCGCTGCTGGATGTCGCGCAGCCAGGCCAGATGCGAGAACAGGCCGTCGACCGAGAGGGCGAGCAGGGCGCAGTCCAGTGCGTCGAAGCGGTCCTGCGCCCGCGCGAAGGCGATGAACTCGCTCGTGCAGACGGGGGTGAAATCCGCTGGATGCGAAAACAGAAGGACCCAGCGGCCGCGGTAGTCCTCCAGCGCGATGTCGCCGCGCGTGGTGCGGGCACGAAAGGCGGGCGCCGGCTCGTGCAGGCGGAGTGGGGGATGGCCGGCAAAGGTGAGTGCGTCGGTCATGGAATCGATGCGGTCCGGAAGGGCGTCCACGCTAGCGGCGGGCACGCATGGTGTCGATGGCATTACTCGATACTTGCACAATTACATAAATAATGTAACTTACGTTGAAGCGCCCTCAGGAGCCGTGTCATGCCGCAGTCCCGGATTCCGCCGTCCGATGTCCACGACACGCCACTGGCGCAGGCCGGCGCGCTGATCGAGCAGACCTTGGCGGGCGCGCGTCCGCGCCCGGTGGTGACGTCGTTCTTCGACGAAGCCACGTTCACGGTCAGTCACGTGGTGCGCGATCCCGGCAGCGACGCCTGCGCGATCATCGACAGCGTGCTCGACTTCGATGCGCCCAGCGGCCGCACCGCCGAACACTCCGCACGTCGCCTCGTCGACTTCGTCGGCGACCATGGCCTGACCGTCGAATGGCTGCTGGAAACCCACGCCCACGCTGACCACCTGTCGGCTGCACCGCGCCTGCAGGGGCGCGTCGGTGGCCGGATCGCGATCGGGGCGCACATCACCACGGTGCAGGAGACGTTCGGCCGGATCTTCAACGCCGACATGCGGTTCGCGCGCGACGGCAGCCAGTTCGACCAGCTGTTCGCCGACGGCGACCGGTTCCGCATCGGCGGGCTCGAGGCCGTCGCGCTGCACGTGCCGGGCCATACGCCGGCCTGCATGGCCTACGTGATCGGCGATGCGGTGTTTCCGGGCGACACGTTGTTCATGCCCGACTACGGCACCGCGCGTTGCGACTTTCCCGGCGGCGATGCGGCCACGCTGTACCGTTCGATCCACCGCCTGCTCGCGCTACCCGACGCGGGCCGCCTGTTCCTGTGCCACGACTACAAGGCGCCGGGGCGCGATGCGTTCGCATGGGAAACAACGATCGGTGCGCAGCGCGCCGGCAACGTGCATGTGCGCGACGGGGTGACCGAGGCGGCGTTCGTCGCCATGCGCGAGGCGCGCGATGCGACGCTGCCGATGCCGAAGCTGATCCTGCCTTCGGTCCAGGTGAACATGCGCGGCGGCCATCTGCCCGAACCCGAGGACAACGGCGTGCGCTACCTCAAGCTGCCGGTGGATGCGCTGTGAGCGTCGCCGCGCTGCACTGGGGCTGGCCGGTCGCCGGCGGGCTGATGATCGGCACGGCGGCCGCGGTCTACCTGATGGTCGCCGGCCGGGTGATGGGCGTGTCCGGACTGCTGGCCAATGCGACCGGACTGGGCCCCGGCGGCACACGCGGGCCGTCGGCGTTGTTCATCGCCGGACTCCTCGCCGGCACGGTGGCCGCGATGGCGTGGATCCGCATGCCCGCGTTCGAGGTCACCGCATCGTGGCCGTTGCTCATCGTCGGTGGCCTGCTGGTGGGCTACGGCACCCGGCTGGGATCCGGTTGCACCAGCGGCCACGGCGTCTGCGGCCTGGCGCGGCGTTCGCCGCGCTCGCTGGCCGCCACCGGCGTCTTCATGGCCACCGCGGCGCTGACCGTCTTCGTCGTGCGTCACGTCATCGGCGGTGGCGCATGACCCGCGCGATCGCGCTGCTGTGCGGGGTGCTGTTCGGCGCGGGCCTCGTGGTCTCGGACATGGTCAATCCCGCGCGCGTGCTCGCGTTCCTCGACGTCGCCGGCCACTGGGATCCGGCGTTGGCGCTGGTGATGGGGGCGGCCCTTGTGCCCTCGGCGCTGGCCTATGTCTGGCGCGGTCGTCGGCAGCGCCCGCTCGCGGCCGCGGCCTTCCATGTGCCCGACAGCCGGCGCATTGACGCGCGCCTGCTCGGCGGCGCCGCGCTGTTCGGCATCGGTTGGGGCCTCGTCGGCCTGTGTCCGGGGCCGGCGATCGCCGCGCTCGTCACGCTGCAGTGGCCGTTCCTCGCATTCGCCGCCGCCATGCTCGCGGGCATGGCCCTGCATCGCGCGCTGCATGCGCGACCTGCCTGATCCCGGAGGGATGCCATGCCTTACGCCAGACTCGATGAGCGCCTGTCTGTCGCCCCGCAGATCGCCGTCGCCGACATTGCCGCCATCGCCGAAGCCGGGTTCACCACGCTGATCGGCAACCGGCCTGACGGCGAAGCCGACGACCAGCCCGAGACCGCTGCACTCGCTGCCGAAGCGCGACGGCACGGCCTCGCATTCGTCCACCAGCCGGTGGTCGGCAGCGCGATCGGCGCGGCCGACGTGGATGCGTTCGACGCTGCGCTCGAGCAGGCGAGCGGGCAGGTGCTCGCGTTCTGCCGTACCGGCACGCGCGCCGCCATGCTGTGGGCGCTGGGCGAGGCGCGGCGGCGTCCGGCCGACGACGTGCTCGCCGACGCGCAGCGCGCCGGGTACGACCTCGCCGGTTTGCGGCCGAGCCTGGATGCGGCCGCAGCGCGCACGAACACCACGCACGACTGACGACGATGGATCTCCTGCACCTGATCCTCGGCGGTCTGTCGGGGGTGCTGGTCGGCTTCACCCTCGGCCTGGTCGGCGGCGGCGGTTCGATCCTCGCTGTGCCGCTGATGGTCTACGTGGTCGGCGTCGACAACCCGCACGTGGCGATCGGCACCAGCGCGCTCGCAGTGGCGGCCAACGCGGCGCTGAACCTGGTCAACCACGCGCGCCGCGGCAACGTGCGCTGGAACTGCGCGGCGGTGTTCGCGGCGGCCGGCGTGATCGGTGCCTATGGCGGGTCGTCGCTGGGCAAGGCGATCGACGGACAGAAGCTGCTGTTGCTGTTCGCGCTGCTGATGCTGGTTGTCGGCGTCCTGATGCTGCGCGGCCGCGGCGATGGCGGCGATGCGGACGTGCGACTGGACCGCAGGACCGCCCCGCGTCTGGCCGGGTTCGGTGGGCTCGCCGGCGCGCTGTCGGGCTTCTTCGGTATCGGGGGCGGCTTTCTGATCGTGCCCGGGCTGGTGGCCGCGACCCGCATGCCGATGCTGCTGGCGATCGGCAGTTCACTGGTTGCGGTCACCGCCTTCGGCTTGACCACCGCGCTCAACTACGCGCGTTCCGGGCTCATCGACTGGACGCTGGCCGCGGTGTTCGTCGGCGGCGGCCTGCTGGGCGGGCTGTTCGGCGCGTCACTGGCGACGCGCCTGTCGCGTTCGCGCGGCGCGCTCAATCGGGTATTCGCAGGACTGATCTTCGCGGTCGCGCTGTACATGCTCGTGCGCAGCGCGCGTGCGCTGATGGGCGGCTGAAACCGCCTCAGCCTTCCTCTTCGGTCTCGAACTCGACCACGGCGTCGAGATCGAAGGCCAGCGCCTCGACCGCCTCGCGCACCTTGCGCTCGGTCGACGGGTTGCCGACTTCGACTTCGATCTCGTGCATCTTCGGGCCGGCGACATCGCTCAGGCCGGCGGAACTGGAATCGGCGTCGTCCATGTGCGGCATCAGGTCGTCGATCTCCTCGACGTGCTCGATACCTTCCACGCTGGACAGGAGGTTGATCACCGCGCGTGCGGTGTCGTCGCTGCCGGTGAGGCGGATACGGAGCATGGGCATGTCGAGGTCCTTGAGGCGGGAGATGGCGTGCAGGCTAGGCAGCGAACCGGAAAGCCGACGTGACGACACCACGCGCCTGTCATCGCCCGGGCGTAGGCTTGTCCCCATGAGTGCGATCACGCCCACGCTTGACCCCGCGGACGAGACGCCGACGGTCTTGTTGCGCCCGCTCGAACGCGGCGATCTGCACTTCGTTCACGAGCTCAACAACAACCGCACGGTGATGAGCTACTGGTTCGAAGAACCCTACGAGTCCTTCGTCGAGCTCGAGGAACTGTTCCGCAAACATATTCATGACCAGAGCGAGCGCCGCTTCATCGTCGAGGACGGCAGTCACACGCGTGTGGGCATGGTGGAACTGGTGGAGATCGATCACCTGCACCGGCGCGCCGAGTTCGCGATCATGATCTCGCCCGTGCACCAGGGCCGCGGTTATGCGCGGCCGGCGACGTCATTGGCGATCGCCTACGCGTTCCGGGTGCTCAATCTCTACAAGCTGTTCCTGCTGGTCGACGTGGACAACGCCGCCGCGATCCACGTGTACGAATCGCTGGGCTTCCAGCGCGAAGGCGTGCTGGTCGACGAGTTCTTCAGCGACGGCCGCTATCGCAGCGCGATCCGCATGTGCCTGTTCCAGCACCAGGCGCTGGGCAGCGACGACAGCCGCCGCGACGCCTGATCAGTCGCGCGGGCGCAGGCGCTCGAAGGTCAGGGTGGTCTCGCCGTGGTACTGCGTCGAACCAGTCTCGACGTAGCCGAGTGTCCCGGCCAGCTTGCGCGAGGGCGCGTTGCCCGGGTTGATGATGCAGACGCTGCGCCCGCCGAACGGCTGGGCGTCGAACCAGGCGTGCATCGCCTGCGTGGCCTCCGAGGCGATACCGCGGCCGTGCGCTTCCCTGGCGAACACCCACGCGCCTTCGGGCGAGGCGGCAAACGCGTCGCCGAGGCCGCGACGGAAGTCCGCGAAACCGGCGCCGCCGATACAGCGGCCGGTCTCGCGCTCGATCACGGCAAATATGCCGTAGCCGAACGCGGCCCAGTGGCCGATGTAGCGCAGCAGCCGGTTCCAGATGTCCTCGTCGCTGGGCACGATCGAGGTGATGTGCCGCATCACCTCGGGGTCGCGGATCATCGCGCGCAGCGCGTCGAAGTCCTCGATCGCATGCGGGCGCAGCAGCAGGCGCTCGGTCTCGATCCGCACCGCACTCAGCCTGCGGGCGGCGTGCGGACCGGCACCGTGATGTTGCACAGATCGATGTGGCCGGCCGGCTGCAGGTACCAGTCGTCGCGGCGGTTGCGGCGCGATTCGACCACCGCTTCGAACAGCGGCGTGTCGGTGCGCAGCACCTCGATCGACGTGCGGTCGGCGGCCGGCACTTCGGCGGCCAGCCGGATCGCGCGGATCGGCGCGCGTTGCGCCCGGTCCTCGTAGAAGCCGAGCGGGCCGGTCCCGCGCGGCAGCACGCTGAGCAGCTCCATGCCCTGCAGCACGCGGCCGACGACGGTGATGTTGCGGTCGAGCTGGCGGGGCGACTGCCCGGTGACGACGTAGAGCTCGGTGCCGTTGCTTGAGTCGGGCGCCATGTCGCGGCCTGCGCCCAGCGTGCCGTAACAGTGCGCGAGCCACGCGCGGCCGGTCTTCGGATCACGCGCGGCGGGGAACCCGTCCGCGAAGCCGGTCTCGGCGGCCCAGCCGTCGGGGTCGGGCAGGGTATGGAATGCGAGGCCCGATGCGGCACGGTCGAACTCGGCCGGCAGGGTCGCCTGCGCGCTGCCGATCGGCTTGCCAGGCGCGCCCTCTTCGGTGATGTCGCCGAACTGCACGACGAAGTTGTCCTGCGACCGGTACAGCGTGAGCCCGTTCCAGAAGCCCTCGCGCGCCAGCGTGCGGATGTTGGCGACGTGCTGCGGCGCGAAGCCGGGCGCGAGTTCGATGATGACGCGGCCGCCGGCGAGATCCATGTACAGCGTGTTCGCCGGGTCCGGCGTGCGCCAGTCGGCGGCGGTGGAGGCGTCCAGCAGGGCCTGGGTCGTGCGCCGCTCCACCGGCGGATCTTCCGACGCCGCAGCGCGCGCCGCGGTGCAGCCGGGCAGAGCGGCGAGCATGGCGATGGACAGGGCGAGGGCGAGCGGCACGGCGCGGAGCGGAGCAGTCGACATGGAGGAATCCGGCAAGGTCGGGAGCCCGATTGTGGCCGACTCCCGCGCGCCGCATGACTAGCGGCACATCCGCTATAGCGAAGTCCGCACTAGTATCGACATCACCCCAGCGGAGGTGGCCCATGGCCGACACCCCGGACGACGCCGAACTGCAGTTGCGCAAGTTCCAGAAGGAACTGAGCGCAGGCACGGTGTCGCTGGCGCTGCTGGCCGTGCTGGGGAGCAGTGCGACGCCGATGTACGGCTACCAGATCGCCAAGCGCATGGAATCGCTCGATGGCGTGCTCAGTGGCAAGCAGAGCGCGTTGTATCCGGTGCTGCGCAACCTCAGCGCCGCCGGCCTGCTCGACAGCCACACCGAGCCGTCCGCCGCCGGGCCGCCGCGTCGCTATTACCGCATCACCGAGGCAGGGCGGACCACCCTGCAGCAATGGGCCGCCGCCTGGCGCGCCACCCGGGTTTCCGTCGACGCCGTACTGGAGGGTGCCTTGCAATGAACAGCCCGCAAATGAACACGAGCCACCTGCCCACCAGCATTCCCGCCTATCTCGAGCACCTGCGCCGTGCGCTGGCCGGCGCGGACCCCGCCCTGGTCCAGGATGCGCTCTACGACGCCGAGGAGTACCTGCGGTCGGAGCTGGCCGAGCAGCCCGGGCGCAGCGAAGCCGAGGTGATCGCCGCCGTCGCGTCGAGCTACGGCGCGCCCGACGAGGTGGCCGACATCTACCGCGACACCGAGGTCACGGTGCAGACCGCGCTGCGCCCGCCGGCGCCGGCACCGCGCACCTCGCTCGCCGGCCGCTTCTTCGGCGTCGCCGCCGATCCGCGCACCTATTCCTCGCTGTTCTACATGGTGCTGTCGCTGGCCACCGGCATCTTCTATTTCACCTGGGTCGTCACCGGCTTCTCGGTCTCGCTGGGCCTGGTGTTCGTGCTGATCGGCATTCCGTTGCTGATCCTGTTCTTCGGCTCGGTGCGGGTGCTGTCGCTGGTGGAAGGCCGCCTGGTCGAAGTGATGCTCGGCGAGCGCATGCCCCGGCGCCCGCTCTATGCCGCGCGCGGCCGCAGCTGGCTGCAGCGCATCGGCGACATGTTCACCGATGTCCGCACCTGGAGCACGCTGCTGTACATGCTGATGATGCTGCCGCTGGGCATCGTCTACTTCACCGTCAGCGTCACCGCGTTCTCGATCGCGCTGAGCATGATCGCGGCGCCGCTGATGGTCTGGGTGGGGCTCGCGGCGCCGGGCGTGACGGCCTACGGCTGGACCTTCATCAGCTGGTCCGAGCGTTCGGGCCTGGGGACATCGGTGCCGTTGTGGGCGACGCCGCTGGTGCTGATGGCCGGCGTGCTGATGCTGTTCGTCAGCCTGCATCTGGTGCGCGGCATCGGCCGGGTCCACGGCCTCGTGGCCAAGCACCTGCTGGTGCGGACCGCGCAGTACAGCTGAGGCGACCTGTGGATCGCAGGCCAGGGGCCGCAGAGTCGTCTGCGGGATGACGGGCGCCGGCGCGGCACGGTGACGCTGGATGTCCCTGCAGGCGGTGCGCGCGCCGTCGGCCGGGCGGCGCGTTCTCAGAGGACGGCATGCGCCGTACAGGTCCGCGCGACACGACGCACGGCCCGGGCGAGGTCTTGATACGCGCGCGTTGACGCCGGTGCCGGCCGCGTGAGCGGGCGGACGGATGTGCGGCCTCGCCGTCGGCGCACCGGGATCTTCAGCTGTGCATCCACACACGGCGCATACGCAAAGGCCGCCCCGTGGGCGGCCTTTCTGCGCGGAGGACGTGGCGTCCGCTCAGACGCCGGCGACGCGCCGTGCGGACTTGAAGCGCGTGGCCCAGTAGCCGCTGTCGAGCTCGGACACCATGACGTCCTTGCCGGTACGCGGCGCGTGGACGAACCGGCCTTCGCCCAGATAGATGCCGACGTGGTCGATGCGGTTGCCGCGGCGGCCGAAGAACACCAGGTCGCCGGCGTTGAGCGAGGCGCGCTCGACGCGCTCACCGTTCTGCGCCATGTCGCGCGAGACGCGCGGCAGGTCGATGCCGAGGGCGGTGCGGAAGACGTATCCGACGAGGCCGCTGCAGTCGAAGCCGCTGTCGGGGCTGGAGCCGCCCCAGCGGTAGGGCGTGCCGATCAGGGTGAGGGCGCGCTTGAGCAGGCTCTCGACCCGGCCGTCGGCGGCGACCGGCTTGTCGACTTCGAGTGCGATGAGCTGGTTGATGTCGCTGGCGAGCAGCATCTCGGGCTGCGGCAGCTGGACGGTCGGGGCGGTGATCGCCTTGGCGACCGACGTGGACTGGAGCACTTCGAGCTGGTCGGCCGAGTCGCCGGCGAGACCGGGGCCTGCAAAGGCGGGGGCGGCGGCGAGAGTCAGAACGCTGGCGAGGAGGGCAGTACGGAGGCGGCGGGTGCGGGTGGCGCGGGCGCCGATCTGTGCGTCTGTCATCGTCACGTGGGTTTCACTTGTCGCGGACCAGAGGCGGAAGCTACCGGACGAAAGTGCACGAGATGTTAAATGAAAATTAATGAATGCGACTAAGTGCTCGTTTTTGCTCACAATTCAGTGAAGAACGCGTCGAGAGCCGGTGTAGCTCCGCCGCCAGTAATTGCCGTCTAGATGGTCCAGACGCACCGTCCCTCCGGTGCTCGGGGCGTGGACGAAGCGGCCTTCACCGACGTAGATGCCGACGTGTGACACACCGCCGCCGCTGCCGAAGAACACCAGATCACCGGGCGCCAGGCGGCCCGGGTCGATCTTCGGGCCCTGGTAGGCGTAGAGCTCGCGCGAGGTGCGCGGCAGGCGCAGGTCGAGCATGTCGCGGAAGACGTAGTTGACCAGGCCGCTGCAGTCGAAGCCGCCCTCCGGGGTGTTGCCGCCATAGCGGTACGGCGTGCCGACCAGGCTGATCGCGCGCATCAGCACGGCATTGGCCGCGGCCGGATCGGCCGGCGACACCGCGGTCCAGGTCCTCGCCCCGGGCGGCGCGGCGGTGGACTGGGGCGTGGGCCGCACGTCGGGCCGGCCACAGGCGGAGAGGGCGAGGACGAGCGCCGTCAGCGCCAGGACACGGACGGCGATTGGCGCGGATGTGGCGGAGTCCGGATAATGCGGGGTCGGGGGCACGGGGCGCGTCCGTCGGCGAACAGCCGGCATCGTGCCGCAATCCCGCCTTTTTCCTCAAGCGGCCCTGTCCGCATCACCGGGTATTCCAATGAAGATCGAGAAAGACCGCGTCGTCCGTTTCCACTACAGCGTCGCCGAAGCCGGCCAGGAGCCGGTGGAGACCTCGCGCGATCGGGAACCGCTGGCCATCCTGTTCGGCCACGGCAACATCATCCCGGGCCTGGAGAAGGCGATGGACGGCCACGAGGCCGGCGACACCTTCAAGGCCGACGTGACCGCCGCCGATGCCTACGGCGAGCGCCGTGAGGGCATGAACCAGCGCGTGCCCAAGAAGCACTTCGGCGCGCAGAAGCTCGCCCCGGGCCAGCAGGTCGTGCTCAACACCAGTTTCGGCCCGCGCGCGGTGACGATCGAGAAGGTCGGCATGAGCGTGGTCGACGTCGACCTCAACCATCCGATGGCCGGCAAGGACCTGCAGTTCGACATCGAGATCGTCGAAGTGCGCGAGGCCTCGAAGGAAGAGATCGACCACGGTCACGTGCACGGCGACGGCGGCCACCAGCACTGATCTGCACGACGCGGCGCGCCGCCGGGGCGCGCCGTATCGGTCGACACCGCAACCCGGGCACGACCGCAGGAGCGAGGACGATCCAGGTGCAGAACGCAACGCTGGGGCCGGTGGCGTCGGGCGACCGGCTCACCGTGATGGACATGCTGCGCGGCGTCGCGTTGCTCGGCGTGTTCATGATGAACATCGAGTGGTTCTCGCGGCCGATGCAGGCCATGGGCAGCGGCATTCCGGCCGATGCCGCCGGGCTGGACCACGCGGTGGCCTGGGCGGTGCACGTGCTGGTTGCCGGCAAGTTCTGGACGATGTTCTCGCTGCTGTTCGGCATGGGCTTCGTGGTGATGGCCGATCGCATCGCCGCGGCTGGGCGCAGTGTCGAGCGCGTGTTCGCGCGGCGCATGGCCGCGCTGTTCGTCTTCGGCCTGCTGCACATCGTGCTGCTGTGGCCGGGCGACATCCTGCATACCTATGCGATGGCCGGCCTGCTGCTGATGGTGATGCGCGGCCTGTCGCCGACCTGGCAGCTGGTGTCCGGGCTGGCGATGTTCTTCGGCATGGCGGCGTTCTATCTCGCCAACGCCGGGCTGATGATGGTGATGCCGGACGCCATGCTGGCGGACATGCGTGCCCAGTTCGCGGCTTCGGCGGCCAGCGCCGCGGCGATCTATCCCGACGGCAGCTTCGCCGCGGTCACCGGCCGCCGCGTGCTCGACTACATCCAGATCGGCCTGCAGGGCCAGATGGTGATGGTGCCGATGGCCGCCGGCGTGTTTCTGGTCGGAAGCTGGTTGATGCGGGGCGGCTGGTTGCGCGATCCGGCGGCCCACCGCCGGTTCTGGTGGCGGCTGTTCGCGTTCGCGCTGCCGCCCGGCGTGTTGTTCACTGCAGCCGGTGTCGCGATCGGCACGTCCTTCGGTGGCGGCATCTTCGATCCGCGCGCGATCGCATCGGCCAGCCTGATGCTGCTCGGCGCGCTGCCACTCTCGCTGGCCTACGTGTCGCTTCTGGTGCTGGCCGGGTCGTCCGCCGCGGGCGCGCGCGTGCTTGGGGTGTTCGCACCGGCGGGCCGCATGGCGCTGACCCACTATCTGGCGCAGTCGCTGCTCTGCTCGCTGTTGTTCTACGGCTACGGCGTCGGGTTGTGGGGCGACCTGGGCCGCGCGGCGCAGACCGGGCTGGTCGTGCTGGTGTTCGCGGCGCAGGTCGCGATCAGCCATGCCTGGCTGGCCCGGCACCGCTACGGTCCGATGGAATGGCTGTGGCGCTGGTCGACCTACGGTCGGCGGCCGCAGTGGCGACGCGCGACGACGCCGGCATGACCCGGGGCCGGCCATGAGCCCCCGCGACGACGTGCTGATCGTCGGTGGCGGCGTGATCGGCCTCGCCTGCGGGCTGGCCCTGTTGCAGGCCGGGCGTCAGGTGCGCGTGCTCGAAGCGGGCACCGCCGGCTGCGGCAGTTCGCACGGCAACTGCGGCACGATCACGCCCAGCCACGCCGCGCCGCTGGCCGCGCCGGGCACGATCGGCAAGGCGCTGCGCTGGATGTTCACGCCCGATGCGCCGTTCCGCGTGAGTCCGCGGTTCGATCCCGCGCTGTGGGCGTGGATGCTCGGCTTCGCGCGGCGCTGCAACCGACGCGACTGGCTGCGTGCGATGCAGGCCCGGGCGACGATCCTGCAGGCCTCGCGTGCCGCGTTCCCGGACTGGCTCGCCACGCACGACATCGACTGCGAATTCGAGCCCTCGGGCGTCGACCACGTCTACCGCGACCGCGCCCAGTTCGACGCCTACGGCGACGAGGCCGCGCAGTTGCGCGCGCTCGGAATTCCGGTGGAGACGATCGACGGCGCGGCCTATCTGCGCGAGGAACCGGCACTGCGCGAGGGCGTCGTCGGCGCGGTGCGGTTCGACGGCGATGCGCGGCTGCGCCCCGATCGCTACGTCGCGGGCCTGGCGCGCGCGTTCCGCGCCGCCGGCGGCGTGCTGGTCGAGGACTGCGAGGTGCTGTCGGCCGAAGAAACCGGCGACGGCGTCCGCGTGCGCACCACGCAGGGCGCCTTCGACGGGCGCGACCTGCTGCTGGCCACCGGTGCGTGGTCGCCGCTGCTCGCGCGCGGCCTGCGGCTGCGCGTGCCGGTGCAGCCGGGCAAGGGCTATTCGATCACCTATTCGCGGCCCGCGCTGACACCGCGGCGGCCGATGGTGCTGCACGAGCGCAGCGTCTGCGTGACTGCCTGGGACAGCGGCTTCCGGATCGGCAGCACGATGGAGTTCTCCGGCTACGACCGCTCGCTCAACCGCGTGCGGCTCGATGCGCTGGAGCGCGGCGCCGCCGAATACCTGCACGTGCCGACGGGTCCGGTGCGCGAGGAAGAGTGGTACGGCTGGCGGCCGGTGAGCGTCGACGACATGCCGCTGATCGGGCTGGCGCCGGGGCACCGTCACGTCTGGCTCGCGACGGGGCATGGCATGCTCGGCGTCAGCATGAGCGTGTCCACAGCCCACCTTGTCCGCGACCTGATCTGCGGACGCCAGACCGCCTTCGATCCGTCGCCCTACGCACCGGCGCGTTTCGCATGAGCGCAGCCCAAACGGACGACACCGCACTGCTGCATGTCGATCTCGTCGTGCTCGGCGGCGGTTCCGGTGGCCTGGCCGCGGCGTTCCGCGCGGCCGAACACGGCCGGCGCGTGGCCCTGGTCGAGCCCGGCGCGCTGGGTGGCACCTGCGTCAATGTCGGCTGCGTGCCGAAGAAGGCGATGTGGCTCGCGGCCGATCTCGGTGCGCGCATCGCCCAGGCTGCGCAGCTGGGGTTCGCGCTGCCGGCCGAGGGGCATGTCGGATTCGACTGGCCGAAATTCATCACCGATCGCCAGCGCTACATCCATGGCATCCACGACAGTTATCGCAAACGGCTCGACCGCGACGGCATCGTCGTGCTGCCTGCGCGCGGGCGCCTGGCGGGGCCCGGTCGCGTCGAATGTGACGACGGCACCTGCCTCGCCGCGCCGCACATCGTGCTGGCCACCGGCTCGTCGCCCCAGCGCCCCGACGTCCCCGGCGCCGAGATGGGCGCGGTGTCCGATGATTTCTTCGCGTGGTGCGGCGCGCCGTCACGGGTCGCGCTGATCGGCGGTGGCTACATCGCGATCGAGCTGGCGGGCATGCTGCAGGCACTGGGCAGCCAGGTCGATGTCCACGTCCGCGACCAGCGTCTGCTGCGTCAGGCCGATGCCGAGATCGTCGAGCAGCTGCAGGAGAATTACCGCCAGCAGGGGGTCAACCTGGTGTTCGGCTACGCGCTCGAGGCGCTGCGCCGGGGCGACGACGGTCGCCTGCGGCTCCAGGCCGCGGACGGCAGCGTGAGCGAGGTCTACGACCAGGTGCTGTTCGCGACCGGGCGCCGGCCCAACACCGGCGACATCGGCCTGGACACCGTCGGCATCACGCCGGATGCGAACGGCGACATTCCGGTCGACGCATGGCAGGCCACGCCGGCGCCGGGCGTCTATGCAGTCGGCGACATCTGCGGTTGCGGACCGGCGCTGACGCCGGTTGCGATCGCCGCGGCGCGGCGCCTGTGCGATCGCCTGTTCGGCGACAAACCCGACGCGAAACTCGACGCCGACAACGTGCCGTCTGTGGTGTTCTCGCATCCGCCGCTGGCGATGGTGGGGCTGACCGAGGCGGACGCCCGCGCGAGGCATGGCGACGACGTCCACATCTACCGCACCAATTTCCGCCCGATGCGCGAGGCGCTGGCCGAATCGAACCAGCGCAGCCTGTTCAAGCTCGTGTGCGTGGGGGCCGAACGCCGCGTGGTCGGCCTGCACCTGCTCGGCGATGCGGCCGACGAGATCCTGCAGGGCTTCGCGGTCGCGCTCAAACGCGGCATCACCCTCGACGATCTGCACGACACGATCGCGATCCACCCGACCAGCGCCGAGGAAGTGGTGCTGCTGCGCTGAGCCGTCGCGCGTGCCGGCCTACAATGCGGCCATGCGCACCGACCTGCTCGACCTCCATCGCGGCGACGCGCCGCTGCTGATCAGCATTCCGCACAACGGCACCCGCGTGCCCGATGCGATCGCGTCGCGACTGACCGACGAGGCGCGTCGCGTGCCCGACACCGACTGGCACGTGGCCGATCTCTACGCCTTCGCGCGCGAACTCGGCGCGTCGGTGCTGGTGCCCACGCATTCGCGGTATGTCGTCGACCTCAACCGGTCCGAGGACGACGTCTCGCTCTACCCGGGCCAGAACACGACCGGCCTGTGCCCGGTGGTGCGCTTCGACGGCGGGCCGGTCTATCGCGAGGGCGGAGCGCCCGACGCGGCCGAGATCGCCGCGCGCGTCGATACCTACTGGCGGCCCTATCACGCGGCGCTGGCGGACGAGCTGGCGCGGCTGCGCGCCGCACACGGGCGTGTGGTGCTGTGGGAGGCGCATTCGATCCGCGGCACCCTGCCGTTCCTGTTCGAGGGGCGCCTGCCGGATCTCAATCTCGGCACCGCCAGCGGCGCGAGTTGCAGTCCTGCACTGCAGGCCGCGCTGGCCGGTGTGCTGGAGTCGCAACCGTGCTACGACGCGGTGGTCGACGGACGCTTCAAGGGTGGTCACATCACCCGCCACTACGGCCGGCCGGCCGCCGGCGTCGAGGCGGTGCAGCTCGAAATCAGCCAGCGCTGCTACATGGACGAAGCCACGTTCGAATGGGACGCCGCGCGCGCGGCCGCGCTGACGCCGGTGCTGCGCGCGCTGCTGGTCGCGGCGATCGGGCACGCACGCAGGGCATGAGCCGCCCGCGCGCCGGTCGCGATCCCGAACCGGACCCGCGTGCCCGCGACGCCGACCTGCTGCGGCCGTTCCGGCCGATGTTGTGGCTGGTTGCGGCCGCGGTGTTCATGCAGATGCTCGACACCACGATCGTCAACACGGCGCTGCCGTCGATGGCGGCGGACCTGGGCCAGTCGCCGCTGCGGATGCAGTCGGTGGTCGTGGCCTATGCGTTGACCGTGGCGATGCTGATCCCGGCCTCGGGCTGGCTGGCCGACCGGCTGGGCACGCGGCGGCTGTTCGTCGCGGCGATCGTGCTGTTCACCGCCGGCTCGCTGGCCTGTGCGCTGTCGCCGGATCTCGACACGCTGGTCGCCGCGCGCGTGCTGCAGGGCATCGGCGGCGCGATGCTGCTGCCGGTCGGGCGCCTGGCGGTGCTGCGGGCGGTGCCGCGCACGGCGTTCCTCGCGGCGATGAGTTTCGTCACCGTCCCCGGTCTGATCGGGCCGCTGATCGGACCGGCGCTCGGCGGCTGGTTGACCGAAGCCGCGTCCTGGCACTGGATCTTCCTGATCAACCTGCCGCTGGGCCTGGTCGGCGCGGTCGCCGCGCTGCGCTGGATGCCGGACCTGCGCGCGCCGGTCTCGCGCTTCGATCTGCCGGGCTACGGCCTGCTGGCCTTCGGCATGATCGCGGTATCGCTGTCGGTCGAAGCCTTGTCGGGCCATGCTGCCCGGCAGGCGGCGCTGGTCGTGCTGCTGGTGACCGGGCTCGCGGCGCTGGTCGCGTACTGGCTGCACGCGGCGCGCGCGGTCGCGCCGCTGTTTCCGTTGACGGTGTTCCGCACCCGCAGCTTCAGCGTCGGCCTGCTCGGCAACCTGTTCGCGCGCCTGGGCAGCAGCGGCATGCCGTACATGATTCCGCTGCTGCTGCAGGTCGCGCTCGGCTTTCCACCGACCCAGGCCGGACTGATGATGATTCCGGTCGCGCTCGCCGGCATGTTCTCCAAGCGCATCGTGGTGCCGCTGGTGCAGCGCTTCGGCTACCGCAACGTGCTGGTGGTCAACACCGTGCTGACTGGGTTGACGATGGCGAGCTTCGCGCTGGTCGACGCCGGCCAGCCGCTGTGGCTGCACGTGGTCCAGTTCGCGGTGTTCGGCGCGGTCAATTCGCTGCAGTTCACCGCGATGAACACCCTGGCGCTGCGCGACCTCTCGGGTCCCGAGGCGAGCGCGGGCAACAGCCTGCTGTCGATGGTGATGATGCTGGCGATGAGCCTGGGCGTGGCGACGGCCGGTGGCCTGCTCGGTGCGTTCGGCGGCGAGCCTGTGGATGCGGCGCCGGTGCTCGCCGCGTTCCGCTGGACCTTCGTCTGCATCGGCGCACTGACCATGGCGTCGGCGGCGATCTTCGCCCAGCTCGGCCCCACGCATCGAATTCCGGGGCCGGTCGTCGACACCGCCGACCAGGCCTGAAATCGCTCAGCCGCCGCGCTTGACCGCGCGCAGCTCCCACAGCAGATAGGGCGCACGCGGCGTGTATGCACGACCGCGGAGCCAGCGCAGCCAGCGACGCAGGGCGCGTGCGGCGAGTTTGCGCGGACCATGGTTCTGCGGCGAGCCGGGCAGGGCGCTGTACGCCGCGCCACGTTCGGTGCGGACCACACGCTCGATCTCGAAGTGGCCATGGAAGCCGTACATGCGGCCGTCGGGTGACGGGCCGCAGAAATACGTATGGCTTTCGTCGGTGATGGTGTTGACGTGGGTCGGATCGACGAACGCATCGGTATGCGGGAATGCCGGCGTCAACGCGTACAGCCGGCCGTCGTGCGCCAGCACGCGCCAGATCTCGTTCATCAGCTCGATGAAGGGAAAGCGCGTGCCGCCCTGGCCGTCGGGAAAGATCCGCGGCACGTGTTCGATGAAATCGTAGGCCGAGACCGAGCCGAAGCTGCCGTCGGGGTAGGGGATCGGCCCGACGACGAGATTCGCGGTGCGATGTTCGTGGGCGACATCTCCGTCAGGTGCGCGGATGTCGATGCCGCACAGCTGGGCACGGCCGTAGGGGTTACGCGGCGCGTCGCCGCAGCCGAGATCGAGATGGCGGTCAGGAAGTTGCATGCTCAAATTCTATCCGGGAACACGTATCGAAGCGTCGTCATGCTCTTGTCTTGTCCGCACCGACCGGTGTGGCAGACGCAGCTGATCGATCGCGACCCGAGAAGCGACAGTTTCATGCGACGACGGGGAGGCGTCGGTGCCGGAGCGGCCAGCATGGCCCCGCCTTCGGGCCGGCACCGGCTATCCGGCGGGACGTCCGATGACGTGCCGCCTCTCGTCAGGGTCTGGCGGGGCCGTATCCCCGCCCATGTCCGGTCAATCCTGTCGCGCGCTGTGGCCACAGCGGGGCGTCAGTTGAAGCGAATCGCCATGCTGCCGCAAGGCAAGAGGCTCGCCACGCTCAGACCTCCAGCGTCGCCAGATCGCCCTTGGTCTCCAGCCACGCCTTGCGGTCGCCGGCGCGCTTCTTCGCCAGCAGCATGTCGACCAGCGAGCGCGTCTGCAGATCGTCGTCGATCGTCAGCTGCACCAGGCGGCGGGTATCGGGATGGATCGCCGATTCACGCAGCTGCGAGGGATTCATCTCGCCCAGACCCTTGAACCGGGTCACGTTGATCTGGCCCTTGAGCTTCTCGCGCGCGATCTTCTCCAGCAGCAGGCGCTTCTCTTCCTCGTCGAGCGCGTAGAACACCTGCTTGCCCACGTCGACGCGGAACAGCGGCGGCATCGCGACGAAAATGTTGCCGGCCGCGACCAGCGCCGGGAAATGGCGCAGGAACAGCGCGCACAGCAGCGTCGCGATGTGCAGGCCGTCGGAGTCCGCGTCGGCCAGGATCACGACCTTGCCGTAGCGCAGGCCGGAGATGTCCTCCTTGCCCGGATCGCAGCCGATCGCGATCGCCAGGTTGTGCACTTCCTCCGAGCCCAGCACCGAGGTGCTCGCGACTTCCCAGGTGTTGAGGATCTTGCCGCGCAGCGGGAGGATCGCCTGGAAATCCTTGTCGCGCGCCTGCTTGGCGCTGCCGCCGGCCGAGTCGCCCTCGACGAGGAACAGTTCGGTACGCGAGAGATCCTGGCTGATGCAGTCGGCCAGCTTGCCCGGCAGCGCGGGTCCTTGCGTGACCTTCTTGCGGACGATCTGCTTCTCGGTCTTGAGCCGCGCGCTGGCCCGGTCGATCGCGAGCTGGGCGATCTTCTCGCCGAGGTCAGTGTGCTGGTTGAGCCACAGGCTGAAGGCGTCGTGCGCCGCGCCCTCGACGAAGCCCGCGGCCTGACGCGACGACAGCCGCTCCTTGGTCTGGCCGGAGAACTGCGGATCGGTCATCTTCATCGACAGCACGAAGGCGACACGGTCCCAGACGTCTTCCGGCGCCAGCTTGACGCCGCGCGGCAACAGATTGCGGAAGTCGCAGAACTCGCGCAGCGCGTCGGTGAAGCCGGTGCGCAGGCCGTTGACGTGGGTGCCGTGCTGTGCGGTGGGGATCAGATTGACGTAGCTCTCTTGCACCAGCTCGCCATCCACCACCCACGCGACCGCCCAGTCGACAGTTTCGGTGTCCTTTTTCAGCGCGCCGACGAACAGCTCCGGCGGCAGCAGTTCGCGTTCGGCCAGTTCGCCCTTGAGGTAATCGCGCAGGCCGTCCTCGAACAGCCACTGGTCGCGTTCGCCGGTGGCTTCGTCGAGCAGGGTCACGGTCAGGCCCGGGCACAGCACGGCCTTGGCGCGCAGCAGATGACGCAGGGCGCGCACGCTGAACTTCGGGCTGTCGAAATACTTCGGGTCGGCCCAGAAGCGCACGCGGGTGCCGGTGTTCTTCTTGCCGACCGTGCCGACCACTTCCAGCGGCGACGCGCGGTCGCCATCACGGAAGGTGATGCGGTGCTCGCTGCCGTCGCGCTTGATGTGCACTTCCACCAGCGTCGACAGCGCATTGACCACGCTGACGCCGACGCCGTGCAGGCCGCCGCTGAAGGTGTAGTTCTTGTTGCTGAACTTTCCGCCCGCGTGCAGGCGGGTGAGGATCAGCTCGACGCCCGGAATCTTTTCTTCCGGATGGATGTCGACCGGCATGCCGCGGCCGTCGTCGGACACCTCGCAGCTGCCGTCCTTGAACAGCGTGACGGCGATCTCGCGGGCGTGCCCGGCCAGTGCTTCGTCGACAGCGTTGTCGATGACTTCCTGCGCCAGATGGTTCGGGCGCGTGGTGTCGGTGTACATGCCGGGGCGGCGCTTGACCGGATCCAGGCCGGAGAGGACTTCGATGTCGGCGGCGTTGTAGCGGGTGTTCATGCGTGCCCGGAGCGGAAAGACCGGCGCATGGTAATGGATCGCGTCATCCGGCACCCCGGGCGCCCGAAATCGGTGGAATCCCGGCGCGACCGCATGTAACCGCTTGCAGTTCCGTTAGCGCCGCGTGGAGCCGCTGTAACGCCCCCGTTGTTCAGGCTGAGGCCGGTTTCTGCTGGCTAGGTTGGGGCTGTCGACGGCAGCATGCATCGACGTTTCGCCGGCCCACCCCCCTACCGGTCGGCGCGTTTGATCCCCTTTCCGATGTCCATTCATTCCGTTCCAGGGAGAGTCCAATGAAGACCCGCCACGTTCTGTTCGCCGCCATCGTCTCCACCGCCTTCGCCGCGCCGGCGTTCGCCCAGGAGGCGACCATGGAGCAGGAGGCACGTGCCGCCCAGGCCGCCGCCCAGCAGGCCGAGACCGACGCGCAGACGGCCGAAGCCGCTGCCCAGGCGGCCGAGACCGCAGCCCAGGACGCCGCCGTCGAGAGCAGCTACGCCGCCGACGCCGTCAACGAGGCCTACGATGCCCAGGCCGAGGCCGAGCAGCAGGCCACCGAGATCGAGGAAGAGGAAGCGGGCGATCCGGCCTGATCGACGCTGCGTTCCGTGTGACCGAGCGCCCCGGCCTGGCCGGGGCGTTCGCGTCTGAGGTCCGCGTTTTTTCCGCGCCGAGCATCCGCGGCCGGACGCCCGCCGGCGTCAGCCTGTAGAATGGGGCTTTCCAGCGACCCGCTGTGCTCATGACTCTCCCCAACAGTTCCGTCACTCCGCTCGTCTTCGTCACCGGCGGCGTGGTCTCCTCCCTCGGCAAGGGCATCGCGGCCGCGTCTCTGGCCGCCATCCTCGAGGCCCGCGGCCTGCGGGTGACGATGATGAAGCTCGATCCCTACATCAACGTCGACCCCGGCACGATGAGCCCGTTCCAGCACGGCGAGGTCTACGTGACCGACGACGGCGCGGAAACCGACCTCGATCTCGGCCACTACGAGCGCTTCATCAACGTGCGCCTGTCGGGCAAGAACTCGATCACGACCGGCAAGATCTACGAGAGCGTGATCCGCAAGGAACGCCGCGGTGATTACCTCGGCGCGACCGTGCAGGTGATCCCGCACATCACCGATGCGATCAAGCGCGCGATCGACGAGGCCACCCAGGGCTTCGACGTCGCCCTGGTCGAGATCGGCGGCACGGTCGGCGACATCGAATCGCTGCCGTTCCTCGAAGCGATCCGCCAGATCCGCACCGACCGCGGCAGCGACAAGGCTGTCTTCATGCACCTGACCCTGGTGCCGTACATCGCCGCCGCAGGCGAGCTTAAGACCAAGCCGACGCAGCACTCGGTCAAGGAGTTGCGCTCGATCGGCATCCAGCCCGACATCCTGCTGTGCCGCAGCGAGCAGCCGCTGCCCGACGGCGAGCGCCGCAAGATCGCCTCCTTCACCAACGTGTCGGAGAAGGCGGTGATCTCCGCCGTCGATCTCGACAACATCCACAAGATTCCGATGTGGCTGCATGCCCAGGGCCTGGACCAGCTGGTCGTCGAGCGCCTGCGCCTGGATGCCAAGGCCGCTCCGACCGCCGATCTCTCGGAGTGGATCGACGTCGTCAACGCGGTCGAGCACCCCATCGACGAAGTGACCATCGGCGTCGTCGGCAAGTACGTCGACCACAAGGATGCCTACAAGTCGGTCGGCGAGGCGCTCAAGCACGGTGGCATCCGCCAGCGCACACGCGTGAGCCTGAAGTGGATCGAATCCCAGGACATCGAGCGCGACGGCGCCGCCGCGTGGCTCGGCGATGTCGACGGCGTGCTGGTGCCCGGCGGTTTCGGCGACCGCGGCTTCGAAGGCAAGGTGCTGGCCTCGCAGTTCGCGCGCGAAACCGGCCTGCCGTATTTCGGCATCTGTTACGGCATGCAGGCCGCCGTCGTCGACATGGCGCGCAATGTCGCCGGTCTCGAAGGCGCCAACAGCACCGAGAACGACAAGCAGTCCCCGCATCCGGTGATCGGTCTGATCACCGAATGGCGCACGCAGACCGGTGAAGTGGAGCGTCGCGACGAGAAGAGCGACCTCGGCGGCACGATGCGTCTGGGCCTGCAGGAGCAGCGCCTGAAGCCCGGCACGAAGTCGCGCGAGGTCTATGGCCAGGACGTCGTGGGCGAGCGTCACCGCCACCGCTACGAATTCAACAACCGCTACCGCACCCAGCTCGAGGACGCCGGCCTGATGATCTCGGCCAAGTCGATGGACGATCTGCTGGTGGAGATGGTCGAGCTGCCGCAGCACCCGTGGTTCATCGCCTGCCAGGCGCATCCCGAGTTCCTGTCCACGCCGCGCGGCGGACATCCGTTGTTCGTCGGTTTCGTGGGCGCCGCGCGCGCGCGGCGGGCCGGCGGCGCGAAGGTCGACGCCACGCGCCTCAAGGAGGCACACGCATGAAGCTTTGTGGGTTCGAGGTCGGTCTCGACCAGCCGTTCTTTTTGATCGCCGGTCCCTGCGTCATCGAGTCCGAGCAGTTGCAGCTCGATGTCGCCGGCCAGCTGAAGGAGATCACGTCCGATCTCGGCATCAACTTCATCTTCAAGTCGAGCTTCGACAAGGCCAACCGCACCTCCGGCACCAGCTTCCGCGGCCCGGGCATGGAAGAAGGCCTGCGCGTATTGAGCGAGGTGAAGCGCCAGCTCGGCATGCCGGTGCTCACCGACGTGCACGAGTACACGCCGATGGACGAGGTCGCCTCGGTCGTCGACGTGCTGCAGACGCCGGCCTTCCTCGTGCGCCAGACCGATTTCATCAAGAAGGTCTGCGCCGCCGGCAAGCCGGTCAACATCAAGAAGGGCCAGTTCCTGTCGCCGTGGGACATGAAGCCGGTCGTCGAAAAGGCCAAGTCCACCGGCAACGAGCAGATCATGGTCTGCGAGCGCGGCGCGAGCTTCGGCTACAACAACCTCGTCAGCGACATGCGTTCTCTGGCGGTGATGCGCGAGACGAACTGCCCCGTCGTATTCGACGCGACACATTCGGTGCAGCTGCCGGGCGGGCAGGGCACCTCCAGCGGCGGCCAGCGCGAGTTCGTGCCGGTGCTGGCACGCGCGGCGGTCGCCGTCGGCGTGGCGGGCGTCTTCATGGAAACGCATCCCAAGCCGGAAGAGGCGCTCAGCGACGGTCCGAATGCGTGGCCGCTGCACCGCATGCGTGCGCTGCTGGAAACGATGCTCGAACTCGACGCTGTAACCAAGCGCGCGGGCTTCGCCGAATCCGATCTCTGACCGCAGCGTCGCCTGCATCACCGGCGGCTGCACCATCGCTTGATCCTTCCCTTTCCTGCCGAACGAGACTTCCGAACCGACCATGACGACCATCGCCAAGATCCACGCCCGCGAAATCCTCGATTCCCGCGGTAATCCGACCCTCGAAGCCGAAGTGACACTGGACGACGGCAGCTTCGGCCGCGCGATGGTGCCGTCCGGCGCCTCGACCGGCGCCCGTGAGGCGGTGGAGCTGCGCGACGGCGACAAGACGCGCTATCTCGGCAAGGGCGTGCGCAAGGCCGTGGGCAACGTCAACGGCGCGATCGCCGAGGCGCTGAAGGGCTTCGACGCCGCCGACCAGGCCGGTCTCGACAAGCGCCTGATCGATCTCGACGGCACCGAGAACAAGGGCCGCCTGGGCGCGAACGCGCTGCTCGGCGTGTCGATGGCGAACGCGCATGCGCTGGCCGCGTCGAAGAAGATCCCGCTGTGGAAGCTGCTGGCCGGCGACCGCGCGCCGGTGCTGCCGGTGCCGATGATGAACATCATCAACGGCGGCGCGCATGCCGACAACAATGTCGATTTCCAGGAATTCATGGTGCTGCCGGTCGGTTTCAGCAGCTTTTCCGAGTCGCTGCGCGCCGGCACCGAAATCTTCCACGCGCTCAAGTCGGTGCTCAAGGGCCATGGCCTCAGCACGGCGGTCGGCGACGAGGGCGGCTTCGCGCCGGATTTCCGCAGCAACGTCGAAGCGCTGGACACGATTCTCGAAGCGATCGGCAAGGCCGGCTACAGCGCCGGCGACGACGTCCTGCTGGGTCTGGACGTCGCGTCGAGCGAGTTCTTCGACAACGGCAAGTACCACCTGGTCGGCGAGAACAAGCGCCTGACCGGCGAGCAGTTCGTCGACTTCCTCGCCGACTGGGCCGCGCAGTACCCGATCGTCACGATCGAGGACGGCATGGCCGAGGACGACTGGACCGGCTGGAAGCAGCTCACCGACCGCATCGGCGACAAGGTGCAGCTGGTGGGTGACGATCTGTTCGTCACCAATCCGAAGATCTTCAAGGAAGGCATTGATTCGAAGACCGCGAACGCGATCCTGATCAAGGTCAACCAGATCGGCACGCTGACCGAGACGCTTGAAGCCATCGCGATGGCCGACGCGGCGAAGTACGCCTCGGTCGTTTCGCACCGCTCGGGCGAGACCGAGGACACGACGATCGCCGACATCGCGGTCGCCACCACGGCGACCCAGATCAAGACCGGCTCGCTGTGCCGCAGCGACCGCGTGGCCAAGTACAACCAGCTCCTGCGCATCGAGGAAGCCCTCGGCACGGGCGCGCGCTACGCCGGCCGCGATGCGTTCGTGTCGCTGACGCGCTGAGTCCGGAGCCGGCACCGCCATGCGCGTCCGCGCGTTCCTTCTCGTGCTGCTGGGCCTGGCGGGCCTGCTGGCGTGGCTGCAGTACCGGCTGTGGTTCGGCGTCGGCGGCACCACCCAGGTCGAGGAACTGCGCGGGCGCGTCGAGACACAGGCGCGCCAGAACGAGGGGCTGCAGCAGCGCAACGATGCGCTGGCGGCCGAAGTGGCCGACCTGAAATCGGGCGAGGCCGCGATCGAGGAACGCGCGCGCGGCGAGCTGGGCATGATCAAACCGGGGGAAACCTTCTACCGGGTGGTCGACGATGCGCGCCTCGCGCCGCTTCCCGTGGAACACGGCCTGGACCCCGACGCCGCTGCGCGCGGTGAAGCGCCGTGACCTGGGTCATCGTCCCCGCGGCCGGGCGTGGTGCACGCTTCGGAGGCGACGTGCCGAAGCAGTACCTGCAGATCGGCGGCCGCAGCGTCCTCGCGCATACGCTCGCCGCGCTGACCGTGCACGCCGGTGTGGCCGGCGTGGTGCTGGTGACCGGCGAGCACGACGCCCTCGAGGCCAACGCAGGCTTGGACATGGCGACGCACGGCAAGCCGCTGCTGCGCACGGTCGGCGGCGCGACACGTGCGGATTCGGTGTTCGCGGGGCTGGCTGCGCTGCCGGACACGGTGCGCGCCGACGATTTCGTGCTGGTCCACGACGCGGCGCGTCCGAACCTCGCCCATGCCGATCTCGATGCGCTGCTCGAACGCGGTCGTGCCGATCCGGTCGGTGCGATCCTGGCTGCGCCGGTGCGCGACACACTCAAGCGGGCGGGTGACGACGGCGGTATCGACGGCACCGAGCCGCGCGAGCGCCTGTGGCGCGCGCTGACGCCGCAGCTGTTTCGGCGTCTGCAGCTGGCACGTGCGCTCGAGGCCGCCGCGGCGGCCGGCGTCGCCGTCACCGACGAGGCGATGGCGATGGAACGGCAGGGCGCACGTCCGCTGCTGGTGGAAGGCGCCGACGACAACTTCAAGATCACCACGCCGGCCGATCTGGCGCGTTTCGAATTCGTGCTGGCGCAGCGCGGCGTTTGAGGCCGCGTGCGCGGCGTGATGCCGCGTGGCCCGTGGCGTGGTCACCACGCACTCTCATTCCCTTCCGAGCGAATCCGCATGTCCGCAATTCCCAGCTTCCGCATCGGTCAGGGCATCGATGTCCACGCCTTCGGCCCCGGCGACCACGTGATGGTCGGCGGCGTGCGCGTGCCGCACACGCACGGCGTGCTCGCGCACAGCGATGGCGATGTCGCGTTGCACGCGCTGTGCGATGCGCTGCTCGGCGCGCTCGCGCTCGGTGACATCGGCGTGCATTTCCCGCCGACCGACGATCGCTGGAAAGGGGCCGACAGCCGCGCGCTGCTGCGGCACTGCAACGGCCTGCTGGCCGCGCGTGGATGGCAGGTCGGCAATGCCGACGTCACCGTGATCTGCGAGCGCCCGAAGATCGGGCCGCACGCGCAGGCGATGCGCGAGGCGATCGCTGGCGATCTCGGCATCGACGTCGAGCGCGTGTCGGTCAAGGCCACGACCAGCGAGCGCCTCGGATTCACCGGCCGCGGTGAAGGCATCGCCGCGCAGGCGGTGTGCCTGCTCGTCGCGGCGTGAGCGGCGCCGACGCACTGCCGCGCGCGCACGGCGACGCGGTGCTGACGGCGACGATCCGTCAGGACGCCGAGGATTTCCGGGTCGACGAACTCGACGCGTTCGCGCCCAGCGGTCAGGGCGAGCACCTGTTGCTCACCATCGAGAAGCGCGGCATGAACACCGCGTTCGTCGCCCGGCTGCTCGCGCAGTGGGCCGGCGTCGACGAGCGTGCGGTCGGGTATGCCGGGCTCAAGGACCGGCACGCGCTGACTACCCAGCGCTTCAGCGTGCAACTGCCGGGGCGCGCCGATCCCGACGCCGCGGTGCTCGAAGCCATGGCGTCGGGCGCGGGGCAGGGCCTGCGGGTGCTGGCCGCCGCCCGGCATTCGCGCAAGCTGCCGCGCGGTGCGCTGGCGGGCAATCGCTTCGCGCTCACGCTGCGCGAGGTGCAGGGTGACCGGGCCGCGATCGAGTCTCGCCTGCAGACGATCGCCGCCGCGGGCGTGCCCAATTATTTCGGCGAACAGCGCTTCGGCCACGGCGGCGGCAACGTCGGCAAGGCGCTGGCGATGTTCGCCGCGCCGCGTCGACGCGTGGCCCGGGAGCAGCGCGCGATGCTGCTGTCGTCAGCGCGGTCGGCGCTGTTCAATCGCGTGCTGGCGGCCCGGGTCGCCGCTGGACACTGGGCGACCGGCCTCGAGGGCGAGGTGTGGATGCTCGACGGCAGCCGCAGCGTCTTCGGGCCGGAAGCGCCGGGCGCCGCCCTCGACGCGCGCGCCGCCGCGCACGACATCCATCCGACGGCGCCGCTGTGGGGGCGCGGCGTGCTGCGCACGACCGGCGAGGCGCATGCCTGCGAGCTCGCGGCGCTGGAGGATGCCGAAGCCCTGGCGCTGCGGGCCGGGCTCGAACAAGCAGGGCTTGACCAGGACCGGCGTGCCACCCGCCTGGTGCCCGGCACGCTGACCTGGGAATGGCGCGATGCCGCCACGCTGACGCTGGCGTTCGCATTGCCGGCCGGGTGCTATGCGACCGCCGTGCTCGCCGAACTCGGCAGCATCCACAATGCCGCCGGTCGGCAGGACACCGCCGTTCCGACGGACGGCTGAATCGCCCGCCCGCGCGAGGTGTAAAGCGGCAATAGGCCATTGGCGGCCGGTCGCGGAGCAGACGCATGACCACCCGGGCACGACGCAATGGTCTCGTAGTGACGGTGCTGGCGACGGCCGCGATGGCGGGATGCGCGACACAAGCGCAGAGGCCGACGCGTGCGCCGCCGCCCCGGCCCGGCCTGATGGTCCAGGACAGCGCCTACATCGCCCAGGTCGAACGAAAGGCATTGCGGCGCGGCCTGCAGGTGCAGTGGGTCAATCCACCGAAACGGCGTACTCCAAGCGCCGACTGATCGTCAGGATCAGCCTGCGACGCGCTGCGCCGGATCGGTGATCTCCAGCCCACGCAGGATCACGCCGGCATGCGTGCGGTTGCGCGCGCCGAGTTTCTCGAAGATCGCCGACATGTGCGCCTTGATCGTGCGCTCCTGCACGTCCAGCCGGTCGGCGATCTGCTTGTTGAGCAGGCCCTCGGCCACCAGCGACAGCACCCGGAACTGCTGCGGCGTCAGGCTGGCCAGGCGCGCGGCCAGGTCGGTGTCCTCGGGCGCCGACTGCGCGCGTGCGACCGCGGCGCGCAGCGCGGGCGGCAGCCACTGCTCGCAGGCCAGCACCGTGCGGATCGCATCGCGCAATTCGCCCAGGCCCGCGCTCTTGGGGATGTAGCCGGCGACGCCGTGGTCGAGCGCGCGGCGCACGACCAGCGGATCCTCGTTCGCCGAGACCAGCACCACGGCCACCGCCGGGAACTGGGCGCGGATCGCCGCCAGTCCGGCGAGCCCGTGGTTGCCCGGCATGTGCAGATCCAGCAGCACGAGGTCGACGTCGTCCTCGGCATCCAGCAGCGCCAGCACGCCGGCCAGCGTTTCGGCTTCGCGGGTGACGACGTCCGGCGCCGCATCGGCGGCCGCGCCGCGCAGTGCGGCGCGGAACAGCGGATGGTCGTCGGCGATCAGCAGCTTGGGCATTCGGGGGCCGGGATTGGGGATTCGGAATCAGGGATTCGGCGGGGTGGCCGCGAACGCTGGCGTCGAATCCCGCGTTCGGATCCGATCGCCACACTAGCAAGCCCGGGCCGGCCGCGCGGCTGGTACCAAAGTACGATGGCCCACGGTGAGCGCACTGCTACGGTGCCTGCATGACCAAGATCCGCATGCTCCGGCCGCTGTGCCTCGCCACCCTCGCGCTCTCGCTCGCCGCCTGTGCCGGCAGTGCGATGCGAAGCGATCCTGCCTCGATGCGCGGAGACGACGCCACGATGTTCAGCGCCCAGCGCACCAGCCTCCATCGCGGCGACGACGATCTGCTGACCGCCGGCCTCGGGCTGGCCGGCCTGCAGGCGATGACGCCGCCGACCTTCGCCGACCCCGAGCGTCCGCTCGGCGCCGAAGCGCGTCGTCGCGCGTTGTGGGCGAACTGGCGCGGCATCGCCGACCTCGCGCCGGGGGGCGGCTACGGCACGCTCTACGGCAGCCTGGCTGCGGTGCCGGGCCGCGAATTCCACGCGCTGGCCACGGTGCCCGGCGCCTCGCAGCCGCACCGCGTTCTGGTGCAGGTACCCGACGGCTTCGACCGCACGCGTCGCTGCATCGTGGTGACCGCATCGTCCGGCTCGCGCGGCATCTATGGCGCGATCGCCGTCGCCGGCGCCTGGGGTCTGCCGAAGGGCTGCGCCGTCGCCTACACCGACAAGGGTGCAGGCACCGATTACTTCGATGCCGATGCGGGCATCGGCATCGCGGCCGACGGCACACCGTCCGCTGATCGCGCACAAGCCATATTCGCGCCCGAGGGCACGGGGCAGGGCGTCGCGTTCAAGCACGCGCATTCCGGCGACAACCCCGAGGCCGACTGGGGCCGTCATGTGCGCCAGGCCGCCGAGTTCGCGCTGCAGGCGCTCGGCGAGGCGTATCCGGACGATGCGCCGTTCGACTTCGACAGTACGCGCGTCATCGCGGTCGGCATCTCCAATGGCGGCGGCGCGGTGCTGCGCGCGGCGGAGCTCGAAGGCGACTGGCTCGATGCCGTGGTCGCCGGCGAGCCCAGCATCCACGTCGACGCGCCGGGCGCGCGCGCGCTCTACGACTACACCACCGAAGCCGCGCTGCTGATGCCGTGCGCGCTGCTCGCCGTCGACAACCTGCCGCAGCCGCCATTGACCGCGCAGGTGGCGCCGCTGTGGACCGCGCGCTGCGCCTCGCTGCGTGCGGCCGGTCTGGTCGAAGGCACCGACCCTGCGTCCCAATCGCAGTCCGCGCTGCAGACCCTGCGTGCCAACGGCTGGACCGATGGCGCCCTGCGCGCCGGCGCGCTGTCGGTCGGCTTCGATCTTTGGCGTGCGGTCGCGGTGACCTATGCCTCCGCCTACGGCCGCTATTCCGCCGATGCGCACCCCTGCGGGTACCGGTACTCGGCCCAGGGCGCCGATCTCGCACGCCGCGCCGCGACCGCGACCGAACGGGCTGCCTGGTGGAGCGACGGCAGTGGAATTCCGCCGGGCGCTGGCGTCGGCATCGTCGATCCGCCAATGGCCGGTCCGGACCCCGTGCTGCCGGGTCTGCAATGCCTGCGTGCGCTGGCCGTGGGCGATGACGCCGATGCGCGCCGCGTCCAGACCGGCATCGCCGAGACCCGTGCCGGCCTGCCGCGGAGCGGGCTGCCGGTGGTCGTCGTGCACGGCGTCGACGACGGACTGATCCCGATGGCCTTCACCAGCGTGCCCTACGTGACCACCGCGCAGGCGGCCGGGCGCGAGGTGCGCCTCTGGCAGGTGCCGCATGCGCAGCACTTCGACGGTTTCCTCGCGCTTCCCGACTACGCCGCCCGCTACGTGCCGCTGCTGCCGTACGTGTATGCCGCGCTGGACCAGGTGGACGCCCATCTCGATGGCGGACCGCTGCCGGCCGACGCGGTCGTCGGCAGCACACCGCGGGGTGGGGCGGTGCTCGACGGCTCGCATCTGGCTGTGCCGACGCCTGTGGCGGCGCCCGCCCGATAGCGGCGGGCGTTTGAGCCGGCGCATCGCCCCCGGCATCAGGCTTGCGTCTAAATCAGTTAGTAGTAATACTACTAACCATGAACCTGTCCACGACCCAGCGCGCCATTCTCGAGATGATCGGTGACCGCATCGAGGCCGAGGGCATGCCGCCGTCGCAGACCGAGATCGCACGGGCATTCGGGTTCAGCGGCGTCCGCGCCGCGCAATACCACCTCGACGCACTCGAGACTGCAGGCGCGATCGAGCGGCTGCCGGGCCGTGCGCGCGGAATCCGGCTGCGCGTCGCCCCGCAGGCAGCGCAGCACCTGCTGCCACTCGGCGATGCACGCACGGCCGAGGCGCTGCGCCTGCCGGTGCTCGGCCAGGTGGCCGCCGGCCTGCCGATCGGGGCGGACATCGGCTCGGACGACTACGTCGTGCTCGACCGCGTGCTGTTCTCGCCGTCGCCGGACTACCTGCTCAAGGTCAAGGGCGATTCGATGCGCGACGAAGGCATCTTCGAGGGCGATCTGATCGGCGTGCATCGCACCCGCGATGCGCGCTCCGGTCAGATCGTCGTCGCCCGGCTGGACGACGCGATCACCGTCAAGCTGCTGAAGATCGGCAAGGACCGGATCCGCCTGCTGCCGCGCAATCCGGACTACGCACCGATCGACGTATTGCCCGACCAGGACTTCGCGATCGAAGGCCTGTACTGCGGCCTGGTCCGGCCGAACCGGTGAGTCGGCGCGATACCCATCGCGGTCGCGGTGTTTCCCGACCGGCCGGCGCCCGATCCACTCCTGACCGGCCGGCACGTCCGGCTCTAGCGTCGACATCACCACGCCACTGCGTCGCAGCCTGTGCGATCCGCGCCTGCGACGATGCGTCCCACACACCGGAACACGAATGACGAGGACCACCACGATGGACGAGAACAAGAAGCGCGCGCTGTCCGCAGCCCTGAGCCAGATCGAGAAGCAGTTCGGCAAGGGCTCGGTGATCCGCATGGGCGACCGCGTGTCTGAAGTGGTGCCGGTGATCCCGACCGGTTCGCTGCAGCTCGATCTCGCACTCGGCATCGGCGGCCTGCCGCGCGGCCGTGTCATCGAAGTCTATGGTCCGGAGTCCTCGGGCAAGACCACGCTGACCCTGCAGACGATCGCGCAGTGCCAGAAGATGGGCGGCGTCGCGGCGTTCATCGATGCCGAGCACGCGCTCGATCCGACGTACGCCGCGAAGCTCGGCGTCAACGTCGAGGACCTGCTGGTCTCGCAGCCCGACACCGGTGAGCAGGCGCTCGAAATCGCCGACATGCTGGTGCGCTCGAACTCGGTCGACATGGTCGTCATCGACTCGGTCGCCGCGCTGACCCCGCGCGCCGAAATCGAAGGCGAGATGGGCGACCAGCTGCCCGGTCTGCAGGCCCGTCTGATGAGCCAGGCGCTGCGCAAGCTGACCGGCAACATCAAGCGCAGCAACTGCATGGTGTTCTTCATCAACCAACTGCGCATGAAGATCGGCATCATGATGCCGGGCCAGAGCCCCGAGACCACGACCGGCGGCAACGCGCTGAAGTTCTACGCCTCGGTCCGCCTCGACATCCGCCGCATCGGCGCGATCAAGAAGGGCGACGAGATCATCGGCAACCAGACCCGCATCAAGGTCGTCAAGAACAAGATGGCGCCCCCGTTCAAGCAGGTCATCACCGAAATCCTCTACGGCGAAGGCATCAGCCGCGAGGGCGAGCTGATCGACATGGGTGTCGAAGCCAAGCTGATTGAAAAGGCGGGCGCCTGGTACAGCGCGGGCGACGAGCGGATCGGGCAGGGCAAGGAAAATGCCCGCCAGTACCTCAAGGACAACCCGGAGGTCGCCGCGCGCATCGAGGCGGGGATCCGCGAGAAGCTGTTGCCTGCAGCAGTGCTGGCGGCCGCGGCGGCCAATGAAGAAAGCGACGACGACTGAGTCAGGGCCTGCCGGCCCGGTCGACGGCCTGGTCCGCCAGCCCGCGACGACTGATGACGCGGGCAACGACGACGCCGGTGCAGAGAATGCGCCGGCGTCGCCGCGTCGGCGCCGGCGTGAGGCCACGCCCGCGCAGCGCGCGCTCGCCCTGCTGGTGCGGCGCGAGCACTCGAAGCCCGAGTTGCAGCGCAAGTTGATCGCGCGCGGGATCAGCGACCACGAGGCGGAGGCAGCCGTGGCCACGATGGCCGACGCGGGTTGGCAGGACGATGCCCGATTCGCCGCCAGCCTTGCGCGTGCACGGGTCATGGGCGGCTACGGTCCGGTCCGGATCGAGGCCGAGCTGGCGGTCCACGGCCTCGCCTCGGATGTCATTGCAGGCGCCTTCCAGGCGCTCGAAGACGAGGGCGATGCCGACTGGCCGGCCCGCGCGCTCGACCTGCTTGAACGACGCTTCGATGCCGTTGTTCTCGCTGACGACATGGCGGCCCGGCGCAAGGCAGGTGATTTCCTGTTGCGGCGGGGCTTCGGTGCGGAAGTATTGCGCACCGCAATCCGACGTTTCTGCGGCCGCTGAGCGGCCGATCAGGGCGGCGACAGCGGGCGATGCCCCGGCCGTGGGGGCGGGCAGGAAGGGCGGGCGGCCTGCTACCCTTTGCCGATTGGGCGACAGCTTCGGACCGAGACCACAAGCGGGTGGACACGGACCGCGGCGCATGCCCGTTTTCGTCAACGCCAGGCCTATGACCACGCAGACCCCGACCAGCACCGCGCAGATCCGCGCCGATTTCCTCGAGTTCTTCAAGGGCAGGGGGCACACCATCGTGCCGTCGGCGCCGCTGGTGCCGGGTAACGACCCGACCCTGCTGTTCACCAACTCGGGCATGGTGCAGTTCAAGGACGTGTTCCTGGGTGCGGAGAAGCGCAGTTACGTGCGTGCGGCGGACGTCCAGCGCTGCCTGCGCGCGGGCGGCAAGCACAACGATCTCGACCAGGTCGGCTACACCGCGCGGCACCACACTTTCTTCGAGATGCTCGGCAACTGGTCGTTCGGCGACTACTTCAAGAAGGACGCGATCGCCTGGGCCTGGGAGCTGCTGACCCAGGTCTGGAAGCTGCCGGCCGAGCGACTGCTGGTCACCGTCTATCACACCGACGACGAGGCCTACGCGCTGTGGCGCGACATGGTCGGCGTGCCGGAAGACCGCATCGTGCGCATCGGCGACAACAAAGGCGCGCCGTTCGCATCGGACAATTTCTGGCAGATGGCCGACACCGGCCCCTGCGGTCCCTGCACCGAGATCTTCTACGACCACGGTCCGGCGCATTTCGGTGGTCCTCCGGGCTCGCCCGACGAGGACGGCGACCGTTTCATCGAGATCTGGAACCTGGTGTTCATGCAGTTCGACAAGCAGCCCGACGGTACGCTGCTGCCGCTGCCCGCACCCTGCGTCGATACCGGCATGGGTCTGGAGCGCGTGGCGGCGATCCTGCAGGGCGTGCACAGCAACTACGAGATCGATCTCTTCCAGGCGCTGATCCGCAAGGCGGCCGAACTCACCGGCACGACCGATCTGGAGAACAAGTCGCTGCGCGTGATCGCCGACCACATCCGCGCCTGCAGCTTCCTGATCGTCGACGGCGTGCTGCCGTCGAACGAGGGCCGCGGGTACGTGCTGCGCCGGATCATCCGTCGCGCGCTGCGCCACGGCTGGATGCTCGGTGTCCGCCAGCCGTTCTTCAGTGCGATGGTCGGCACGCTCGACGCGGCGATGGGCGAGGCCTACCCCGAGTTGCGTGGCAAGCGCGAGCTGGTCGAGCGTGCGCTGCGGGCCGAAGAGGAGCGCTTCGCCGAGACCCTCGACGCCGGCATGCGCATCTTCGACGAGATCGCCACGCGCAGCCAGGGCGCCATTCCGGGCGAGGACGCGTTCCGCCTCTACGACACCTATGGCTTCCCGCTCGATCTGACCGCCGACATCGCGCGCGAGCGCGGGCTCGAGGTCGACATGGCCGGGTTCGATGCCGCGATGCAGCGCCAGCGCGAGACGGCGCGTGCCGCCGGCAAGTTCGCGTCCAGCGCCGGACTTCCGGCCGACCTGGTCGCACAGCTGTCGCCGACCGTGTTCGAAGGCTACGAGGCCACCGAGGCCGGCGAGCTGCAGGTCGTCGCGCTGCTGCGTGACGGGCGCCCGGTCGAGACCATCGACGCCGGGGACGAGGCCGTGGTGATTCTCGACCGCACGCCGTTCTACGGGGAATCCGGCGGCCAGGTCGGTGACACCGGCGTGCTCGACGCCGACGGTCTCCGCTTCGACGTCGACGACACGCAGAAGTTCGCCGGCCAGTTCCACGGGCATGTCGGCCGTCTCGCCGCCGGCACGCTGCGTCGCGGCGACCGCGTGCAGGGTCGCGTCGACGCGACCCGGCGGTCCAGCATCCTGCTCAACCACAGCGCCACCCATCTGCTGCACGGCGCGCTGCGTGATCTGCTCGGCACGCACGTGGCCCAGAAGGGCTCGCTGGTCGCGCCGGAGCGGCTGCGCTTCGATTTCTCGCATTTCCAGCCGGTGACCGGCGACGAGCTCGGCGAGATCGAGCGCCGCGTCAACGTCGAAGTGCGCGCCAACCACCCGGTCACGATCGAGCAGATGGACATGCAGTCCGCGCTCGACGCCGGCGCGATGGCGCTGTTCGGCGAGAAGTACGGCGAGCGCGTGCGCGTGGTGACGATGGGTGAGTCCGTCGAGCTGTGCGGCGGCACCCACGTCGACCGCACTGGCCGTATCGGCCTGTTCAAGCTCGTGTCCGAAGGTGGTGTGTCGTCCGGTGTGCGCCGTATCGAAGCACTCACCGGCCAGGCCGCACTCGATCATGTGCGCGCCGAGGAGGAGCGCCTGCGCCACGCGGCCGGCCTGCTCGGCGGCACCGCGGCCGACGTCGGTGATCGCGTGCGTGCGCTACTCGATCGACAGAAGCAGCTCGAGCGCGAACTCGATGCGTTGAAGGCCAAGGCGGCCAGCGGTGCGACGTCGGATCTGGCAGCAGGCGCGATCGACGTCGGCGGACTGAAGGTCGTGGCAGCGCGGATCGAAGGGCTCGACGCGAAGGCGCTGCGCGACGCAGTCGACCGCATCAAACAGCAGCTGGGCGATGTCGTCGTGGTGCTCGCCGGCGCCAATGACGGCAAGGCGGCGCTCGTCGCCGGTGTCGGCGGCGCCGCGGCGGGCCGGATCAAGGCCGGCGAACTGCTGTCGGAGATCGCAGGCCGGATCGGAGGCAAGGGCGGCGGTCGCCCCGATCTCGCCCAGGGCGGCGGCGAGGACGGACCCGCGCTGCAGGCGGCCCTCGCCGACGTGGGCCGCTGGGTGGCTGACCGGGCGGGTTAAGCGCGCGCTAAACATGTTCCGGGGGCGGTTGACCGGCCGTCCGCCGCAGGACATCCTTCACGCTTCAGATTGGTCTGTAATCGGTTTCCAACGGTCGAGAGCGGTCCGAGTTGCAGTCCACGCCGGCACGACAGCGTGTTGGCCCGAGGAGATTCATATGTTGATTCTGACCCGACGTGTCGGCGAGACGCTGATGATTGGAGACTCCGTCTCCGTGACCGTCCTGGGCGTCAAGGGCAATCAGGTGCGTATCGGCATCAATGCGCCGAAAGACGTGTCGGTGCACCGCGAAGAGATCTACCAGCGCATCCACCGCGAAGGCGCCGATGAGCAGGCGGATGATCACGACGCACAAGAAAGTTTGCCGCAGGCGAGGTGACCCGGTATCCTTCGCACCTCGCTCGAACGTCACACACGTCGAGCGGGTTGCTTCGGAGAGTTGCCCGAGTGGCTGAAGGGGCTCCCCTGCTAAGGGAGTATGGGGCTTAAAACTCCATCGAGGGTTCGAATCCCTCACTCTCCGCCACTGCTTGATTCGATCGGATTCCCTCGGGGATCACCGAAAAAAATCTCGCAGAGCGGTTGACGAAATACACGTTCTTCTGCAAAATTCCGCTTCTGTTCCACGCGCCCGTAGCTCAGTTGGATAGAGCACCAGGCTACGAACTTGGGGGTCGGAGGTTCGAATCCTTCCGGGCGCGCCAGAACACACAGGAAAGCCAGCGATCCGTCGCTGGCTTTTTTGTGTGCGTGTGTTTCGCGTATGCCGGCGTGCGTGGTCCGGTGGCGCCTGCCTCGACACGATGCGCTGGGTCGCGTCGGTCCGTGCGCGTCGCGCACGCGACAGCGCGACTGATGCGGATCAACTGCAGCCGGTGCGTCGCGACGATCCGCGAAGACCGGGCGGCCGCGCTGGATCACCGCGTCCGCCGCGTGCATGACGCCTGCCGTGTGGACGCGAGTGGGCGGGTGCGCGTGCGGTCACCGCGCGACGGCCAGTGGAGCGGCCGGACGCGTCGCAGGCGCGCGCGGGTCGTCTGCAGCGGGCACGTGCCGCAAGAAGCCGGACCGGCCGCCAAGACGCTGTCGCAGCCGCGCTGCGCAGGCGTGCCGAGCGCGCCCGGTTACGGCGTCGGCCGTGCATCCGGAACGCAACCGTGATGCGTCCGCGCGACTTCGCATGCTGTGCGTCGCGATCGGGAGCGGATGCGCCTCAGGCGACCCCGCGCTGGCCCCGCCGCCGTCGGCTCAGAGGCGCGCGTCCGCCTCGGGCAGGACCGCCTTGACGTCGAACAGCACGGCGCCGGGCGTGCCGAACGCGCGAATGCCGGCGCTGCCGAGAGCGACGAACTGGGCATGCGGAACGGCGAGGATCATCGCGTCGTAGGCGCCGTCGGCCGGCTCGGTCACCAGCGTCAGGCCGTGCTCGGCCTGCGCATAGGCGGGCGCGACCCAGGGATCGTGGACGTCGACCACGACACCGTAGCTGCGCAGTTCGGCCACCACGTCGACCACACGCGTATTGCGCAGATCCGGGCAGTTCTCCTTGAACGCCAGGCCCAGCACCAGCACGCGCGCGCCGGCGGTCTGGATGCCGCGCTGCTGCATCAGCTTGACCACGCGCTGGGCCACGTGCAGCCCCATGCTGTCGTTGATCCGGCGTCCGGCGAGGATGACCTCGGGGTGGTAGCCGATCTCCTGCGCCTTGTGTGTCAGGTAGTACGGATCGACACCGATGCAGTGCCCGCCGACGAGCCCGGGCCGGAACGGCAGGAAGTTCCATTTCGTACCGGCGGCTTCGAGCACTTCGTGGGTGTCGATGCCGAGACGCTCGAAGATCAGCGCCAGTTCGTTGACCAGGGCGATGTTGACGTCGCGCTGGGTGTTCTCGATGACCTTGGCGGCCTCGGCGACGCGGATGCTCGAAACCCGATGCGTGCCGGCCTCGACGATGTCGCGGTACAGCGCATCGACGAACTCCGCCGAGTCCGGGCACGAGCCGGCCGTCACCTTCAGCGTGTTCTCCAGGCGATGCTGCTTGTCGCCCGGGTTGATCCGCTCGGGGCTGTAGCCGACGTGGAAGTCCTCGCGGAAGCGCAGGCCGGACGTCGCCTCGAGGATCGGCACGCAGATTTCTTCGGTTGCCCCGGGATAGACGGTGGATTCGAAGATCACCACGTCACCACGGCCGATTGCGGCGCCGACGGCGCGGCTGGCGCTTTCGAGCGCCGACAGGTCCGGGCGCTTGTAGGCGTCCACCGGCGTGGGCACGGTGACGATGTGGACATTGCACGCGGCGAGGTCGGCGGCATCGGCGCTGTAGCGCAGGTGCGCCGCCGCGCGCAGGTCGTGTTCCGACAGCTCGCGCGTGTGGTCGTGTCCCCGGCGCAGGCCGTCGATGCGTTCGCGATCGATGTCGAAGCCCAACGTCGGATGGCGACGTCCGAACGCCACCGCGAGTGGCAGGCCCACGTAACCCAGGCCGACGATCGCGATGCGGATGTCGTCACGTGCGGGCAGCGTTGCGCTCATTGCGTCGGTTCACCATCGAAAAGTGCCGGCGCAGTGTAGCGGACGGCGTCGGCGCCCGGCCGCGGCGCGATCAGCCGCGCGAAGTTAGCCACTCGACGACGGCGTCGGGCTGTTTCATCCAGGCGAAGTGATCCGCCGGCACGCCCAGCGCCGCGGCATCCATCGATGCCACGGCCGGCGCCGGCGTCGCGAGCTTGGACAGCAGGAAGTGCAGCGAAGACGGCGGCCCGAGCCAGTCCGCCTGCAGGCAGGCGGCGCGCACGGGCACGTCGACGCGCGACAGGGCCGCATCGAGATCCGTCTCGAGCCCCGCCGCGCGGTAGCGTCCGCTGAGCCCGCTTCTGCTCCAGTCGTCGATCACACCCCGGGCCTCGTTGCCGGCGAAGCCCAGACGGCGGCCCGGCAGCACGCCGCGCACGTGCGACAGCCAGGCCATGAACCGGTACAGCGGCGGCAGTGCATAGCGCCGGGGTGCTGGAAATGCGCGCCAGTACGGCGCGCCGCTGGCGACCAGCCACAGCGCCTGGGCGCCCTCGGGCCGACGCGCGAGATGGCAGCAGGCGAGCTGTCCACCGAGGCTGTGCCCGCCGACGACGGGCGTCAGGCCGGCCGCGGCACTGTGCATCGCCCGCGCACTGGTCGCGATGTCTTCGTCGAGCAGCTCGCGATAGCCCCAGTCCACGCCGCGGCCGGCGCGCAGCGTGCTCGACCCGATCCCGCGCCACTCGTGCAGGAAGACCGCGACGCCGCGCGCGGCGAGCCGTTCGGCGAAGGGCAGGTAATGCTTCGCGGGCACGCCCATCGCCGGCAGCCAGAGCAGGGCGCGATCGGCTGCCTCGGGAATCCGCGCGATAAGTTCGTAGCGGTGACCATCGTTCGTGACCAGCGCATCGATGCGCGACGCGGGCGCAGTCATCGGATCCGCGGAGCGAGGTGGCCGAGCACGCTGATGTCGCTGCGCCCGGGCCGGTAGGCCGCGCGCATCGCCGCGTGCACATAGGCGATTGCCGCGTTGCAGGCCTCGGCCGCGGACGCACCGCCCGCGATGCGGGCCGCGATGGCGGACGACAGCGTGCAGCCAGTGCCATGCCCATCGACCGCCAGACGCGGCGCCCGATGCGTGAAGTGCGTCTCCGGATCCGCGTAGCGGTCGACGACGGTGTCGCCCTCGTCCAAGTGGCCGCCCTTGAGCAACACGCCGCGCGCGCCGAGTGCGCGCAGCGCATCGAGTGCCGCCTCCGCAGACGCCGCGTCGACGATCGTGCGACCGAGCAGCAGCTCGGCCTCGGGAATGTTCGGCGTGAGCACGGCCGCCCGGGGAATCAAGCGCGTGCGCAGCGCATCGAGAGCGTCGTCGTCGAGGAGTTTGGCGCCCGAGGTCGCGATCATCACCGGGTCCAGCACGACGGGCACATCGGGGTGCGCATCGAGCGCGTCGGCCACCGCCCGCACGATGTCGGCGGTGGCGAGCATTCCGATCTTCACCGCGCGGATGTCGAAATCGTCGAAGCAGGCATCGATCTGCGCCTGCAGGAAGGCGACCGGCGGCGCATGGACGGCGGTGACGCCGCGCGTGTGCTGCGCGGTCAGCGCGGCGATGGCGGACAGCCCGTGGATGTCGTGCGCGGCGAAGGTCTTGAGGTCGGCCTGGATGCCGGCGCCGCCGCCCGAATCGGAGCCGGCGATCGTCAGCACGGACGGGGGACGCGAAGAAGGAGCGCTCATCCGTGCATTGTGCCCGCTGGCGTAAGGAAGCGGCCGCTCAGGTGCTGCGCTCGGGCGGCACGCCGCGCCAGTGCCGGTACGCGGCGTAGCCGATGCCGGTCGCGCCGGTGAGAGCCGCCGGCACCAGTAGCGCGTGGTAGCGCAGCTCGCCGAACAGCCACGCGCCGAGCAGGCCGCCGACGAGGAAGCCGGCGATGATCAATGCGCTGAGCGCCAGCCGCCGGACCGGCAGTGCCAGCCCGCGCATCAGGTGGCCGAGTCCGATGCCGAGATCGGTGAACATGCCGCTCAGATGCGTGGTGCGCACCAGCGCGCCACTGTAGGTGGTCACCATCGCGTTCTGCAGGCCGCAGGCCATCGCCGCGAGCAGGGCGCCGAGGATCTGGACGCGTTCGAATGCCGGGACGGCCGCGGCGAGCAGGGCCGCCTCGAGCGCGAGCGCCACGCCGTAACGCCGGCCCAGCCGCAGGGTGTCGTCCTGCAGGATCAGCCCGCTGATCGTGGCCCCGGCGCAGAACGCCACCACCACGCCGCACAGGTGCGTGACCGTGCGCCAGTCGCGTTCCACCAAGGCGGCGCCGAGCAGGCTGGTGGTGCCGGTCAGGTGGCTCACCGCCTGGTGTTCGAAACCGAGATAGCCGACCACGTTGACCATGCCCGCGACGCAGGCGAGTGCAACCGCGCCGATCCACACCCACGTCGGCAGCCGCATGCCCACGTCAGCGACGCTGCCGCACGCGAACCGCCGCCAGGATGCGATGGTGGATCGCGCGCGCCACGTTCCGCATCACGCGCTCGTCGGCGAACGGATTGTTCGGATCGGCTGGTGGTGCCCCAGGGGGTGCGCGGCGCCACGGCAGCGTGACGCCACGTCTCGCGGGACGCGGACCCTGCGGCCATCCGGCCGGCCGCAGGGTCCGCTCCATCACAGCACCTCGGACGCGAAATCGGCCAGCCGCGAACGCTCGCCGCGACGCAGCGTGATGTGCGCGCTGTGGGCCCAGTTCTTGAAGCGGTCGACCGCGTAGGTCAGGCCCGACGTCGTCTCGGTGAGGTAGGGCGTGTCGATCTGCTCGACATTGCCCAGGCACACGATCTTCGTGCCAGGGCCTGCGCGCGTGACCAGGGTCTTCATCTGCTTCGGCGTGAGGTTCTGCGCCTCGTCGAGGATCAGATAGCGCGACAGGAACGTGCGCCCGCGCATGAAGTTCATCGAGCGGATCTTGATGCGCGAGGCCAGCAGATCGTTGGTCGCCGCGCGGCCCCAGCTGCCGCCGTCCTGGTTGTGGGTCAGCACTTCGAGGTTGTCGGTCAGTGCGCCCATCCACGGCGTCATCTTTTCCTCTTCCGTGCCGGGCAGAAAGCCGATGTCCTCGCCGACGCTGACCGTCGCGCGGGTCATGATGATCTCGCGGTAGCGCTGCTGGTCCATCGTCTGCGCAAGGCCCGCGGCGAGTGCGAGCAGGGTCTTGCCGGTGCCGGCGGTGCCGAGCAGGGTGACGAAATCGATCTCCGGATCCATCAACGCGTTGAGCGCGAAATTCTGCTCGCGGTTGCGCGCGAGAATGCCCCACACCGCATGCTGGTTGTGGCGGAAATCGTCGACGATCTGCAGCGTCGCGCGCCCGTTCTCGACGCCGACCACGCGGAACTCGGATTCCTCGTCGCCGGGCAGGTAGAGGAACTGGTTGGGATGCCAGTCGTCCCCCGCATCGGCCGCCAGTTCGTAGAAGGTGCGGCCGCGGTCGGTCCACGAGCGCAGGTCCTTGCCGTGACGCGTCCAGAAATCCTCCGGCAGCGCGGTCGCGCCGGTGTAGAGCAGGCTGAAATCGTCGAGCGCGCGGTCGTTCTCGTAGTCCTCGTTCGGGATCCCGGCGATCGCGGCCTTGATCCTGAGGTTGATGTCCTTGGACACGAACACGACCGGGTAGTCGGGTTCGGTGCGTACCAGATCGAGAATCGCGCCGAGGATGCGGTTGTCGGGCGCGGCGACGCCGAACGAGGTGGGGTCCTCGACCGGCGCCGTGGTCTGGAAGCGCAGCTTGCCCACGCTCTGTACGCCGCGCAGTTGCAGGCCCTTGGGGCGGAGCAGCGGCAGGCCGGAGGCGATGTGGTCGCTGCCTGCCGCTTCGATCAATTCGTTGATGAACCGGCTGACCTGGCGCGCATTGCGGCTGGCTTCGCTGGTGCCCTTCTTGCCGTTGTCGAGCTCCTCGATCACCTGCATCGGCAGGTAGACATCGTGCTCCTCGAATTTGAACAGCGCGGTGGGATCGTGCATCAGCACGTTGGTGTCGAGAACGTAGACGCGCTTGCCTTGGGTCATCATCGGCGTGTCGGGGATCCGTAGGGAAGGAAAGGGCACGGCGTCACCACGCCGCGTAACACACGGACACGCGCCCGCATCGCCTGGCCCCGTGGTCCGGGGCGGCGATGCGGGCGGGTAGGGGCGGCGGTCACTGCGCCGTGGCAGCCTTCAGGGCGTCGAGCACGGCCTGGGCATGGCCCGGCACGCGCACCTTGCGCCATTCGGCCGCGAGGCGGCCGTCGGGATCGATCAGGAACGTGCTGCGCTCGATGCCGAGCACGGTCCGGCCGTACATGTTCTTTTCCCGGATCACGTCGAACGCGCGGCACAGCGCCTCGTCCGCATCGCTGACCAGCGGGAACGCGAAGCCCTGCTTGGCGCAGAAGGTGTCGTGCGATTTCACCGAGTCGCGCGAGACGCCGAGGACGTCGGCATCGAGTGCCGCGAATTCCGGCAGCAGCGCGTTGAAGTCCAGGCCCTCGGTCGTGCAGCCGGGCGTGGAATCCTTCGGGTAGAAATACAGGACGAGCCAGCGTCCGGTGTGGTCGGCCAGTGTGGCCTTCGCGCCGCCCGACAATGCCAGCGGCAGCTGCAGGGTGGCCTTTGCGAGCTTCTTGCGTGTTCCGCTCATCGTTCGAACGGGCGTTCCATTGCGACGGTCGTGATCACAATGCGCGTGTGCTTCTGCTTTCGCAAGCGTCTGCGCGCATCACGTCAGAACTTCATCGGATCCATGATCGCGTCGAGATTCAGGTGATCGCAGAACTCGAGGAAATCGTCGCGCAGCGCGGCGATGTGCATGTTCGCCGGGATGCCGATCGTGATCTGCGCCGAGAACATGTCGGCGCCGGTCTGCATCGCGCGATAGCGCGAGGAGTGCAGGCTTTCGATCGTGATGCCCTGGCGGTCGAAGAAGTCCGCCAGCTGGAACAGGATGCCGGGCTTGTCGGCCGCGACCACTTCGACCACGTACGGCAGCAGGTTCGACTGAACGGGCTTGGGACCGGTGCGATACCAGACCAGCTTGAGGTCTTCCTCGCGCTCCAGGCGCGTGAGCATGGCCTCGAGCTTGGCGACCGCGTCCCACGGGCCATTGGCCAGTGCGGTGACCGACACGTCGCGCCCGACCGTGGACAGGCGGGTGTCGACGAGGTTGCACCCGCTGTCGGCGATCCGGCGCGACACCGACAGCAGCGGCGAGGCCGGATGCGTGGTGTACGCGTTGATCAGCAGGTAATTCTCGTTCGGCGACGGACGGGAAGCGGTATCGGAATCGGTCAAGGCGGGGTCCGCGGCGGGAAATCGGTGTGGCAACGTGGATCGGCTGCGACGGAAAGGGTGAACGGCAGCCCGGCCCGGACTGCAAGCGCGGCCAGCATACTTGCCCGTACTTCACGGCCGCAAGTAACATCGGCCGGCGTTTTCCGCGCCATTGCGCCGTTCGCGCGCCGTCGGCCAGAGGCGACGCCGCCCTTCTTCGTACCTGGAACTCCCATCTTGCGTCTCTCAGGCAGCATCACCGCACTCGCCACCCCGTTCACCGCCAGCGGCGATCTCGATCGTCCGGCATGGAAACGGCTGGTGACGTCGCAGCTCGACGCCGGGACCCAGGGACTGGTGGTCGCGGGCTCGACAGGCGAGGCCGCGATGCTCGACGAGGCCGAGTACGACTGGCTGGTGACCTCGGCACTGGAGCTCGTGGCGGGCCGCGTGCCGGTGCTCGCGGGCACCGGGCAGTCGTCGACCGCCCGCACCGTCGCATTGACCCGTCACGTCGCCACGCTGGGCGTGGATGCCGCGCTGGTGGTGGTGCCGCCGTACGTGCGGCCGACGCAGGCCGGCCTGGTCGCGCATTTCCGTGCCGTCGCCGACGACGCCGGCGTGCCGGTGCTGCTCTACAACGTGCCCGGGCGCACCGGGACCGACATGGCGCCCGAGACCGTTGCCGCGCTGGCCACGCATCCGCGGATCGTCGGGATCAAGGAAGCGCACGACGGCGTCGAGCGGATGCAGGCGCTGCTCGCGCTGCGGGCCCCGGGGTTCGCGGTGCTCAGCGGCGACGACGCGACCGCGGGCCGCGCGATGCTCGCCGGCGCCGACGGCACGATTTCCGTCGTCTCCAACATCGTGCCGGCCGCATTCCGCCGGCTGTGCGATCTGGCCCGCGACGGTCGCACCGACGAGGCGCAGGCCTGGGACGCGCGGCTCGCACCGATCCATGCGTTTTCCGGCATCGAGCCCAATCCGATTCCGGTCAAGGCGGTCCTCGCACGGCAGGGCTTCGGCCACGGCCTGCGACTGCCGTTGACGACACTGGCCGACGCGCACCGCGCGCAGGCCGACGATGCGGCGCGACTCGCGGCGGACCTCGAAGCGTCCTGCCGTGCCCGCGCTGCCTGATTTCCCAGGAGACCGTACCGATGCGTCCATCCAATTCCTTCCTCCGCCCCGTCGGCCTCGCCGTGCTGGCGGTCGCCCTCGTGGGCACCAGCGGTTGCAGCTGGTTCAAGCGCGACAATGCCCTCTACGTACAGAGCCCCGAGAGCCGTCCGCTCGAGGTGCCGCCGGACCTCGACCAGCCGCGCACCGACGGCGCGATGGCGCTTCCGCCCGGCGCGGGCTCGGTCACGCGTTCGGGCATGGCCGCCGCGCCGGTGGCGTCGAACGTCGCGTTCACCGTGCCGGGACAGCGGGACGAGGTGTTCACCCGGGTTGGTGAAGCGCTCGCCGGCGCCGAAGGCGTCACGGTGTCGAGCCAGTCGCAGGCCCTTGGCACCTACGAGGTCGCCTATGCCAATACCCAGTTCCTGGTCCGCGTCAGCGCGGCGCAGGGTGGCGTCGCGGTGTCGGCGGTCGATCCGCGCGGCGTCGCCGCCACTGGCGATGCACCGGTGCGTCTGATCGCCCAACTGCAGGCGGCGCTCGTCCGCTGAGTCCGCCGAACGCGGAGTGCGAAACGAAAACGGGCGCCATCGGCGCCCGTTTTTTTTTGATGCGCGGCGCGCCTGTCAGCGCTCCAGCAGCGGCAGCTTATCGCTCTTGCCTTCCCAGTCCTTGGCGTCAGGCGCCGGATCCTTGCGCGTGGTGATCACCGGCCAGGCGCGCGACAGCTCGGCATTGAGCGCGACGAACGCCTCCTGTCCCGCCGGCACATCGTCTTCCGGATAGATCGCATTGATCGGGCACTCCGGCTCGCACAGGGTGCAGTCGATGCACTCGTCCGGGTCGATGACCAGGAAATTCGGACCCTCATGGAAGCAGTCCACCGGACAGACTTCGACGCAGTCGGTGTACTTGCACTTGATGCAGTTTTCGGTCACGACGAACGGCATGATGGGCGGAGTCGGTGGCGAGATGAAGGCGTGGGAGTGTAAGGCAGGCGGTCGTCGGACTGTGCGAAGCGTTCGCATTTGCCGGCCATGGGCACGTCGCGGATCACGCATCCTTCGAGGACGGCCGCGCGCTGCGAGACCTCTGTCCGGGGAATGCAGGCGCGGTGATGCCAAGCCGTCTGCGCGTCGGGCCGGAGTGCCGGTCGACGTCGCATCCTTTTTCCCCGACCACAACGCAAATGGCCCACGTCTCTCGACATGGGCCACTGCTTGATATGGCGCTCCCTACGGGATTCGAACCCGTGTTTTAGCCTTGAGAGGGCCACGTCCTAGGCCTCTAGACGAAGGGAGCAAAGTCGACCGCGAGCGGCCACCGGTTGGACGACCGGCCTGCAAACGTTCGTCGACGTGTGCAGCTTGCTAGTATATCAGGCTTGCGGGCGCCGCAACGGTCGCCTCTGGAAAATTTTCGCCTTGATGGACAACGCCGCACCCCTTCTCGCCGCTGACCTGCGGATCATTCCGCGCGACCAGCATTCGATCTCCCGGCGCCAGATCAGCCAGAACGCGTTGCGCGTGTTGTACCGGCTGCACGAAGCCGGCCACGCGGCCTACCTGGTCGGAGGTGCGGTGCGCGACGTGCTGGTCGGTCTGGCGCCGAAAGACTTCGACATCGCCACCGACGCCACCCCGGAGCAGGTCAAGGCCTTGTTCCGCAACTGCAGGTTGATCGGCCGCCGCTTCCGGCTGGCACACGTGGTGTTCGGCCGCGAGATCATCGAGGTCGCGACGTTCCGTGCCAACGTCGACGACGGCAGCGGCGACCGTGAGGTCCACGATGGCGGGCGGCTGCTGCGCGACAACGTCTACGGCACGGTCGAAGACGACGCGATCCGCCGCGACTTCACCGCCAATGCGCTGTATTACGCGATCGCCGATTTCTCGGTGCGTGATTACGTCGGCGGCTTCGAGGATGTCGAGAATCGCGTGCTGCGCCTGATCGGTGATCCCGACACGCGCTATCGCGAGGATCCGGTGCGGATGCTGCGCGCGGTGCGTCTGGCCGCGAAGCTGGACTTCACGATCGAGCCCGGCACGGCCGAGCCGCTTCCGCGCCTGGCGAGCCTGCTCGGCGAGGCCGCGCCCGCGCGGCTGTTCGAGGAGTGCCTGAAGATGTTCCTGGCCGGACATGCGGTCGCCAGTTTCGAGGGTCTCGAGCGCCATGGCCTGCTGGCCGCGCTGTTCCCCGAGACCGCCGCCGCGATCAAAAGCAACCGCAGCGGTGCGCTGCGCGCGATGGTGCTCGCCGGCCTGCGTTCGACCGATGCCCGCATCGCGGCCGACGAGCCGGTCTCGCCGGCATTCCTGTTCGCCACGCTGCTCTGGCCGGCGTACTGCCGCGCGATGATGAAGCTGCAGGCCGAGGGCGTGCAGCCGGTCGACGCCCAGCGCCGTGCCGCCGACCGCGTGACGCTGCACCAGCTGGCCACGGTCGCGCTGCCGCGTCGGTTCTCGCTGCCGATGCAGGAGATCTGGTTGCTGCAGGCGCGATTCCCGCAGCGCCAGCGCAAGCGCGTGACCCGCACGCTGTCGCATCCGCGCTTCCGTGCGGCGTTCGACTTCCTGGTCCTGCGCCAGACCGCGTCCGACGAGCACACCGCCGACGTCGCGTTCTGGCAGGAAGCCCAGAACGACCCCGACCACGCGATCGCGCTGTTCCCGGCCGACGACGAGGGAGGCGACGAGGGACAGGCGCCGCGTCGCCGTCGTCGTCGCCGTCGCACCGCGCCGGCCGAGTGAGCCCGACGCCCACGGCGTGCCGGCCCGGGTGAGCGCACACGTCTTCATCGGCCTGGGCGCGAATCTCGGCGACGCGCCGGTGACCTTGCGCGCGGCCGTCGACGTGCTCGCCGCGCAGCCGGAACTCAGCGGCGTGCGCTGTTCGTCGCTCTATCGCACGCCGGCCTGGGGCCGCGAAGACCAGCCCGACTTCATCAACGCCGTCGTGGCGTGCACGGCCACACTGGCGCCGGCGGCGCTGCTCGAGCGCCTGCTCGACATCGAGCGCCGGTTCGGACGCGAACGCGCGACCGACGACCGCTGGGGGCCGCGCACGCTGGACCTGGACCTTCTGCTCTACGGTGACGCCTGCATCGCAGTGCCGGGCTTGACCGTGCCGCATCCGTACCTGCACGCGCGTGCCTTCGTGCTGGTGCCGTTGCTGGAGCTCGCTCCGGATGTGGTGATTCCCGGCATCGGGCCAGCGACTTCGGCGCTCGCGCACGTGGATCGCGGTGGCATCGAGGCGCTACGCTAGCGCGATGGACACTTCTTCCTCCGCGCCGGTCACCGTGCCCGCGCTGTTCGAGGCCCGCGCCGCCGGTCGCCGGCTCGCGATGCTGACCGCCTACGACGCCGGCTTCGCCCGTGTGCTCGATACCGCCGGCGTGGACCTGCTGCTGGTCGGCGACTCGCTCGGCATGGTCGTTCAGGGGCACGGGTCGACCTTGCCCGTGACCGTCGACGACATCGCGTACCACACCGCCTGCGTCGCCCGCGGGGTGCGCCGCGCGCTGGTGATCGCCGATCTGCCGTTCCAGGCCGACGCGACGCCCGAGCGCGCGCTCGATGCCGCCACGCGCCTGCTGCAGGCCGGTGCCGGCATGGTCAAGCTGGAGGGCGCGACCCCCAACAAGTGCGAGGTCGTGCGCTTCCTCGTCGAGCGCGAGATTCCGGTCTGCGCGCACCTGGGCCTGACCCCGCAGTCGGTGCTGCGCTTCGGTGGCTTCAAGGTGCAGGGACGGGGCGATGCGGCGGCACAGGCGCTGCGCGTGGAAGCGCACGCGATTGCCGAGGCGGGCGCCGCGCTGATCGTGCTCGAAGGCGTGCCGGCGCCGCTGGCCGCCGCGATCACCACGGCGTCGGCGGTGCCGACGATCGGCATCGGCGCCGGCCCGGACTGCGACGGCCAGGTGCTGGTGCTGCACGACATGCTGGGCCTGGACAGCGGCCATCGCCGGCCGCGCTTCGTGCGTGACTTCCTTGCCGAGGGCGGCTCGGTCGACGGCGCGGTGCGCGCGTATGTCGCCGCCGTGCGCGACGGCAGTTTTCCCGGCCCCGAACACAGCTACCGTTAGAGCCGTCCCGTCCGGAGCGCCGGCGATGCCCAGTGGATCGTGTCTGTGTGGTGACGTGCGGTTCGAGGTCTCGGCCCCGCTGGCGCCGCCCGACGCCTGCCACTGCGTGGCCTGCCGGAAGTCCTCGGGCCACGTGTTCGCGTCCAGCGACGTGCCGGTCGAGGCGCTGACGGTGCGCGATCCGCAGGGCGCATTGCGCTGGTATGCGAGCTCGCCGAAGGTGCGGCGCGGGTTCTGCAGGCGCTGCGGCGCATCGCTGTTCTGGGCGCCGGTGGGGGGCGCGAAGATTGCGGTCGCGATGGGGGCGTTCGACACGCCGACCGCCACCCGGCTGCACATGCACATCTTCGTGTCGGAGCAGGGCGATTACTACTCGATCGACGACGGCCTGCCGCAGCACGCGCGCTGACGCGCGGCGCCGCGGATCTGCGAAAATCGCGCTCCCCCTGCAAGCGGATCCTCCGTGATCGACATCGTGCAAGACCTGGCTGCGCTGCGCGCACGCGTGACCGGCTGGAAACGCGACGGGCTGCGCGTGGGCCTGGTGCCGACGATGGGCAACCTGCACCCGGGGCACTACGCGCTGGTCGACGCCTTGAAGCCGCACGTGGACCGCATCGTGGCCAGCGTGTTCGTCAATCCCACGCAGTTCGGTCCCCACGAGGATTTCGACCGCTATCCGCGCACGCCCGAGGCCGATGCGCGTGGGCTCGATGCGGCCGGCTGCGATCTGCTGTGGATGCCGTCGGTCGACACGATGTATCCGCTGGGTGTCGAACGGACGGTCACCGTGCGCGTGCCCGGCATCACCACCATTCTCGACGGCGCGCATCGGCCGGGCCACTTCGACGGCGTGGCCACGGTGGTCGCGCGCCTGTTCAACCAGGTGCAGCCGGAGGTCGCCGCGTTCGGCCGCAAGGATTACCAGCAGGTCGCGGTGATCGCGCACATGGTCGCCGACCTCGCGTTTCCGGTGCGGTTGTTGCCGGTGGCGATCGCGCGCGAGGCCGATGGCCTGGCACGCAGCTCCCGCAACCAGTATCTGGACGCCGACGCGCGCGCCCGGGCCCCGGCCCTGTATCGCGCGCTGACGTCGCTGCGCGACGCACTGGGCGCGGGGCAGTCCGCCGCGGCGGCGGAGGCCTGGGCGGCCGATGCGCTGCGTGCGGCCGGCTTCGAGGTCGACTACATCGAAGTGCGCGCGCCGGATCTGGCGCCATACGCGGGCGGGGACGGGGTGGCGCTGGTCGCGGCGCGGCTCGGACGCACGCGCCTGATCGACAACCTCGAATTCAGCTTCGAGGCGGGCGACGGTCGCGGCTGAATCCACAGCGGGGCCCTGCACCGGGCGTGTTGCGATGCCACATCGCGTCCCTATACTTGCCGGTTCCTGCGGGACTTTCCGCGTTTCCCGATGCCTTCCGGCCGTATCGCCATGCAACTGACCCTGCTCAAAGCCAAGATCCATCGTGCCTCGGTGACCCATGCCGAACTGCATTACGAGGGGTCCTGCGCGATCGACGCCAATCTGCTCGAGCTGTCGGGCATCCGCGAATACGAACGCATCGAGATCTACAACATCAACAATGGCGAGCGCTTCGCGACCTACGCGATCCGCGGTGAGGCCGGCAGCGGCGTGATCTCGGTCAACGGCGCGGCCGCGCACAAGGCCGGCGTGGGCGATCTGGTGATCATCTGCGCCTACGGCGCGCTGGACGAGGCCGAGGTCGCGGCGTTCAAGCCGAAGCTGGTCTACGTCGACCGCCAGAACCGGATGACGCACACCAACGACTCCATCCCGGCGCAGGCCGCCTGATGGCGACGGCGGCGCAGCGGATCGATTCCACGCTGGCGCCGCATGCGCGGCGCCTCGCACAGGCCCGCATCGAGGCCCTGGTGTCCGCGGATGCCGGGCGCCCGCACGACTACGCACTGCGCATCGGCGGGCTCTACGCGAGCTTCGCCCGCCAGCGGCTCGACGGCGAGGCACGCACCGCCTTGCTCGCGCTCGGCGAAGCGGCGGGCCTGCGCGACGCGTTCCGCCGCCTGTTCGACGGCGCCACGGTCAACACCTCGGAACATCGCGCGGCGCTGCATGTGGCCCTGCGTTCGGCACTGTCGGACACGGCGATCGCGCGCGACGCGCATGCCGAAGCCGCCGCGGCGCGCGCGCGCATGGCCGACCTCGTGGCCGCGCTCGACGCGTCCGACGTCACCGACATCGTCAACGTCGGCATCGGCGGCTCGGACCTCGGGCCGCGCCTGGTGGTCGATGCGCTCAAGGATTTCGGCACCGGCCGCTTCCGTGTGCACTTCCTGACCAACGTCGACGGCAGCGATGCCCAGCACCTGCTCGCGGGGCTGGAGCCTGCGCGGACCGCGGCGATCCTGGTGTCGAAGACCTTCAGCACCCAGGAAACCCTGCTCAACGGCGCCGTGGTCCGCGACTGGCTCGGCGGCAGCGAGCGCATCTACGCCGTCAGCGCCAACGTGCCGCGCGCCGAGGCCTTCGGCGTCGCGCCCGAGCGCGTGCTGCCGATGTGGGACTGGGTGGGCGGGCGCTATTCGCTGTGGTCGGCGGTCGGTTTCTCGATCGCGCTGGCGGTCGGCATGGACGGCTTCGACGCGCTGCTGGCCGGCGCGGCCGACATGGACGCGCACGTGCTCGAGGCGCCGCTGGCGCAGAACCTGCCGGTGCAGCACGCGTTGACCGCGATCTGGAACCGCAACGGGCTGGGCCTGTCGACGCATGCGGTGCTGCCCTATGACGAGCGCCTGGCGCTGCTGCCGGCCTACCTGCAGCAGCTGGTGATGGAGAGCCTCGGCAAGTCGGTCACGCCGGACGGCGTGCCGGTCGGCCTCGACACCGTCCCCGTGCTCTGGGGCGGCCCCGGCACCAATTCCCAGCACAGCTTCTTCCAGGCGCTGCATCAGGGCACGCAGACCGTGCCGGCCGATTTCATCGGCGTGGTCAATCCGGCGCACCCGCACGCCGACAATCACGCCGCGCTGCTGTCGAACCTGCTGGCGCAGACCGAGGCGCTGGCCAACGGCTACCAGGCCGAAGACCCGCAGAAGTCCTACCCCGGCAACCGGCCGTCGACGCTGCTGCTGCTCGACCGGCTCGAGCCGCGCAGCCTCGGTGCGCTGATCGCGCTCTACGAGCACAGCGTCTACGCGCAGTCGGTGCTGTGGGGGATCAACGCCTTCGACCAGTGGGGCGTGGAACTCGGCAAGCGCATCGCCGGCGAGCTGCTCCCGGCCGTGCAGGGCGAGGACGTCGAGGTGGCCGATCCGGTCACGCGCGCGCTGCTGGACGAGATCCGCGCACGCACCGCGCACGGGTGAGCGCAGGCATCCGCATCCGCCATGCCGAGCCGGCGGATGCCGCCGGCCTGTACGCGCTGTTTTCAGAGACACCGGCCTATGCCGGCACCTTGCAGCCGCCGTACCCGTCGCTGGATGCGTGGATGCGGCGCTTGTCCGGCATGCCGGCGCACGTGGTCCAGCTGGTCGCCGAGGACGCCGGTACGGTGGTCGGCGCCGCCGGATTCGAGGTGCTCCAGCATCCCCGACGCCGGCATGTCGCGAACCTCGGCATGGCCGTGTCGGAGACGCGTCGCGGCGAAGGCATCGGCCGCGCCCTGCTGGCGGCGGCGCTCGACACCGCGGAACGCTGGCACGGGGTGCGCCGGATCGAGCTCGAGGTGTATCTCGACAATACTGCGGCGATCGCGCTGTACACCCGTCACGGCTTCGTGCGGGAAGGCGTCGCCCGCGGCTATGCGCTGCGGGATGGCGGCTATGTCGATGTCGCGTTGATGGCGCGGCTCGCGCCCGGGGCCTGAGCCGCCGGGCAGCGCCTCGGCCGCGGTGTCCGCGGGACGCTCGCGACACTCAGCCCGCGCGGTGACCACGCGTTGGGTCACGCGATGCCGTGCCGCGCCAGCGCCCATTCGATGTGTTCGTCGACCAGCAGGTCGCCCGAATGCCGGCGCGCCTGCAGCGCCGCCAGCGTGCCGGGTGTCGTCGGTGCGTTGCCCAGTGCGACCGCGAGGTTGCGCAGCCAGCGCCGGTGGCCGCTGCGCCGGATCGGTGAGCCTTCGGTGCGCTGCAGGAATTCGGCCTCGTCCCAGGCGAACAGCTCGGCCAGGGTCGCGGTGTCGAGTGCATTGCGTGCGCGGAAATCCGGTTCGTCGGTCCGCCTGGCGAACTTGTTCCAGGGACACACCAGCTGGCAGTCGTCGCAGCCGAAGATGCGGTTGCCGATCAGCGGCCGCAGCTCGGGATCGATCGCGCCCTCGTGCTCGATCGTCAGGTAGGCGATGCAGCGCCGGGCGTCGAGCCGGTGCGGGGCGATGATCGCCTGGGTCGGACAGACGTCGATGCAGCGCGTGCAGGTGCCGCAATGCGCGGTGGCCGGCGCATCGACCGGCAGCGGAATGTCGACGTAGATCTCGCCGAGGAAGAACCACGAGCCACCGTCCTTGTCGATCAGGCACGTGTGCTTGCCGATCCAGCCGAGCCCGGCGTTGCGTGCCAGCGCGCGCTCGAGCACCGGCGCCGAGTCGACGAACACGCGATGGCCGAACGCGCCGAATTCGCCGGCGATGCGGTCGGCGAATTTCTGCAGCCGGTTGCGCATCAGCTTGTGGTAATCGCGGCCCAGTGCGTAGCGGGCCACGTAGGCGCGGGTGCCGTCGGCCAGCGTGGTCCAGGCGCTGTCGTCGTCGTTGCGGCCGTAGTCCAGACCGACCGAGATCACCCGCACCGTCCCGGGCAGCAGCTCGGCCGGGCGCGCACGCAGGTCGCCGTGTCGCGCCATCCAGTCCATCGTGCCGTACAGGCCCCGGGCCAGCCAGTCGCGCAGGTGCGCTTCGTCCTCATCCAGTTCGATGCCGGCGATGCCGCAACGCTGGAACCCCATGTCGGCGGCGATCGCGCGCACGCGCGCGGCCATGTGCGCCGGCGAGGGCGCGCATGCGACATCGTCGATGGCGGACGGGGGCAGGCTCACGATGCGCGAAGTATAGAATCCGGGCGATGAGTGCTCCCTGTGCCACGACCGTTTCGACCGCCCCCGGCACGCTGCTGTACGACGCCGCTGCGCTGCGCGCGATCGAGGCTGCGGCGCTCGACGGAGCCGTCGACGCGGGCGCGCTGATGGCGCGCGCCGGGCAGGCGGCGTGGCGCGGTGTGCTCGCGCACTGGCCGCAGGCGCGACGCCTGCTCGTGGTCTGTGGGCCCGGCAACAACGGCGGTGACGGCTACGTGCTCGCGCGTCTGGCGGCCGAGGCCGGACGGGACGTGCAGGTGATGCGGCTGGCCTCCGATGCGCCGCGAACACCACTGGCGCGTTCGGCCTGCGAGGCCTTCGTCGACGCCGGAGGACGCGTCGCCATATTCGACGGCGCTGCGCTGCCGGCGGCCGACGTGGTGGTGGATGCGCTGTATGGCATCGGCCTGTCGCGGGCGGTCGACGGCGACGCGGTAGCGCTGGTGCGCGCGATCAATGCAGCCGACGGTGCCGTGTTCTCACTCGACGTGCCCAGTGGCTTCGATGCGGACCGCGGCAGCGCACCCGGCCCCGCGGTGCACGCCACCCGCACGCTGCAATTCCTGGCCGAGCACATCGGCCTGCAGACCGGCGACGGCGGTGACCACGCCGGCGTCTTGTCGCTGGACGGGCTGGGCGTCGACCCCGCCCACGTGGCGGCCACGACCCCGGCGGCGCGGCGCGTCGTCGTCGCGGATCTCGCGCACTGGCTGCGGCCGCGTGCCCGCAACAGCCACAAGGGCGCGTCCGGCCGCGTGCTCTGCGTGGGCGGCGATCACGGGTTCGGCGGTGCGGTGCTGCTCGCGGCCGAGGCCGCGCTGCGCACGGGCGCCGGCCTGGTCAACGTGGCCACCCGCGAGGCACATGTCGCGCCGCTGTTGGCCCGCTGTCCCGAGGCCATGGCCAGCGCGGTCGGCACCGACGCCGCGCTTGCCGGACTGCTGGAATCGGCGGATGTGGTCGCGCTCGGCCCCGGGCTCGGGCGCGGCGCCTGGGCGCACGGCCTGTACGCCGATGTGCTCGATGCGGCGCCCGCGCTGGTGCTGGATGCCGATGCACTGAACCTGCTCGCAGGCGCGCCGCGGCCGCTTCCGGACGGCACGATTCTCACGCCGCACCCGGGCGAGGCCGCGCGACTGCTCGGCTGCAGCACGGCCGAGGTGCAGCGCGATCGTCCGGCCGCAGTGCGCGCATTGGCGGCGCGCTGGTCGGCCGTCGTCGTGCTCAAGGGGGCCGGCACCCTGGTCGCGGACCCCGGGGGCATGCCGTGGCTGATCGCCGCCGGCAACCCCGGCATGGCGACCGGCGGCATGGGCGACGTGCTGACCGGCATGATTGCCGCGCTGCGTGCCCAGGGCCTGGCGCCGGACGCGGCGGCCGTGTGCGGCGCACTGCTGCACGCTGCGGCCGGCGACGTCGCCGCGCGCACCGGTGGCGAGCGCGGTCTGCGTCCAACGGATCTGCTGGCCGCCCTCCGCCCCCTCGCCAACCCGGACGCGCCGTGATGACCGGAGACCGCACCGGCTGGATGCTTCCCGACGAAGCCGCCACGGTGGCCTTCGCCAAGGCGCTGGCCGCGACAGCACCCACTTCGGCGGTGGTGCATCTCGCCGGCGATCTGGGCGCGGGCAAGTCGACGCTGGCACGCGGCTGGCTGCGCGCGCTCGGGGTGACCGGCACGGTCCGCAGCCCGACCTACACCCTGGTGGAGCGCTATCCGGTCCCCGGCGGCGAGGCCCTGCATCTGGATCTCTACCGGATCGGCGATGTCGGCGAACTGGAATTCCTCGGCCTCGACGACGTGGCCGCTGCGCTGTGGCTGATCGAATGGCCCGACCGGGGTGCGTCCGCGTTGCCGCCAGCGGACCTGCGGATCGTGCTGGCGCAGGCGGGCAGCGGGCGTCGCCTCGTGATCGAACCGGCGAGCGCGGCCGGGCAGACCTGGCTGGACCGGATCGCCGCTCGGCCGCTAGTTGGACCGGCTTCCTGAACCGAAACCACAGGAAGGATGTGCAGGCTGCGGATTTGCAAGGAAAAACGTATTGCATTGTCCTGCCAGCGGTGATTGACTAGGCCGCATGCGCATCCGGGGGATCAATCTGTCTCAGGCCTTGCTGGCGCTCGCGCTGCTCGTGGCGCTGTGCTGGAACCTGGCCTACGGCGCCGAGTTGCGCGGCGTCGACGTGCGCAGCGGCCCGACCGGGACCTCTGCCGAGCTCCGGCTCGACGCCCGGGCCGAGTACAAGGTGATTCCGCTGGCCAATCCCGACCGTCTGGTCGTCGATCTGCCCGGCACGCGCCTGCGCGGCGGCATTGCATTGCCGGCGGGGCAGGGCATCGTCAAGGCCGTGCGCAGTGGCCAGCCGGTCGCCGGCACCACGCGGATCGTCTTCGATCTGGCCAGCGCCACCGTGGCGATGACGCCGCGGCTGGAGGACGGGCCCGATGGCGTCCGTCTGGTCCTGCAATGGCCCGGCGACGGCGAGGCCGATCCCATCGCCCGGATCGCGGCGCAGGGTGCGGCGGCCGTCAGTCCCCCGGCCGTGGCCGCCACGCCACCACCGTCTGCGCCGGTCGACCCTGCGCCTGCGTCCAACGACGCCACCTCGCGCCTGATCGAGTCCATGCGCCAGCAGGAGGCGACGGCGGCCGCAGCGACAGCGCCGACGCCGGGTGCAAACGCCGCCGTGACCGCGCCCGCACCGTCTGCAACCCCGGCGCCGACGCCCGCCGTCGCACCGGCGCCCGTCGCCACGCGCCCCGAGCCGGTCGCCACACCTGCGCCGTCCTCGCGTACGCCCGCGCCGCCGGTCATGACCTCGGCCATGCGTCCGCTGGTCATCGCGATCGATGCCGGCCATGGCGGTCAGGATCCCGGGGCCATCGGCCCGGCCGGCACTTATGAGAAACACGTCGTGCTGGCGATCTCGCGTGAACTCGCGCGCCAGATCAACGCCACGCCGGGCATGCGCGCGCACCTGATCCGCGACAACGATTCCTACGTCGAACTGCCGCAGCGTGCGCGCCGCGCACGCCAGGCGAGGGCGGACATGTTCGTCTCGATCCATGCCGATGCCGCGCTGAACCGCGCGGCGTACGGCTCGTCGGTGTACACCTTGTCGACGCGCGGGGCGTCGTCGCAGCAGGCCCGCTGGCTGGCGGACCGCGAGAACAACGCCGATCTCGTCGGCGGCGTGCGACTGGAACGCGACACGCTGTCCTCGGTGCTGCTCGACCTCGCGCAGAGCGGCCACATGAAAGCATCGCAAGATGCCGCCGAGCACGTGCTGACCGGCCTGCGCGCGCTGGGCAAGACCCACAAGCCGAACGTGGAATACGCGAACTTCGCCGTGCTGCGCAATGCCGACATGCCGGCGATGCTCGTCGAGACCGGCTTCATCTCGAACCCGGACGAAGAAAAGCGTCTGCTCGACTCCGGCCATCAGCGCCGGATCGCCACCGCGGTGCTCGACGGCATCAATGCCTTCTTCACCAACCAGCCGCCCCCGGGCACGCTGTACGCCGCGCGCGCTGCGGCCGCGGCCCAGCAGGCAGGCGGCAGCCCCTGATCGCGCGAGCGCGGCGGCTCGGTCGCGTCGCGCGTCAGTGACGGACATCAGTAGCGGACATCAGTAACGGACCCTGCGGCCTGGCGCGGCCGGTATCATCGGGGGCCGTTTCCTGACGCGCGCGCCGCGCCGAGATGCCCGTGCCGATCCGCCAGCTTCCCGACATCCTGATCAACCAGATCGCCGCCGGCGAGGTCGTTGAACGGCCCGCGTCGGTGGTCAAGGAACTGGTCGAGAACGCGCTCGATGCCGGCGCCCGACGGGTGGATATCGACCTCGAGGAAGGCGGCGTACGCCTGATCCGGATCCGCGACGACGGCGGCGGGATTCCGCCGGAGGAACTGGCACTGGCGGTGTCGCGCCATGCGACGAGCAAGATCGGCTCGCTCGACGATCTGGAATCGGTGGCCACGCTCGGATTTCGCGGCGAGGCGCTGCCGTCGATCGCGTCGGTGAGCCGGTTCACGCTGGCCTCGCGGCGCGACGACGCCGAGCACGGCTCGATGCTGCAGGTCGACGGCGGCACCGTAGGCGAGCTCACGCCGCGGCCGCATCCCCGCGGCACCACCGTCGAAGTGCGCGACCTGTTCTACAACGTGCCGGCACGGCGCAAGTTCCTGCGCGCCGAACGCACCGAACTCGGGCACATCGAGGAGTGGCTGCGCGCGCTGGCGCTGGTGCGACCCGATGTCGAACTGCGGGTGAGCCACAACGGAAAGCCCTCGCGCCGCTACAAGGGCGAGGACAGCCTGTTCTCGGATGCGCGCCTGTCGGAAACCCTCGGGCGCGACTTCGCCGATGCCGCATTGCGTGTCGAACACGCGGCGGCGGGCCTGCAGTTGCACGGCTGGATCGCGGCGCCGGCGTATTCGCGCGCGAGTGCCGATCAGCAGTATCTCTACGTCAACGGCCGCTCGATCCGCGACCGCAGCGTGGCGCACGCGGTGCGCCAGGCCTATGCGGACGTGATGTATCACGGGCGCCAGCCGGCCTATGTGCTGTTCCTCGAACTCGACCCCACCCGGGTCGACGTCAATGTGCATCCGGCCAAGCACGAAGTGCGGTTCCGCGATGCGCGGCTGATCCACGATTTCGTCTACCGCACGCTGCACGAGGCCCTCGCCGCGACCCGCGCGGGGCAGGCCGTGTCCGCCACCGATGCCCATGTTTTCGAATCGCCGACCGCCAGGCCCGGCGGCACCGCGACCGGCGCGCCATCCGCGGCCTGGTCGCGACCGATGCCGCAGTCGCATCTGTCACTGCGCGTCGACGAGGCCCGCGCGGCCTACGCGAGTCTCTATGGTGACGGTTACGGCGGCGCCTCGACGGTCGATGTGTCCACGACCCCATACGACGCGGTGTCGGGCGCGGGCGCCGACGTGACGGCGCAGGACGGCGCCACGCTCGTGCCGCCGCTCGGCTATGCGGTGGCGCAACTGCACGGCATCTACATCCTCAGCCAGGCCGCCGACGGCCTGATCGTCGTCGACATGCACGCCGCGCACGAACGCATCGGCTATGAATCCCTGAAGCGCGCGCACGACGGTGATGGCGTGCGCCTGCAGCCGCTGCTGGTGCCGCAGACGGTCGCGGTGTCGGAGCGCGAGGCGGACGTCGCCGAGCAGGAGTCGGCCACGCTCGCCGAGCTGGGTTTCGAAGTCTCGCGCAGCGGTCCGCAGTCGCTGATCCTGCGCAGCGTGCCGGCGCTCCTCGCCCAGGGAGACACCGAGGCGCTGCTGCGCGATGTACTGGCCGATCTGCGCGAACACGGCGAAAGCCGTCGCGTGCGCGCCGCGCGCGACGAGCTACTGTCGACGATGGCCTGCCACGGCGCGGTGCGTGCGAACCGTCGCCTCACCGTGCCTGAAATGAACGCCCTGCTGCGACAGATGGAAGCCACAGAACGCTCGGGGCAATGCAATCACGGGCGGCCGACCTGGGCGCACTTCCCGCTGGCCGAAATCGACCGCTGGTTCCTGAGGGGGCGCTGAGATGCCGGTATCGACGCACGTAAACACATGTTGCCTGGCGGCTGTGTTGTTGCTCGCCGGCTGCGGCGCGTCGTCCGACGCGGCGGACGACCCGGCCGCGCAGGTCGAATCCGAGCGGCTGGATGCCGAATTCGCCCAGCGCACCCAGGTCGCGCGGATGCGGCGCGAGGAAGCGCTCATCGCGCCCGATGGCTGGACTGGCCTGACCGGTCTGCACCGGATCGAATTGCGCTCGCACTTCATCGGCAGCGCGCCCGGAAGCGGGATCCGGCTGGCCCACGGTCCAGCCCGGCTCGGTCTGCTGCAGAGCGACGACGGCACCTATGCGTTCACGCCCGAACGCGGTGTCGCGCTCACGCTGGCGGGTGAGCCGGTGACCGGCCGCGTGCCGCTGCGCAGCGATCGTGACGGTGCGCCGGACCTGCTCGAATTCGACGAACAACGCGGTGCGCTGTCGATCATCGAGCGCGGCGGCGCCGCCTTCGTGCGCGTGCGCCATGCGGACGCCGAGGCGCGCCGACGCTTCTCGGGCATCGAGTACTGGCCGATCGACCGCGGCTGGCAGATCGAAGCGCAGTTCACCCCTGCGGCGCCCGACATGCGCATCGATATCGCCAACATCCTCGGCATGGTCGAACCGACGCGCTCGCCGGGCACGGTCACGTTCGAGCGCGAGGGCGTGGCGTACTCGCTTCAGGCGCTCGAGGGCGCTGATGGCGGCCTGTTCCTGATCCTCGCCGATCGCACCAGCGGCCGCGGCAGCTACAGCGCCGGGCGCTATCTCGACACCGCCGCGCCAACGGCGAGTGGCCGCGTCGTGCTCGATTTCAACCGCGCCTACAATCCCCCCTGCGCCTTCACCGCGTTCGCCACCTGTCCGCTGCCGCCGGATGGAAACCGTCTCGATCTCGCGATCGAGGCCGGCGAACAGGCCTATCGCATGCCGCGCTGAGCGCGTCGTCTCCGGAGTTTCCATGTCGCATCGCCGTTTTCCGCGTGTTCTTCCGTCGCTCGCCGTCGCCCTGTTGCTGCTGGTCGGCGGTGCGGTGCTGGCCGAGCGCCCCGGGGTGCCGTACATCGCCGACGTGCCGGTGGCCGGACCGGACGCCGCGCAGACCGGGGATGTGCCGCTCATCGCCGAGGTGCCGGTCACGCCGCCGGTGCCGCTGCTGTGGCGTGTCGCGGGCGAAGCAGGCGACCTGTATCTGCTCGGCTCGTTCCACTTCCTGACGCCAGACGACTATCCGCTGGCCGACGAGGTCGAACAGGCGTTGGTCACCGCCGACGAGGTGGTGTTCGAACTCTCGCCCGAGGAGCTCGGCTCGCCGACACTGGCGATGCAGATGATGCAGGCCGGGCTGCGCACCGACGGCAGCCGGCTGGACGACGACCTGCCGCGCGAGGCCGTCGCGCGGCTCGCGACGTGGGGCCAGACGAACCAGACGACGCTGCAGGCGACGGGTCTGGGCACCCAGGCGTTCCAGTTGTTCGAGCCCTGGTTCGCCTCGCTGCTGGTGACGACGACCGAACTCGGGCGCTACGGACTGCAGGCGCAGTACGGGCTCGACGTGCATCTGGCGCGGCGCGCCCGCGAGGCCGGCACGCCGACCGCCGGACTGGAAACCGCCGCGCAGCAGATCGAGTTCCTCGACGGCATGGCGCGGCCCGACCAGGTGCAGATGCTGCTCGAGGCGCTGGATCAGGCGGACGCCGGACCAGAGGCCATCGAGGCGCTGCATTCGACCTGGCGTGCGGGCGATGCCGACGCCCTGTGGACCGGAATGGCCGGCGACATGCGCACGCGTTCGCCCGCGCTCTACGCCCGCATCAACACCAGCCGCAACGACGCCTGGCTGCCGAAGCTGGAGCAGATGCTGCAGCAGCCCGGCACCATTCTCGTCGTGGTGGGCGCTCTGCACCTGCTCGGCGAGGACGGTGTGGTGGAGAAGCTCGCGGCGAAGGGCTATGCGGTGGAACGGGTGTGCTCGGTCTGCAAGGCCGGCGTGGCCGTGCCGGGCGAGGTCAGCGCGCGCTGACGCGCCGTCCGTCAGGGCGCGATCATCTCGATGCAGTCCACCGGGCACGCGGGCACGCACAGCTCGCAGCCGGTGCACAGCGGTTCGACGACGGTGTGCATCAGCTTGGAACCGCCGACGATCGCGTCGACCGGGCAGGCCTGGATGCACTTCGTGCAGCCGATGCAATCGGCTTCGATGACCAGAGCCACGCGGATCGCCGCGTGGAACGTGCCGCGTGATCGATCGTAGGGCCGTACGGGAACGTCGAGCACGCGCGCCAGCGCGCGTGCGCCCGCATCACCGCCGGGCGGACAGCGGTCGACATCCGCTGTGCCCGCCGCCATCGCCTGGGCATACGGCCGGCATCCGTCGAAGCCGCACTGGCCGCACTGGGTCTGCGGCAGCAGTCGATCGAGACGTTCGGCCAGAGGCGGATCGGCGTGCATCGGGGCGATGCGTGCAACTGCGCGGACGTGCAGCCGGCGGCGCTCGGACTCGAGCCCGCGCGGCCGCGGGCCGTCAGCGGACCGGCATGCCCGGCTGCGCGGCGGCGTCGGCATCCAGCAGCGCAAGCGCGCCGCCGTCGAACCCGGCGGACAGGATCATGCCTTCGCTGATACCGAAGCGCATCTTGCGCGGCGCGAGGTTGGCGATGAAGACCACGTTGCGGCCGACCAGCGCGTCCGGCGCGCCGTAGCTGGCGCGGATGCCGGAGAAGATCTGGCGGGTGCCGAGGTCGCCGGCGTCGAGTTCGAAGCGCAGCAGCTTGTCCGAGCCTTCGACGAATTCGCAGGCGACGACCTTGCCGATGCGCAGGTCGAGCTTCGCGAAATCGTCGATCGAGATGTGCGCAGGCGCATCGGCGTCTGGCGCCTTCGGCGTTGCGGGCGGCGCCGCAGCCGGCGTGTTCGCGGCGGCGGCGGGCGCGGCCGGAGCGGCGGCGAGGGTGTCCTTGGAGGCGTCGGTCATGGCGTCGATCTGCTTGGGGTCGATTCGGGTGAACAGCGGGGCGTAGGGCTGGATGACGTGATCCAGCAGCGGCGCGTCGATCGCGCTCCACTGCGCGGCGTCGGCGCCGAAGAAGCACTCGACGTCGGCCGCGGTGCGCGGCAGCACCGGGCGCAGCGCGGTCGCCAGCACGCGGAACAGGTTCAGGCCCTGGGTGCAGACGGCCTGCAGCTCGGCATCGGCGCCCTCCTGCTTGGCGATGACCCAGGGCTTGCGCTCGTCGATGTAGCGGTTGGCCTCGTCGGCCAGCGCCATCACCTGGCGCAGCACGCTGGCCGGCTCGTTGCGCGCATAGGCTTCGCGCACCGGCACCAGAGCCTCGAGGAAGCGCACGTACATCGCCGGCTCCGGCAGGGCCGGGGCCAGGCGGCCCTCGAAGCGCTTGCCGATGAAGCCCGCACAGCGGCTGGCGAGATTGACGAACTTGCCGACGAGATCGGCGTTGACCCGGGCGATGAAGTCGCCGAGGTTGAGATCAAGATCGTCCACCCCGCCCGAGGACTTGGCCGCGTAGTAGTAACGCAGCGCCTCGGGATCGAGCCCCTGGTCGAGATAGGTGCGCGCCATCACGAACGTCCCGCGCGACTTCGACATCTTGGCGCCGTCGACGGTCAGATAGCCGTTGACGTGCAGCCGCGTCGGCACGCGCAGGCCCGCACCGTGCAGCATCGCCGGCCAGAACAGGCCGTGGAAGTTGACGATGTCCTTGCCGATGAAGTGATGCAGTTCGGTGGCGGCATCGGCGGCGAGCCACGCGGCGAAGTCGATGCCCTTGCGCGCGCACAGCGCCTTGAAGCTGCTGAGATACCCGATCGGCGCGTCCAGCCAGACGTAGAAGAACTTGCCCGGATGGCCCGGAATCTCGAAGCCGAAATACGGCGCATCGCGCGAGATGTCCCAGGCGCGTAGGCCGCCGTCGCCGTCGAGCCATTCGGCCAGTTTCGCCTTGACGCCGGACACGGCCACATCGCCCGCGAGCCATTCGCGCAGGAAGGCCTCGAAATGGCCCAGTTCGAAGAAGAAATGCTCGGACTCGCGCAGCTCCGGGGTCGCGCCGCTGACCACCGATACCGGATCGATCAGGTCGCTCGGCGAATAGGTCGCGCCGCAGTGCTCGCAGTTGTCGCCGTACTGGTCCGGTGTGCCGCACTTCGGGCAGGTGCCCTTGACGTAGCGGTCGGGCAGGAACATCCCGCGTACCGGATCAAAGAGCTGGGCCACGTCGCGGCGCGCGATGTGGCCACCGGCGTCGAGGCGCGCATAGATCGTCTCGACCAGTTCGCGGTTTCCGGCCGAGTGGGTCGAATCGTAATGATCGAACGCGACGCTGAAGTCGGCGAAATCCCGCTCGTGCCCGGCCTGGATGCCGGAAATGAAGTCTTCCGGCGTGCGCCCGGCCTTTTCGGCCGCCAGCATGATCGGCGTGCCGTGGGTGTCGTCGGCGCAGACGAAGTGCGCCGTGTCGCCGTCCATGCGCCGCGCCCGCACCCAGATGTCGGCCTGGATGTAGCCGACCAGATGGCCGAGGTGCAACGGGCCGTTGGCATAAGGCAGGGCGGTGGTGACGAGCAGCTGGCGGGGCATAAACGTGGCGGTGGGGAGCGGTCCGGGATTATCGCACGCTGCACCGGCGCGCCCGGCCGGCGGCGCGCTGCCGAGCGATCACGTACGCCGCGTGCCAGTCGCCATAAAAAAGGCCCGGCAATCGCCGGGCCTCTGTGGTCGGCCTGTCGGCTCGACCTGCGCGCATCACTCGCGCTGCCAGACCTGCTCGCGGCAGATGAAGGCCACGCAGCCCGACACGCCGAGCCGGTTGGCGTCGAGCAGCTTGGCCTTCGACCGGTACGTCTTGCCGTTGGCCGGATCGAGGATCGTGCCGCCCGACCACTCGCTGCCGTCGGGGCGCAGATCCCAGAGGATCGTCATGCCGGTGATCGGCCGGTTGCGGCGCTCGCCACTGCAATTGTCGCAGGTCGGGTTCGGGCCCCGGTCGGACTGCAGCACCTGGGCCACGCGGCCGCTGAGCGTGCCGTTGGCGGCCTGGGTGATCTCGACGATCGACTTCACCTGGCCGGTCTTGTCGTCGATCGTCTTCCAGCGGCCGACCGGCGACTGCGCCGACGCCGACAGCGAGGCCAGCATCAGCGGCAGTGCGACGAGCGCCAGCCATCCCATCTTGTTCTTCAACATCGGTCTCCTCCCTCAAGGACTGCGACGACTCGGCAGGCTTGCCCGCGCAGGTGGCGGAGTTATAGCCGATCCGATGCAGGGGCGTCGAAGTGCTGTCACGTCGTTCAGCACCCGGCGCGGAACGGCCGCCCCCACTAGAATGACGGCCTGCTTCCATCACGTTGGATCGCCATGTCCCTCCGCGCCGTCGCGCGCGCGCCGCAAGGCGCGCTGTCTCCCCATCCCCGCATCCGCAACATCCTCGCCGTCGGGTCGGGCAAGGGCGGCGTGGGCAAGTCGACGACGGCGGTCAACCTGGCGCTCGCGCTGGCGGCCGACGGTGCGCGCGTCGGCATTCTGGACGCCGACGTCTACGGCCCGAGCGTGCCCACGATGCTGGGGCTGTCGGGCAAGCCGGACAGTCCGGACGGCAAGTCGATCCTGCCGATGCGCGCGCACGGCATCGAGGCGATGTCGATCGGGTTCCTGGTCGAGTCGGACACGCCGATGATCTGGCGCGGACCGATGGCGACCTCGGCGCTGACGCAGCTGCTCAACGACACGCTGTGGGGCGGTGACGAAGGGCTCGACTATCTGCTGGTCGACCTGCCGCCGGGCACCGGCGACATCCAGCTGACGCTGTCGCAGAAGATTCCGGTCGCCGGCGCGGTAATCGTGACCACGCCGCAGGACGTGGCCACGCTCGACGCGCGCAAGGCGCTGAAGATGTTCGAAAAGGTCGAAGTCGCCGTGCTGGGCCTGGTGGAGAACATGGCCCAGCACGTCTGCTCGAAGTGCGGTCATGTCGAGCACCTGTTCGGCAACGGCGGCGGCGAGCGCATGGCGGCGCAGTACGGCGTGCCGCTGCTGGGTTCGCTGCCGCTCGAGATCGGCATCCGCGAGCAGGGGGATGCGGGCGTGCCGATCGTGGTGTCGGCGCCGGAGTCGCCCGCGTCTACAGCGTATCGTCAAGCCGCCCTGGCGCTGCTTACTCGTCTCGAAGCCCGCCCGAAAGCAGCAGCCGGAATTCTTCTCAGCCTGGAATAAGATCCCAGCTACTGATGAAGATTGATCCCGTGTTCGGTCCTGAGCGCCTGATTCCGCTGCCCCTCTGCCCTGATGCGTGCATTCACGACCGGATGAGACGAATCGATGTAGCTGCGTTCGTGCGCGAGGTGAAACACAGGGGTGCGATATCGGATGCGAAGTCCGTTGACCCCGAGACGTTCCAGGCGCTCTCCGAGTTCGCGATCTTCGCCTCCATAGCCCATTCGTTCGTCAAAACCGTTCACGCGGTAAAGGTCCTCGCGCCACGCTGATGCGTTGTGTCCGTTCCAGCTCGCGCGCGCAGTGCTCACCGTGTCCGCGAGCCACGCCAATGTCGAGGACCGAGTGAGCTTCAATGCACGCCTCGCTCTATCAGGCCCGCGTTCCGGCGGCCAACCAGGTTCGAAGCAGGCGCCGCTCAGAACAGCATCCAGTGTGAGCTGCGCACTGGTGCTTGCAGACAGCTTGTAGTAGCCGCCTGAAAGAAAGCGATTCCTTCTCCGCAAACGTTCATGCGTCGAGAGGAAGTCCTCCCTCGGAACGCAATCCCCGTCGATGAAGACCACGTAGTCGAATGCGGCGACCCGGATGCAGGCGTTCAGGGCGCGGCACTTCCTGAAGCCACGGTCCTCCTGCCAGACATGTCTGATCGGAAACCCGGATCGGCGGGAGGCCGCGCGAATTAGTCGTCGAGTCCTGTCCGCCGATCCGTCATCCGCGATCAGAACCTCGAAATTGGGATAGTCCTGCCTCGATAGTCCAGCCAGGCAGAGCGCCAGCCATCTTGGTTGGTCATAGGTGCTCACGACGACCGAAATTCCGGGTCTCATCAAAGGACTTCCGTCGAATGCTCTGGAGAGCTGGTCTCCGGGACCTGCGCCTGAGCGATTGCCTCGTCACCGTTCGCTCATCGTCGCAGGCAAGGTTCAGGAATGGTATCTGTGGTGATGGATCAAAGTCGCGCTGAAAAAAAGCCCCGCCGTGAGGCGGGGCTCCTTTGAAACACAGGACGGCCTTTCAGTCGCCGACGCTCAGTACTGCCATTCCATGGAGAGGTGATAGCGACGGCCCAAAATGTCGTAGCCGGTGCCCGCCCCTGTTGACGGGAACGGAGGGTCGCGATCGAACAGGTTTGTAACCGCGAACCTGAGCTGAGTCTTGTCGTTGAGTCGGTAGCTCGCGCTTCCGTTGACGAGCCAGTACTTGTCGAGAAACAAGGTTTCACGTGTTTCCACGGTCTGAGTATTCGTGTACTGGGTTTTAGGCGTGTGATAAGCCGACAGGCCGACCGAGAAGTTGTTGTAACCCCAACGAGTATCAAGCTGGTAGCTTCGCTGGATGTTCGAGGTGCTGGTGAAGTCGGTCACGACGATGCCGGTGACCGAGGTCTCGTAGTTCGTCGGGAAGTAAGCCGACGCTCCGAAGTCGAAGCGTCCGAGACGGTCGGTATCAAAGCCGTAACGCATTTCCGCGCTATATGCTTCCAGCCGGGTGAACTCGCCGTTGACATAGCCGGTTTGCACGGAGTCGATCTGACCATCAGCGCGTCGCGTGATCAAGCTGCAGTAGAAGTTCGCATTCGGAATGTCTGAAGTGTTGAAGTTCTCATTGTCGAAACAAGCTTCGGCGACATTCGTCGTGGTCAGCGATGCGATCACGCCGCTGATGTCGATGTTGTAGTAGTCGGCTGAGAACACGAACCCACGAAGTGCGTCCCAAGAGGGTGCCCATGTGAAGCCGTAGCTGTAGGAATCCGCAGATTCGTTCGCCAGGCTCGGGTTGCCGCCCGTGGTGATCGGAATGGTCGCACCCACTGCCGTCGAGGTGAAGCCTCCTGCAGGAAGTCCATAGAACTGAAGAAACGCTGCGCAGTTTTGACGACGTACGTCGGGCTTCGTTCCACCCGAGATGTTGCGTGAGTCGCAAGAATCAGGAACTTGACTGAATGCACTCGAGATCGGCAAGAACAACTCGGTGATCGCAGGGGCGCGAAGCGAGCGTGTGAAGTTGCTGCGCACTTCAACGTCGTTGAATGGCTTCCACTGCAAGCCATAGGTGTAGGTATCGAACTCGCCGTTCACTTCGTTCTCGACGTTGCGATACTTTCCGACCAGTTCCAGCTTCTGAAGGCCGGGGATGTTGCTGGAGGGGTCGACGAGCGGGATGATCAGCTCGCCGAACCATTCCTTGGTCCCGTACTGGCCCCGCAGCGGGGTAATGGGCACACTTCTTCCGAGGCCCGCGTTGAGCGCTGCGTCCGGTTCGAACGAGCCGCGTTCGATACGCCGTTCGTATCCCAAGCTGTACAGGAGTGGGCCACTCCACAGATCGAACAGCGAGCTCGAGATGTTCGCGTTGTAGACCTGCTGTTCCAGCAGCGACCTCGCACGGGTCGGATAGGTGACGTAGCGGAGCGCTGCGTCACTGGGACGCCCCTCGCCGAAGAGATCCAACGGGACACAGTTCGGATCGGCGACGGGAACGGGTCCACCTGCAAACCCGTTGCTTCCCGGTGTGAGATAGGTGGCGTTGCGGGCAAGCGGGTCGCACACCAGCTGCCCCAGCGCATTGCGCGTGACATTGATCGCGTTGACAAAACGCTGCTGATTCAGGCCGGTGCCGAAATTGAACGATTCGCTGCGACCATAGTTGCTGTAAGCCTCCCAATAAAAGACTCGGTCGGCGAGTTCGAAGGAGCCATCGAAGCCGACGACTGCCCGGCTCAGCTTCGTGCTGCTGCTGGATGCGTTGTTATAGAGGTCGCGCGATGCCCGGCCAAGACCGAAGCTGGTGATTCCGAGGGAGGTCAGTGTGTCACGAGCCTGTTGGGTGAGGAGCGGATGCGTAGCGCTTACACGCAGGGCGCCGCTGGTTCCTCCGAACAATGTCGACTGGAATGGCGTCTGGTCGACGAGCTCGACTGCGTCAGCCTGGTAATGAAGTCCCTCGAAGAAGACATCGACGCCGTCAACGATGTTCCATCGGGTGTTGAGATTGACGGTCTTCCGCTCGAGTTCCGACGTCAGCTGGGTGTGCTCTGCCAGGTTCCAGCCGTCACCGCCGCTCGCGCTCTGCTGGTTGAATCCGATGCCGGGGTTGTAGGAGACAAGATTGCCGGACGGATCGAACTGCAGGTACGTGTTGTTGCCGGCACCAAAGCCGTTGAGCACCGTATTGCCGGTGCCTGCCTTGTAGGTTGCAGCGGGATTGAGCAGGACGCCGCCGGGTGTCAGCGCATAGATGCGTGAGTCCCGGATCAGTACGGCGTTGGGGATGCCATCAAGCCGCCGGTGTTGAACGGAGTATTGGGGTTCAGGCGGCCATCATTTGCGGGCGTGCGACCTGGTGCGACCTGGGAGGCCAGCGGATTGGTGACATTGCCGACCTGGCGGGCGATGAACTCACGTTCGGTACCGAGTACGCCATCCACTTTGTCATAAGAGATCGAGAACGTGATGTTGCCGCGATCGTTCTCGCCGAAGTTGGCACCAATGAGGCCGGAGAAATTGAAGCGGTCATTGTCGCCACGCTCGGTTACCCCATAGCCCATGTTGAAGGCCGCGCCTTCGTAATCCCGGCGCAGGATCACGTTGGTCACGCCGGCGATTGCGTCCGAGCCATACGTAGGTGCACCGCCTACGGCGACGTTCTCGATGCGTTCCACCATGTGAGTGGGGATCGCGTTGAGGTCGACCTGCAGACCGGCGGCTACGCCGCTGAACTGAGTTGCGGGATTGCTTGACACGAAGCGCCGGCCGTTCACGAGCGTCAGCGAGCGATTCGTCCCGAGATTGAAACGATTGATGAAGTTGGTGCCGACGTTAAAGGACGACTGGCCACCGTCGGGGGTCAGACTTCCGGCGAAGCCTGGGGTTCGATTGAGCGCGTCTGCGACGTTCGTCAAGCCCTGCGCCTGGATCTGTTCGCGGGTGACCACTGTGGCCGGTTCAAGCGTGTCGAACCCGGCGCGACGGATGCGCGAGCCTGTGACGACGACCGTATCCAAATCAGTGGCCGTGCGCGGTCCGGTCACTTCGGCCACACCTTCTTCTTCCTGACTCGCGGCTTCCTGCGCCTGTGCCGCGACAGAGCCGGTCGTCGCGATCAGTGCGATCAGCAAGGCCGAGCTCAGCGGACTGCGGGTCAAGACAATTCCCCTGTTCTTCATCGTTTGTGTCCCCAGCGTTATATGAACGGGCGCAGAATGGCGCCTCGAAAACTTAACACTACCGTAATGTCGCCGCTAGTCCCTCCTTGGGCCGCCAGATATTGACTAACAGCCAGATCGAATTGTCCGTTACAGGAGTGGAATGGATTGACCCGCCAGGCCGCGGGTTGGCTGCACTGCCTGGGCATGTGCATTGATGCGGGCCGAAGCGCGTGGATCGCCGCGGCCAATTTGTTCGACGGTGCGCGCCGCGTCGGGGTCGCCTCACGGCCTACACGCTGTGTATCACCCGCCGCTTGGCCAGGACGGCATGACGGAGCGCGCGGCCCGTGGCGCTGGTCACCCGGTGCGCGTGGCGATCTGGCCCATGGCGCTGGTCGGGCGCGCGGTCGAGAACGGCGAGACCCAGGGTTCCATGTAGCCGGTGGAACATGCCGCGGGCCGGATCCTCGGTGCGGTGATCCTCGGGATCAGTGGCGACGAGGTGATACACAGACTGCTCGATGCGATGACGTTCAGCGCGCCCACCGCCGAGCTTCGACGCACGATACCGATGCGCCACACGGTCACGGAGCTGCTCCCGATGCTGGCGGCCGTCCTAGACTGGATTTTTTTGGCTGCCCATGCCGCGCCAGGGCCTGACATACAATGCGGACCCCGCCGCGCGCCCCGCGCACAGGAGCCTGCATGACCATCAAAAGCGACCGCTGGATCCGCCGCATGTCCGAGCAGCCCGGCGGCATGATCGAGCCGTTCGAGGCGGGGCAGGTCAAGCAGGCGGACGGGCAACGGATCGTCAGCTACGGCACGTCGAGCTACGGCTACGACGTGCGCTGCTCGCGCGAGTTCAAGATCTTCACCAACATCAACTCGACGATCGTCGACCCGAAGCACTTCGATCCGGGCAGCTTCGTCGACGTCGAGGCCGACGAATGCATTATCCCGCCGAACTCCTTCGCGCTGGCGCGCACGGTCGAGTACTTCCGCATTCCGCGCGACGTGCTGGTGGTGTGCCTCGGCAAGAGCACGTATGCGCGCTGCGGCATCATCGTCAACGTCACCCCGCTGGAGCCGGAGTGGGAAGGGCACGTGACGCTCGAGTTCAGCAACACCACGCCGCTGCCGGCGCGCATCTACGCCAACGAGGGCGTGGCGCAGATGCTGTTCTTCCAGTCCGACGAAGTCTGCGAGACGTCGTACCGCGACCGCGGCGGCAAGTACCAGGGCCAGACCGGGGTCACGCTGCCGCGGACCTGATCGTCGGATCTGTCACGCAAGGACGCTGCGTGGGCAGCGTTCAAGGCGCAGCAGGCGCCGGCGCCATCGCAGCGCGATGAAGCGCCACCGCTGTCTGCGGGTCGCGAGCTTCGCCTGGCCGCAGTGATGTCGATGCGTTGATCGTCGTCGCCGTCTTGATCCATCGATGTGGCGGGGTGGCGAGACCTCCCCTGCGATCGAGGCCGCGCGGCGGGCAACACGTCGGTATGGGCCTGCAACTGGTGTGGCGGGTCGTCAGCCCGAAGGTGTTCGTGGCGATGCACACATAGGCAGGCGGCCAGATCTGGGTAAAGCGCCTGCCGGGTATCCGCATGGTCACGCTGGATGGCCGGCCGATCGCCGCGTCGCGGGCGATCTTCATGCGCGACCTTCCGATTCAGGCGATCGCCGCGATGGCGTGGATGGGCACGCGGCTCGTGCTCATGGCGTCTGCATGCGTCTCCGCCGGGACCGCCGCTGTGGTCACGATGTCGGCACTGGCATGCGCGTCGTCCGCGCGCGCCGACTCAGCGCGGAAGTGCGGCCTGCAGCACGCTGATCCGCTCGATCAGCTGCTCGGGCGAGTAGGGCCGCGCGGCGACCCGGCCCCAGACGGGTGCGGGCCACGCGGGATCGTCCTGGTTGCGCCCGATCACGTGCACGTGCAGTTGCGGCACCAGATTGCCGAGGGCCGCGACGTTGAGCTTGAACGGCCGGAACGCGTCCCGAAGCGCACGCGCGGCGAGATCGATCTCGTCGGTGAGGGTTCGCCGCTGCGCCGCATCCAGATCGATGAGCTCGCGCGCGTCGGCCACCCGCGGCACCAGCACCAGCCACGGATAGTTGGCATCGTCCATCAGCCGCACCTCGCACAGGTCCAGGGTGGCGAGAGGGTGGGTGTCGTCCGCGAGGCGCGGGTCGAGGGCGTAACGGGCAGACAGGGGCATGGCGGTCCGTCCTTCAGCGCAGGGCTGTGGCGAGGAATCTCATGGTCTTCCGGCGTGCCTCGGCCGCCGCGTCGGCGTCGTAATGCGTGGGGTCGACGTCGCGGTTGAAGCCGTGGCCGGCCGGGTGCACGTGGAGCTCGGCATCGGGCTGGTGACGGCGGTGCGCCTCGATGTCGGCGGCGGGAATGGCGCTGTCGTGGGCGCCGAAATGGAACAGCATCGGCGCCTGCAGGGGTTCGTCGAGGAAGGGCACGGTGCGCGCGCCGTAATAGCTCACCGCCGCAAGGCCGAGCCGTGTATTGGCGAGAAACGCCACGGTGCCGCCCCAGCAGAAGCCGATGACCGCGATCTGGCGGTGTCCGTCCTGCTGTAACAGGTCGCGCGTCGCGCGGACGATCCCGACCGCCGCATCCAGGCCCAGTTCACCGGCAAGGGCCAGCCCCCGCTTGAAGCCGTCGGCGTCGTAACCGAGCTCGACGTTGCGGGCCACCGGGTCGAACAGGGCGGGCGCGATCGCGACGTAACCGGCGGCGGCATAGCCGTCGGCGACGCTGCGGATGTGCGCGTTGACGCCGAAGATCTCCTGGATCACGACGATGGCGCCCTTGGCGGCCGCCTTGTACGGCGGGTCGGCGCGCCAGGCAGCGACCGGACCGGATGGCGTGGCGACGACGATGTCCCGACCCATGGCGATCTCCGGCGTGTTCACCTGACCGGCCCGAGTCTAACCGAGCCCGGGGCCCCCGGCCGCGGGCGGTGGAACACCGGCGGTATACTGCGCGACCCGTGCGCATTGCCGGCCGGCGCAGGCCGCGCCGCCGCCCGTCCGCGCACCGGCCCCCACTTCCTGTCCAGCCACGGTCCCCATGTCCGCAGCCAATCCCAAGGTCGGTTTCGTCAGTCTCGGCTGTCCGAAAGCCCTCGTCGATTCCGAACGCATCCTCACCCAGTTGCGGGTCGAGGGCTACGACATCGTGCCCAGCTACGACGATGCCGACGTCGTCGTCGTCAATACCTGCGGCTTCATCGATTCGGCGGTGACCGAATCGCTGGACGCGATCGGTGAGGCTATCGCCGAGAACGGCAAGGTCATCGTCACCGGCTGCCTGGGCAAGCGCGAAGAGGTGATCCGCGAGGCGCATCCCGGTGTGCTGTCGATCAGCGGCCCGCAGGACTACGGCTCGGTGATGCGCGCGGTGCACTCGGCGGCGCCGCAGACGCACAACCCGTTTCTCGATCTGGTGCCGCGCCGCGCGGCGGCCGACGACATCGGCATCAAGCTGACGCCCAAGCACTACGCGTATCTTAAGATTTCCGAAGGCTGCAACCATCGCTGCAGCTTCTGCATCATTCCGTCGATGCGCGGCGATCTGGTCTCGCGCCCGGTCGACGACGTGCTGCGCGAAGCCGAGAAGCTGGTGCGCGGCGGCGTGCGCGAACTGCTGGTGATCTCGCAGGACACCTCGGCCTACGGCGTCGACGTGCGCTACGCCGAGCGCACCTGGCGCGAGCGCCAGTACGCCACGCGCATGAAGGCGCTGTGCGAGGGCCTGTCGGAACTCGGCGTGTGGACGCGCCTGCATTACGTGTATCCGTATCCGCACGTCGACGACATCATCCCGCTGATGACCGAGCGCCACGCCGACGGCATGCCGAAGCTGCTGCCGTATCTCGATGTGCCGCTGCAGCACGCCAGCCCGCGCATTCTCAAGCTGATGAAGCGCCCGGGCGCGATCGACAAGACCCGCGAGCGCATCGCGCGCTGGCGCGAGATCTGCCCGGAACTGACGATCCGCAGCACCTTCATCGTCGGCTTCCCCGGCGAGACCGAGGACGATTTCCAGCAGCTGCTCGACTTCCTCGACGAGGCGCAGCTCGACCGCGTCGGCGCGTTCGCCTACTCGCCGGTCACTGGCGCGACGGCCAATGCATTGCCCGACCCGGTGCCCGAAGCGGTGAAGCAGGAGCGCCTCGCGCGCTTCATGGAGAAGCAGGCGGAGATCTCGACCGCGCGGCTCGAGGCCAAGGTCGGCACCGTGCAGACCTGCCTGGTCGATGCGGTCGATGGCGATCTCGCGATCGCGCGCTCGATGGGCGACGCGCCCGAGATCGACGGCGTCGTGCAGATCCAGGACGGGCGCGACGCCGGCCTGCAGCCGGGCGACTTCGTCGATGTCGCGATCATGGGCAGCGACGAGCACGACCTCTACGGCGAGGTCGACGAGGTGCTGGGATGAGCCGCCGCGCGGTGCTGGTCCTGTCCGCGCTGATCCTCGCGCTGGGCGCCGGTGCCGCGCAGGCCGACGGCCTCAGCGGGACCTATCGCCCGGCCGGCGACGCCGGCACGATGCCGGCCGGCGCGCAGCTCACCGTGCGTGCCGAAGGCCGCGGCTGGCTGGCGATGTTCCAGGGCGAGGGCCTGGCGCTGTTGCCGCTCGCCGGTTTCGAGCAGGCCGGCCTGTTTCCGGGCGTGCCGGCCGGCGCGGGCCTGCAATGCGCATCGTCGGCGGCGTTCGTGCTGTGCCGGGTGGCGCCGGGCACCGAGCTGCCGGACAAGGGCTTTACCTCGAGAACCGGCTGGTTCATGGCGTTCTCGGACCGGCAGATCTTCGACATGGAACGGGTCGACTGACACTTCTGCGTGGCGCGCGGCGGCACGTCGTGATGCCGACCCGGATTGCGATGCCGCTGTGCGTGACCTTGTACGTGGCCATGCGCCTCGAGTGGCTGCAGGGAGCGCCGCTTCAGCGGGAGGCAGCCTCTTCGCTCCCGGCTTCGGCATCGACGGCATCGAGATAGGTCCAGACCGCCGCTTCGATCGCATCGAGTGCGGCGATCGCACCGGGCAGCCGTTCTCGGCCGCCGTCGCCGCCGTCGTCACGCATGCGGCCGGAGGCGTTGTAGTCGACCAGCGATTGCCAGGCCGGCAGGCGGGCCGCGACGACCTCGCGCAGCGTCCGCAACGCGGCATCCGCCGGGGTGTCGCCGGCGAGCGCGAGAACCGCATCGGCCCGCGCGGCGAAGTCCGGGCCGAACTGATGGGTATCGCTGCGCGCGCGCCAGAACGCGCCCAGCCGAAACCGTTCGTCGTCGGCGGCCCGGGGGCTGCGCGGCGGTGGTCCGCGTTCGATCGGAAAGCCGCGCAGGCGCTGCGCGAGCGCTGCATGTGCATGCGCGTGCGCATCGGATCCGGTCGCCGCATGCGCCCCGGCTGCGGCGGCGCCGCGTGCGGACGGCGCGTCGTGTGCGAGGTCCTGCGTGCAGGCCGACACGCCGCAGGCGAGCAGCGCCGCCAGAACGGAGGGAAGGGCATGCGACCGGTGGCGCCTTCCGTGCGTGCCCACGTTCACCCGGCGCCGTACTCCACCGCCAGCACCGCGAAGACCCGCGGGCCGCCGGGCAGTTCGACCGGGAATTCGTCGTCGACGCGCTTCTTCAGCAGCGCGCGGGCCAGCGGCGAATCGATGCTGATCCAGCCGAGCCGGGCATCGGTCTCGTCCGGGCCGACGATGCGGTAGCGGCTGCATTCACCGCTGTCGACGTCTTCCAGCTCGACGTGCGCGCCGAAGAACACCGCGTCCGGATCGGACGGTGCGGTGTCGACCACGCGCAGCGCCTCCAGCCGCTTGCTCAGATACCGCACGCGGCGGTCGATCTCGCCCAGCTGCTTCTTGCGATAGGTGTATTCGGCGTTCTCCGAGCGGTCGCCCTCGGCGGCCGCGGCCGACAGCGCACGCACGACGTCGGGCCGGCGCACGCGCCACAGATCGTCGAGTTCGGCCTTCAGTCGTGCATGCCCGTCGGGCGTGATCAGCGCCGTGCTTTTCTCTGCGGGCGGTCGCCAGCGGCTCATCTGCGAACCCGACGCGGTGCGAGCCCCGTCGCGCACGCTGCCGGAGGGCACGTGGCAGCACGCAGGACACGCCGCATGCACGCGCTGCGAACGCACTTCGGGCCGCGCATGCGCGCCACCTGGCAGGCGGAGCCGGGAACCGGGCAGGTGCTCATTTCAGCCGGATCCCGCCGAGGATGTTGCGCATGATCCGGTTGGTCACCGTGCGCACCGCCTGCTTGCCGGCGGCCTGCACTGCGCCCTGGCGCCGGCTGGTGCCGAACAGGAACTCGTTGACCATGCGGCCGATGCCGCCTTCGTTCGATGCCGCCTGTGTACCCGCGCTTCGGCCCTTCGCAGGGGGGGCGTCGACGGCGCCGGCTTCGGCGCGCTGCGCCAGCCGTTCGGCCGCCGATTCGCGGTTGATCGCGGTGTCGTACTTCGCGCCCACCGGACTGCCGGCACGCACCGTCGCGCGTTCGGCATCGCTGATCGCGCCCATGCGGCACCGCGGCGGCGCGATCAGCACCCGCTCGACCGGCATCGGCACGCCCTTGTCCTGCAGCATCGACACCAGCGCCTCGCCTGTGCCCAGCGTGGCGATCGTGGCAGCGACGTCGAGCGCGGGATTGGCGACGAAGGTCTGCGCGGCCGTGCGCACGGCCTTCTGGTCGCGCGGCGTGTAGGCGCGCAGGGCGTGCTGCACGCGGTTGCCGAGCTGGCCGAGTACGGCGTCGGGCACGTCGTCGGGGAACTGCGAGCAGAAGTACACGCCCACGCCCTTGGAGCGCACCAGCCGCACCACCTGTTCGATGCGCTGCTGCAGCGCCGCCGGTGCGTCGCCGAACAGCAGGTGGGCCTCGTCGAACACGAACACCAGCTTGGGCCGATCGAGATCGCCGACCTCGGGGAGGGTTTCGTAGAACTGCGACAGCAGCCACAGCAGGAAGGTCGCGTACAGCCGCGGTTTGAGCACCAGCCGGTCGGCAGCGAGGATGCCGATCACGCCGCGGCCGTCGGTGCGGGTGCGCATCAGATCGGCGAGCTCGAGCGCCGGTTCGCCGAAGAATTGCGTGCCGCCATCCTGGTCCAGGCGCAGCAGGGCACGCTGGATCGCCGCGATCGACGGCGCGCTGACCAGGCCGTATTCGGTGGAGACGGTCTTGCGCTCCTCGGCCACCAGCGCCAGCAGCGCGCGCAGGTCGTCGAGGTCGAGCAGCAGCAGGCCGCGGTCGTCGGCGAGCTTGAACACGATGTCGAGCACGCCCGACTGGGTGTCGTTGAGTTCGAGGATGCGCGCCAGCAGCGTCGGACCCATCTCGCTGACCGTCGTGCGCACCGGATGGCCGGAGACGCCGAACAGGTCCCAGAACACGACCGGGCTGGCCTCGGGCGCATAGCCGGCAACGCCGAGCTCCGCCGCGCGCTGCAGCACGCGTTCGGAGGCCTCGCCCGGCACTGCGAGGCCGGCCACGTCGCCTTTCACGTCGGCCATGAACACCGGCACGCCGATCCGCGAGAAGCCCTCGGCCAGCGTCATCAGCGTGACCGTCTTTCCGGTGCCGGTGGCGCCGGCCACCAGACCGTGCCGGTTGGCGAGCCGCGGCAGCAGGTGCACCTGGCCCGCGTCCGGTGTGGTGACGGCCTTGCCGACGAGGATCGGATCCATGTGCGTGGTCCAGGGAAACAGATGGCGCGATTCTAGCGACTGCGTGCTGCCACGCGCCTTGCCCCCTTTCGACGGCGGGGGCTACCCTGCGTGCCCCGTTCGCAGGACCCCGTGCCGATGCCCATGCCCGCTTCCCTGATCGTCCGACTCGGTGCGTCCGCGCTCGTGCTGGCCCTCGGCTGCCACGCCACCGATGCGAACGCGCAGTCGCGCCGCGACCGGGAGGCCAACGACGCGCTGGAGCAGCGCATGGTCGACGCCGAAGCGCGCTATCGCCAGGCGCTGGTGCAGATCGCCAACGACGATCCCGCGGGCCTGGACGCGAGCAATGCGGCGCTCGAAGACATGGAGGACGTGATCCTGGCCTGTGAGCGCCAGCGCAGCTGCAGCGTGTCGCAGCTGTTGACGACCTACAAGCGCCTGCTCAAGGCCGATGCCGATGCCCAGGCCGGGCAGGGCGCCGACGGCAGCGATCCCGCGCTTCTGGAGGAAGGCGCGCTGCCCACCGCCGACGTGCCGGCCGCGGCCAGTGCGGCTGCACTGCTGACCGAGGACGAGCGCTTCAAGCGCATGGTCGAGCTCAATCCCGCGGTGCAGGCCTCGATCCGGCGCTGGCTCACCGACATGCGCGTGTCGCTGATCACCAGCCACGAGAACTACCAGTACATGCAGCACCTGATGTCACCGGCGTTCAAGCGCAGCGGCCTGCCCGAGGCGCTGCTGTTCGGCATCCTGGCCAAGGAATCCAATGGCCGCGTGCATGCGCGCTCGCGCGCCGGCGCCGCCGGGCCGCTGCAGTTCATGCCGGCGACCGGTCGCCGCTTCGGCCTCGGGCCGGATGGCACCGGCTTCGATACGCGTTACGACCCGCGTCTGGCCGCCGACGCCGCCGCGGTCTACCTCAACGAACGCTTCGCCCAGCACGGCAACGAGATCGAATACTGGCTGGCCGCCTACAACGGCGGCGAGGGTCGTGCGCTGCGGATCTACCGCGAGGCCAACGGCCGGCGGTTCTGGGATCCCGACATCTACAACCAGTTCCCGGCCGAAACCAAGGACTACGTGCCGATGGTGATCGCCGCGGCCTGGCTGTACCTGCATCCGGAGGAATACGGCCTGACCTTCCCGCGCGTCGACACCCGTCCCGCGACGTTCACGCTGGAGCGTCCCGCATCGGTCTACGAGCTGACGATCTGCCTCGGCAACGGCAACACCCGCGACGGCTACATGCGCGCGCTGCGCAACCTCAATCCCAGCTACGAGGCGGAGACGCTGATTCCGGCAGGCACCACGCTCAACGGCACGGTGCGCATGGCCGGCCTGTACCGGCAGTGGTGTGCGCGCGGCGCGCGGGCCGATCTGGCGGCGCAACTGGTCAACAGCGATCCGCGCGCGGCGATCGTGCGCACCGGCGCGATCGAAGTGCTGCCGGCAACCGGCGACGTGCCGCCGGCCGCGATCGCACCCGCCCCGGCCGCGCCGCGTCCGCCGCAGGCTGCGCCTGCACCCGCGCGCACCCACCGCGTCGCCCGCGGCGAAACCCTCGGCGCGATCGCCCAGCGTTACGGCTGCGATGTCGCCGCACTGGGGCGTGCGAACAATCTGCGGGCACCGGCGTATGCGGTGCGGCAGGGCCAGTCGCTGACGCTGGAAGGCTGCACACGCTAGTCCAGGACCGCGCGCTGCAGCGTTGACGCGCGCCACGCGCCCCCGCTGCGCCGCCCCCAACGCACGCCCGGTGCGCCACGCCCTGCTCAGGCGCGGGCGCGGCTGCGTTGGGCGTACCGGTTCGCATCGGGTGCGGCTTTCCCGGAGGC